>JAQVKF010000296.1 GCA_028694795.1 Thermoguttaceae bacterium | reverse complement strand
ATCCAGAGGCGAAAGAGTTTGCGTGGCCGATCCAGAAGACGCGATTCGGAAAAAGGAGTTTTGGAACGCCGTGGCCGAACCGTTGTCCGAATCCGAGCGACGCCTTTTGAGGTTGTTGTATGAGTGCTGGCAGACCTATCGGCAAGCGGGCAAAACACTTGGCATCAGTGGCAGCACGGTTGGTCACACGCACGCACAAATCCTACAACGGTTGCGGACGAAATTTTCCTACGAACAGCTTAGAGAAATCGTTTTGGATGTTCCATGAGGCGTACTGGATTCACCGTGGAAAAACGCTGGGCGGGCACACACGCTGATTATTTTTTTGCGATCGACAAAAACAAGTGTCCAGTTTGACTAGACAGAATAACAGGTGTTCATCATGGATGGAACGGCGCTTCGAGATTGCGGCACGACGCACCACGCGATGAATCGCGACGCGGGTGATATCGTGACATGGTTCAACCGTTTGATTCGCTGGCATCCCGACGTGTTACGCGAAGCGTCCGAGCAATATGAGCGGCAGATTTTACACAACATTCAAACGATCCTCGGCCATGGCGACTCGCGAGCCGTGAATGAGGAAAGAACCCAGAAGGAGGATGGATGAAGTTTTTATTGATTTTAGGCATTGATCCCGGGATGACGGGAGCGATGGCGATTTTAGGGCCGAACGGAGATGTCTTGGTGGCGGATTTACCCATGATGACCATTCCCAACGGGGCACGCAAGCAGCAGGTGTTAGACGTCACGGCGATGAAAAACTATTTGGAAAATTGGCAGACGCGTCACCGTGTGTTCGTCTTTCTGGAAAAGACGCAGCCGATGAAGGATTCCGCGATGACCGCGTTCTCGATGGGCCAAATGCGCGGCAGTCTTTTGGCGATTTGCGCGTGTTTGAATATCTCGGTCTCGGATGTGTTGCCTCAGGCATGGAAGCGGAAATACAACCTGCTGAAATGCGATAAAGACGCGTCGATTGGAGCGGCGAAGCAGTTGTTTCCCAGTCTCGCGGCGGATTTATCACGGGTGAAAGACCACAACCGAGCGGAGGCGCTTTTGATTGCCGCCTACGGGAAAGGAACGATGAACGGATGACATTTGACATGGAAAACACCCCGCCGCTTTCGTGGTTTGACACGAGCGAGCCGAAAGAGACGGAATGGCGAGTGGATGTTTTTGAACTGGTGGAGGCCATTCAAGTTCAACCTTTTGGCGAAATCGCGTTCATCCAAGACAGCGGATTCGTTTTCGAGAGGTTTCTTCCGCATCTCATCCCCGAACACCTGGAGGCATTCAAGCGATGGGTGGAAGAAGAGACGTCCCTTCGCTGTGCGTATGGAACGCATAACCTGTTCATGGCCATTCCTAACCAGGAAAAGGCGATTGAACGGGGTAAACGCGATTTTCTGTACGTTTTGCTCTCCCTACTTTCCATGAATGGCAAGAAAGTCCAAATCGGAATACGAGGCCCCAATGTATCTTAAACATCCACCTGAATCGCCGTGGACGGCGCACCACGCGGCCAAGCGGCTGCGTGAAGAACCGGCATGGACGGGCGTGCATGTTGGCCGCAAGCAGTGCGGTCGCTGCTCGCGACGGGCGATGGGAAAACAACCAACGCCAACACGGATCCAAATTCACTCCAACATTTGATGAAGGGAAAACAGAAAGATGTTTCAAAAGACACTCACTCAAGAAGAATGGCAGCGTCTCACGGAATCGCAGAATCGGACCACCATGGCGATAGGTGATCTCGACGAAACGGTGGACGGATTGGGCACGATCGCTCGCGGGATCCAGGAATCCGCGGGCTTGATCACGGATCAAGCCGAGACGGCGAACCACTCGCTGGATCGGTTGAATCAACACCTGGAAAAGCAAAACGAAATGCTCGCGGAAATGAAAGAAATCCTGTCCAAGATTCAAATGACTTCGCAGGGATGGATCGGCATGGCGATCGAAGTTCACGACTTGCGACTGATCGTGGAAAAACACTTACGACCGCCGACGCGAGAAACGATGGCCAAAACGCTTTCGGAAAAGATAGAAATCGTATTTCAAAAGATGCAAAAGCATCATGAAACGCCGCGTTACAGTGGCCTGACGGTCCATCTGGCGAACGGCTTGCTCTCGTGGGACACCGAGGCGATGGAATCGCTTCCGATGGCACAACTGGACGCGCTCGATCGGCATTGCGACGCCCTGATCCGCACCATGGAGCTGTGCGAGTAGCGTTTGCGGATGGATGGCCGAGTGGCTGAAGGCGACGGTTTGGAGAACCGTTTTGCGAGGCATGGCAACGGGGGTTCGAATCCCTCTCCATCCGTTTGGTATGCCGCTCATGGAGCGTCGAGCGGCGTTCTCGAAACCACCTCTCTCGAAAAGGAAGTGAAATGCCCTGTGAAAACGAACCTAAACACGACGGAAACGATGGTCGAACGGATCACGGCACGACTGAGAAAACGGCAGCGAATGAGAAAACTGCGGGCGGCACAACGCCGCAAACGCAGTCCCTCCCATCGCCGATGGAATCCGAGGAAGAATCGGATGGAAAAACCGAATTAGAGAAGCAAATGGCCGAGGCGAAGGCGAATCTCGAAGTTCAAGCGTAACCATCGGTCCCAAAACGTTCGACGCGTTAAAACAACTCAGCCAACGCCTCAAAGACGACGACGGTTCGGACAACGTCAACATGGCCAAATACCGAAAATCGCTCAAAAAAACGAAATCGAAACGCTCTAAACGATGAGAAAGCACGATGTTTTTAGAAGATGAAGAAATCCAAAAAGAAATCGAACGCTTGGAAAAGGAAGTTGCGTTTTTTGAATCGGAAATATCGGATTCAAAAAAATATATCGAAGAATTGGAAGGTGAAATCGACCATCTCCGTTTTCAACTTTCCGCAGCCGAACGCGAACAAGAACCATTACAAAGCAACCTCAAAAACGCTTTGGATCATCTTGAGAAAATGAAACATC
>JAQVKF010000116.1 GCA_028694795.1 Thermoguttaceae bacterium | reverse complement strand
TCACCGTTGCGAACAGCGCGGTATATTCGACCTGTCTGCCGATTCAAAAATCGAGGAACCACGGAACGGTACACGCCATGCCAAACCACAGAGCGACGAACAGTTCGCAGAACCGTCAGCCGATAAGCGGTTGGATGTTCGACCATCGGAGATTGGAGGAACGCGGGCAAATGTGGAAAAAATTCCATCCAACACGCATCACTCTTCATCCGACATGGTGGAAAGTCACTCGACCACGGAATCGGCGGCGAAGCCGATTGATTTAGTTGAAAACAGGCCGTCCGCGTTAAAATTTCGGATTAAGGAAGGTGCGGGGGCGTTCGTTTGCGGTGAGGAAACGGCGTTACTCGCTTCGATGGAGGGCAAACGTGGGATGCCGCGATTGCGTCCCCCCTTCCCCGCTCAATCGGGTTTATGGCAGCGTCCCACGCTCATCAATAATGTGGAGACTTACGCCTTGATTCCGTGGATTTTACGCCATGGTTCCGCGGCGTTCGCCCAGTACGGTACGGAATCCAGTAAAGGGACGAAAGTTTTTGCGCTGGCCGGTAAGGTTTGCCGAGGTGGGTTGATCGAAGTCCCGATGGGGATTACTCTTCGAGAAATCGTCGAGGAGATTGGCGGCGGCGTCTTGGGCCACGATTTACCATCGACGGATCCACGTCATCGAGTATTCAAAGCCGTTCAAGTGGGTGGACCGTCCGGTGGATGCGTTCCCGCCGAGATGGCCGATTTGCCCGTCGATTATGAAAAATTGACCGCCGCGGGGGCGATCATGGGGTCCGGTGGACTGGTCGTTCTCGATAACACTGATTGTATGGTCGATATTGCCCGATATTTCCTCCAGTTTACCCAAGATCAATCGTGTGGTAAATGTACGTTTTGCCGCGTTGGTACACGACGAATGCTCGATATTTTGGATCAGATCGTCAATGGACATGGCAAGCCGAAAGATTTAGACGAGCTGGAGCAATTGGCGAAAGCGGTCAAAGCGTCTAGTTTGTGTGGTTTAGGCAAAACGGCACCGAATCCCGTCTTATCGACCTTGAAATTTTTCCGTGCCGAATATGAGGCCCATTTAGAAGGACGTTGTCCGGCGGGCCACTGTAAAGCTCTGATTACGTACTTCGTCAATACCAAGTGTACCGGTTGTACGATTTGTGCGCAGCGTTGTCCCGTTGGAGCAATTCCGATCACGCCCTATCGTCAACATCAGATTGACGTGGAAAAATGCACTCGATGCGACGTCTGCCGTGACGCGTGTCCCGTCGGAGCAATCGAAGTTCGGTAGCGTTGCGAACGAATCTCGATGCCAACGGATCAATCGACGGCCGACGGATAAACCGGTCACGCCAAATTTTGGGGTAACCTGGAACGATCCCCAAATGGCATCATACACAAATGTAGATGTAAAATAGGCAATAAAAACGATGGATAACCAAAATTTGAGCTTTAATTTTTCCGATAGAACGTCGGTGTCGGACAATTTTTCGGACGGCGATTGCTTTTGGACCGATTGCGGTTGGAAAGAGTGGAGTTTGCGAATAGGCTTCACGTTAGGTGCCGTCGTGTGGCTTATTTTAGGGGTGGTTGTCGCACGTATCCCTGAGAACGAAATTCAACCTCTATCGACGGATGCAGCACGGTTTACCACACAGGTGGAGCAAGTAAAACTCGAAATTCCAGAACCGGTTACGTGGCGACCGATTTTTCAGGGGATTGAATTGGCTCGTATCGAGGTTACCTCGCCGACGCTCCAAAAAGCATTGGTCATTCGCGCCGATTTGGAAGCGGACGGCGTCAAACCGTTTATGACACCGCCTGTTATCCAAGGGGAATACAACACGATCTCGAAAAAAACGAGCACTGTGCTCAAGGAGCACCAACTAGCGGTCTGTGTGAATGTAGCGGGTATTGCCAAAACACCGCCACTGCCTCCGCCGTGGTTTCGCTTGGGAAATGTTGCGTTAGGTCCCAATTATGTGGCCGGTGTCGGTGCGGGGAAAACCACGAGAGCATATGTGGGAGAAGGTTTTCCGGCACGTACGGGTGGCCTCATTTGGAACGGAACCTGTTACGACGCGGACAATGGAGGTTGCGATGTAATCGCGTTCACCACACAGGGCAAACCTCGTTTCATTCACTACGGAGATCGTGATCGCCAGGGCGACCAATTTGGTATCGGCGGCTTTATCATTCAACGTGAGCACCAAATCAACCGTGAAAAATACACTACGGGCCGTATGTCGCTCAATACGATAGGATACTCGGACGATGGTCGATACCTTTATTTCATGCAATTTGAGGGCGAGCAACCAGCGTACAGCAACGGCGCGACGGCGGTCGAAGCGAGACGTTGGGCAGAAGCCTTGGAAATCGACAATCTCATCAGCGTAAGCAGCGGTGGGTCCACGACGATGGTCATCGCGGATCGACGTGGCAATCCTCAAGTGTTGAATCGTCCGACCCACCTGAATATTCCGGCGTTTGAACGCGCCGAAGCGTTCCATTTGGGCTTGTATGCTCAGCCGCTTCCCTAAAATATCCCCACCTTTTCATTTCCGTCATTTGATTATTTTCCAACGCAATGATACGCATTGGGGATAAACATGGTCGATTAAAATATCCGTTCAGAAGCGATTCCGACGAAGAATCGTGGCGTAAACCTTCCATCGAATGGGACTAATATCGTATGCCAACTTTATTTATTGATGGACAAAAGATCACTATATCCGCAGACGCGACGATTTTAGCGGCGGCGACGCGGCTGGGCATTCGCATTCCAACGCTTTGCCACAGTCCCGATGGTGAGCCGCAAACCTCCTGTTTGGTCTGCGTCGTCAAGATATTGGGCGGTGATGGTCGTCCGGACCGAATCGTGCCTTCCTGCGCAACGCGGGTCGAAGAGGGCATGCGAGTCGAAAGTGAATCGGCAAGCGTTCACGAATTACGCCGAACGGCGTTAGAATTATTGCTTTCGGAGCATCAGGGTGATTGTGTGGGACCATGTGAAACGTCATGTCCGGCGCATTTGAACATTCCGGCCATGCTTCGAGCGGTAGTCGAAGGCGACCTCGTGATGGCGATCCAAACAGTGCGACAACGGATTCCGATACCGGCAACGCTCGGTCGCATCTGTTCTGCGCCCTGTGAGAAAGGCTGTCGTCGCGTTCCAGCAGGTGGAGCGGTTTCGATCTGCGCGGTCAAACAATTTGTGGGTGACGTCGCGATTTCTTGGAAACAGGAGCAAAACCAAATTCCGGTTACCCTCGCTCCAGATACAGGCTGTCGTGTCGCGGTCATTGGCGCGGGTCCCACGGGCCTCTCCGCGGCGTGGTATTTACGATTGGCCGGACACCAAGTGACCCTCTACGAACGCGCATCTCACTCCGGTGGAAGACTGTTGGAATGGCCCGACGCACAACTGCCCATCACCGTACTCCAACAGGAAATCGAGGAAATATTACGGTTAGGCATTGAGTTTCAACCACATGAAAATATTGACGCCATCGCTTTCGAACGGATTCAATCAACCTACGACGCAGTGCTGATCGCGGTAGGCGAACGTGGTCTGGAAGCGGTTATGGCGTGGGGAATCACTTGCGGCAATATGGGGATTCCTGTGGATCGTACGGAATGGCAGGTGAATGGTAAACCGCATGTTTTCGCGGGCGGCGGCGTCACCCGCAAAAAACCGTTCGTCGTGCGGAGTGTCGGCGATGGACGCGAGGCGGCGGAAGCGATCAGCCGCTTTTTGAGAACCTCCGTTTTCAGGGATTCGGTTCCAAAAACCTCGATTTTTGGGCATCCCATCAATGCGGACCCTTGCGGACAGTACTCCTGCAAACGTTCTCCATTGACGCCGTCGCAGCTTTTGGAAATGGTTTCGCAAGTATCGCCCGAATCGCGTTCTAATCCATCAGAATCCGCGTCGGGTTTCACTCCCGAGGAGGCTGTGACCGCTGCGCGACGCTGTTTGCGGTGCGATTGCGTTTCGCGGAACGATTGCCGATTGCGTGCCATCGCGGCAGAATATGGGGCGAAACCGTCACGATTTGTCGGCGGCGGCATGCGAAAAGTCGCGTCGATTCTTCCGCAATTTTTCCAAAGTCGAGCCCCCGCCACCGGCGAATTACGAAACTACTCTTTTGAACCCGCCAAATGTATCGACTGTGGACTATGCGTACAGATTTCCACTGCTTTTGCCCAACAGCAACACTTATTCGAAACGCCGGACGCCACATGTTCGGATGCCGCGTCCCCGTACATCCCAGCCGGACCGATTGGAGTGACTTTCGCGGAACGTGGTTTCCAAGTGCAAATCCGCCCGCCATTCCATCGTTCGCTGGAAGCCGCGTTTGCGGGTTGCGCGGAAGTGTGTGCGGCTCACTGTCCGACTGCGGGCTTGGCGATACGGCTTTCGGCAAAAGAATGACCACCGCTGATGTTCACTGGAAACAGAATTTTAGGCGATGTTGCAATGAAGGACATACTGTAGGGGGTGCGGGTAGGATCACAAAAAATTTCGCATAAAAACCGAACGTGGCTCTGCCCCCATGGAATCAATACACCCCAAAAATCCGAAAAAATAAAAATTGGATTGTACGTACCTAATCGAGTAGAATGTCAGGTGTACCTTAACGGAATGGATATTTGTTCCACACTTTCGGGTGGATGAAGCGATTTCGCTGACCGTGCGTCATAAAAGTACGTGTCAAAGGCTGTCCATTCCGTCGAACATCACTCACAGGAGGGAGGCATTCATGTCGATTCGCTCATGCGTCTGGGTCATGATGGTATTTTGTACATCGATGATCGCCAGTATTTCGGTCGTGGCCACCGCGTCGGAACCCGTGTTTCAGGTTGATTTTTCCGATCAGATGGAGCCGCTTCGCGCAGTGAACGGAACCAATCTTTGGGCACCTTTTTCGTTAGAATCGTTTCAAAACAGTAATGATGCGGTGAAACAAGCGAGATTTTCACTCGTGCGTCTGCATGATTGTCCATGGGACAACGATGGTCAGCGGTTGGTCGATGTGCACCAAATTTTTGGGAATTTGAGTGCGGACCCGCAAAATCCGGAGAATTATTATTTCAAACCGACCGACGATTACATTGATCGTATTCTCCATGATGGTGGCTCAAAGGTTCTATATCGATTGGGTTCAAGCATCGAACATACGACAGAGCATTATTTTACTGGTCCGCCAGCTGATCCGGAGCGTTACGCCGAGATTTGTGCCGGCATAGTTCGTCATTACAATCACGGTTGGGCGAATGGTTTTTACTGGAATATTCAATACTGGGAGATATGGAACGAGCCGGACCTTTGTCCACAGATGTGGAGTAATACGGACTTTCAGACGTATTGCGACTTCTATGTAACGGTTGCGAAGCGATTGCACGCGGAATTTCCAGAGATTCGCATCGGTGGTCCCGGTCTAACCGGCGCGAATCTGGAGAAGCTGGGAATGTTGGCCGACGCGTGTCGTCAGGCGGGTGTTCCATTCGATTTTTGTTCGTGGCATGGTTACGCCTCCGTTCCGGAACAGCTGCTCGACACCCCCGCCCAAGTGCGTCAACTGCTGGATACAAAAGGTTTTACGAAGACAGAATTACATTTGAATGAGTGGCACTATTTCCCGGCACCGTGGTCCGAGGTTCACGGACTCGCGGGTGGAGCGGAGCGTCGCAACTTTTGGCGTAACGCACCGGAAGGGATCAACGGATATGATGCCGCCGCGTTTGTTGGATATGTTCTTTCACGTTGGCAAGACACACCGCTCGATATGGGTAATTACTATGCGACCGGTTTGACGACGTGGGGGTTAATCGGCCCGGACGCCGAGTTGCGTAAGCCGTATTATACACACATCGCGTTTGCGGATTTGTTGGAGAAGTATCCGATGCGTGTACGAACGAGCGACACGCAGTATATTTCGCTGCTTGGCGGAGTCCGAGGTGATAACGGTCGCGCGATTCTCGTGTCCTGTTGGAAGCAAAATCAGGAACATTTGGAGATCGCGGTACGCGGCGTGGCACCGAGCGGCGAAGTTCGGATTAAGCGACTTGATCGAGATCATAATCTGACAGAGGAAACGCTGACTTATACGGACGGACTTCTTCGGATTGACAATTCGCCTGGCTCTTTTGTTTTGCTTATCGAATGGCCCTAAGCTGGTGTGGTCGCCGATTAGGGCGTGTTCACACAAGTTGCTACCTCAATCGGAGCGACGGCAGTACCAGCGTCAGGTAAGAAGTTCAAAGAAGTTCGCGCACTTTCGTAGGAAATGCTTTTCGTCGAACTTTTTTGGGGCGAAAAACCAATGAGAGGAAGCTTTTTGCAAAAAGTTTCCCCTCAAACTCCCCTCCCAAAACTTTTTACCATACGCACAAGCTGCAACATCGGTTAAAATGACACGGCATTTATGTGAACACGCCTTAACGAGAAACCCTCTCGACTTGCAGCGCAAGCGACAAGAGGGCAACCGCACTATACAAATGGGCATGCTCTAATGGGGTTGGACTTTCGAGTCCATTGCCGTTTCCGTGGTCTTTTGCGATGGTCCGGCTTGATCCAACGCATCTAACAACAGCGTTTGCGTGTAACCGTCAGCCAAAATAATCGGCTCGTTCGGGCGATCAGCGGGAAAAATCGCAAGCACAGGAACTTGACGCATTCCCAACATTTTTAACATGCCATCCACCTCCGGATCCGCACGCGTCCAATCACCCACCAACGCGACCACGCCATTCTCACGAATTTTGGTGTTCACCGGTTCGGTATGCAACACTGCCACCTCCAACGCCTTACAGGTGCTACACCAATCGGCGGTAAAATCAATCAACACCGTTTGACGACGATTCACCAACGCTTCAAACGCCGCACGGGTCGTGAAGGGTTGCCATATGGCCGCCGCCGAATCCGTCGCATCGGCAGAACGTGAAGGCCCGACAGCGTCATTTTTCTCCGACGAGACGGCCATATATTTCTGCTGATAACGTTCGGATAAGACCGTTTGTAAGGAACGTATTTGCAACCAGCTCGGAAGTCTCCATCGCTCGGTACCCGTAAACCCCAAAACGGTCGCAATACCCGCCAACAGCAACATTCCTAGCCACGCTCTCCATACCGTTCGACCAGCATCTGTCGCGCGTTGAATAAGCCAACAACCAAACCAAACGAATCCGCCCAGTATAATCGTCGGTAACAAAAAGGACGGTTCTGGAATCGTCCATAGCAAAAACGCGACCGTGCCTAAAAGAACGAAACCCAATATCTGTTTGAAGGTATCCATCCATGCTCCGGGTTTCGGCAGAAACTTCGCCCAACGCGGAAACGCTCCTATCAACAGGTACGGCGTTCCCATCCCCAACCCCATTGACGTAAACACGATCAAAATAATCCACGACGGCTGCGAGACCGTCCACGCCAACGCGGTACCTAAATACGGTCCCGAACATGGCGTGGCAAGGATCGTGGTGATCACCCCTTTGAAAAACGCGCCACTCACGCCCTCACGACGAGTTAGCGATACCGCGGATCGACCGGACGCAAAACCGGGGATCGGAAGCTCCCAAACGCCTAACAAGCTCAGCGACATCGCAAAGATGAAAATCGACATAAAGACCGTAAAGCCCGCATATTGAAACTGGCCGCCCCAGCTTATTTGCAGTAAAATCGCAAGAATCGCCAATACCCAGAAAATGACCAAAATGCCCAGCGTGTACCAAAGATTCAGCACGATGGAACGCCGCCGACTTTCACCCGATTGTTCTACCAACGAAAGCACTTTTAACCCTAACACTGGCAACACACACGGCATTAAATTCAATATTAAACCGCCTAAAAACGCAATCGCGAGGATCGAACCCAACGTCCAATTCGATTTCAAACTTTGCGCATGAGCGGCAACCGCGGAAGCGTCAAACATGATAGAGGACGCGCCAGCGGTCGGTTGAGATGGCTCTGTAGATAGAGCCGTTACATTCACAGAAGCCGACGCGGTATCTTCCGAAACTTGCGACGTTCCCACGTTTGTCGCGTCCTGTGTATTTCGCGTATTTTCGGGTGTTACGGCGGAATCAGACGTTGGTGCGTTGGGATTGGAATCCGTCGCGGCAGAATCCGTCATCGATAAGGTGGTACCAGCCTCGAGATTGGGGTTGAGCGTGGCGGTGAAGGTGAAATCGGTCGGTGGCAAACAGGCACTATCACGGCACAATTGCGAGGTAATTTGGCCCGTAATTTGGCTCGACGCAAGATTCACATTGGGAGAGAAATTTTTGAAACGGATTGGAATTTTCCAAGTAACAAGACTCGCATGCGATTCGATCATCAAATCGCCCCACACGGCATCGGGATGCGTCTCAGGCGGTGGATCCGCGACAAAGTCGCCGATTGTTTCAAGCTCGACACCCGTCGCCCCATCGCCGGATACCTTCGGATCAATCGTGATCACGGTTCGCAATGGACCGCCTGCGGGTTGCGTCAGCGAATAGGTGTAATACCCCGCCGGTGGGGTCGCATGGATCAACAGGGTTGCGATTCCACTTGAATCGCAGGGCGAAAATTCGGCCTTAACGCTTAGCGAAACCCCACTGTTGCTTCCCGAATGGAATCCTTGATTAAACGAGGCGTTGAATCCCGCCCCCAAAAAATTGGAGCCAGTGGCGTTGACCGTCACCTGGGGCAACGGTACATCTCGATCGCCCTGAGCCCAAAGGGTCGCCGTCGGGGAAAAAACGAACGCAAATAGCCAGCTCAAGATCCAGATCGCTTGGAGAATCTTCCTGTTTTGTGACATCAGTACCTCGCATAGATTCAGGCATTGTCTCATTTCAGACCAAACGCCATTCCACGTTCGCTCATCGCTAAGACAATGCATCGGCCTCACCTGTTCCACAAAGATCAGTATAACGTATTCATCGAATATCTTCCATCGTAGAAGACGTTTCCATCTCGGTAAAATCCGCGATGGTCCGCACCGCGTCATTTGTCGTACCGTTTACAATATCACGGAGCTATTGCCGGAGGATTGGGATCGCTATCGGAATCGGGTAGTCGGAAGATAAAACCGATGGGATTGTGGTCCGAATAGTACTGACGAAAAAGATCATGCGCGTATGGATCACCGGGATAGACTAGCTCTGGATGGTTCCATGTCGGTTGCATCGCCGCGATAAGATCAAATACGACGCAACCCGTCTCGCGGTCCACTTGCGCAGTATATTCCGGACGAAACAGCACTTGATCGTATGGAGCGGTACCGGTGACATTGGTTGGGATGGTACCACCTAAGGCCTCGAAACTGGCGGGCACGGCCTGCCGCAACTCCTGAGCGTTTTCGATATTCATATCGCCCAAAACAAGGAAATCTTTCTCATATTCGCTGCTCATCCGCACCACTTCGGCGATTGCGGTCAGCTCCGATTGTCGTTTCGCGCGATTTGCAGGACCAGCATCGGCGGTTAAGTGTACCGAAATGAGTACGAAATCAAAATTTCCATCGCGTGTACGGAATGGAAATGCGTAGGGCACTCTTGCGAAAATGGGATTCGCCGCTCGCCCGGACGCTAAAAAACCACCCGGAAGATCCATCGCCGGTTCCACTATATCCGCTCGATAAAACGTGATCCACCACTCCGTCGCGGAACTGTTGAGATGGATTTTCGGCCCCATCCCCGTGTCTTCCTCCGATAGTAAATACGAAAATCCTCGCAATTCCATCTGTTCGATGAACCCAGCGACCTCTGGATCCGGTTTGTAAGCCGTACCATCAGGATAGCGGCCCGCACATGGCGGCGCAATCAGCTCCTGCACTACCACAATATCAAACGACGCAAGCATTGCCGCCAAGGCCGCGTTCTCTCGCTTCTTCGAATTGCCCAAAAATTGGATATTAAAGGAACATACCTTCAAATAGCGATCCGGACGCTCGACTTGCACTCCCCTAGAATGAATCGACGTACTGCTTAAGCGACCTAGTGGTGAAAGCTTTGTAAATTCTTTCGTGGGCATCGGCTCAATCACCGATTCGGAATCATTTGCCGATTCGCTGTCCGTCGGAGATTCGGGCTGGATCAGTGCCACCACCCCAAAGAACGCAACACATAAAATACTGACAATCCATCGCAATAAAACGGTTAATTTCGGCTTCTTCCACCGTTTTTGCAAAAAAGAGAACCCATCCTGTTGTGATTGCGAGGTTGAATCACTGCGTCGTAGTACCATGGATTACCTTTCTAAAAATAGGATGAATAGTAAAAACAGGAAGGCTAAAAACATCCAAATCGTTTCTACCCCTACATCGCGACGCAAACAAATCTCTTTGCAGGGTTAGCGGAGCGGCATTCACCAAAATGATGGATTCGAGTTTAACATCGTTTTCATGGGAAGATCGCCACCTCATTATCATCCTCGCATCTTGCGTATCTTCTTAAAATCGTCTAAAAAGATCAAGAGCAAAATTGCTATTCCATATTACTATTTCTTATATACAATACCGACCATGGAAATTAGGTGTTTTATGCCTTTTAATAATAATAAAAAATGCTATCATTAAAAAAGTTTATTGCGATCCTGGTCGTCAGGAAGTTAGCCACTCCGCATGAGAGAGAAAAAAGGGGGCAAAATGTTTCCATCCATTCAATTTCCAACATGCCGTATCAGTCATACCCGTATCGTGGCGACGATTGGTCCCGCGAGCGAGAGCGAAGAAATGCTGGCCGAATTGATTCGTGCAGGCGTAGATGTTTTTCGATTGAATATGGCCCATGCGAAAATTCCAGAATCGCGGGAAAAATTGAATCGGATTCGACGTGTGAGCGAAAAGTTGGGATTAACCGTGGCGATTTTGGCTGATTTGGCTGGACCAAAAATACGATTGGGTGAAATTCCAGGAGGATGTTACGAGTGTCGTTCGGACCAAGAGGTAACATTTGTGCGTGGTACGACGACAACCGCTCCGGACACGTTTACCACCACATATGCTCCGTTGATTGACGATCTCGTAATCGGTTCACGTGTGATGTTGGCAGATGGTACGGTGGTGTTGGAAGTCGTCTCGGTCAATTCCGATTCGGCCACCTGCCGCATCGTCCAAGGTGGAGTCGTGCGCAGTCGGCAAGGAGTCAATATTCCGGGCACGAAACTGAGCATTCGTACACTACAAGAGGCGGATAAAAAGAATGCGGAGTGGGCGACTCAGGTGGGTGTCGATTTTCTGGGGTTGAGTTTCGTGCGCAGTCCGGACGACATTCACGAATTACGTGGAATTTTACAATCGACGGCGACAGAAAGTGGTATGCAATTTATTCCGCATATTATCGCTAAAATCGAAAAACCGGAAGCCTTGGAGCGGTTGGACGAGATCATCGAAGCGTCTGATGGAGTAATGGTGGCTCGCGGCGATTTGGGAGTGGAAACCGATATTGCTCGTATTGCCGTGGTCCAAAAGCGGATTATCGCGAAATGTCGTGAGCATCGGCGTCCAGTGATTGTGGCGACCCAAATGCTCGAAAGTATGACGACAGAATCTCTTCCGACCCGTGCGGAGGCGACGGACGTAGCGAATGCCATTCTTGACGGAACGGATGCGGTGATGCTTTCGGGTGAAACGGCTGTCGGCAAACAACCAGTACAGGTCGTCGAAATGATGCACCGAATCGCGATCGAAACGGAAAAATTAATGCACCAACGGATTCATGATGGATGCCAATCCAGTATGACAAAACTTCCGAAGGATACGGAGGGCCACCTGTCGGTGAGTGACGCATTGTGTGAAACGGCCGGACGGCTTGCCGACGAAATTGGTGCGGTGATGGTGATGGTCAGCTCTCGCAGCGGACGTACCATATTGTCGATGGCCAATCAGCGTCGCTTCGCCATGACCATCGGCCTCAGTCCGTTTATTGAGGTCTTACGCCGAAGTTGCTTGTACTGGGGTGTAATTCCCGTTCCGGAAGCGAGTGGCGTACCGTCGGAATTGCTCCAACGATTCGTCGAGGCGGGATGCGATGCCGGCTACCTCAAGCCCAAAGATCGCATTGTGCTATTAGGTGGTTTTCGGAAAGAGGAATCGACGCAACGACATATTTACATCCATGAGGTTCCCGAGAAAACATGAGCTTCCCGAGAAATAGGCAGGCATTTGTGGTAGCTGTGATGGTGAATATTTATACAGTTTACCACTCCCCTTCCCAACTTTTTTTGCGGCTGATTGGGTAAGGCAAGGCAATCACGAAGTGTTTTGTTTTCCGTTTTTTTCGTTCAAAGACGAGCGATTCAGACGGTGTTGGCATAAACAATACGGGCGTCGTTTGAATTCGCGGGTTTAAACAGTGGTAACAAGATGTTCATCGGATTCACCGATGGATTGAGAGTTCCGCATTCTGTTGCTAGGGTTGCGTTTTTCAGAAATTTTTGTAGAATGACAACGGTCGGGTTCGTGTGGTGTTTGATCGTCCGAAAGGGTACAAAGCTAGATAACCGGGTATTGCGACAGATAGTCATCGAGTGGGTGTGATTCCGGTTAGCGGGATGGTGTGGCCGTGATGGCGATCAAAGGATTGAGGTCGTGTTTTTCGTGAAAGTGTTTTGGTGTTAGTGGCCCTCGTGGCTCAGTGGATAGAGCAACGGATTTCTAATCCGTCGGTCGCGCGTTCGAATCGCGCCGAGGGTATTGATAAAACATGGTAAAACACTTGTAAAACACAAACTTCCGGGTGGTCCGGGATGGTGTTCAGAAAGCTAGAAAAGTGGTAGGCTACCACGATTTTACCCCTTAATGTGGTAGGAACGTGGTAGGTTGCCTGTTAGCATTT
>JAQVKF010000115.1 GCA_028694795.1 Thermoguttaceae bacterium | reverse complement strand
CAATGTATAACACGCGTGTCCTCTCGTTAATCGCCGATTCTACCGCCGCAAAATCGTTGACATGCGTAAAATGCGTCTGAATGCCAAATTGCGGAAGAACACTTTCAAATTGGGTATAGGTTCCCCCATATAGATTATTCGCCGCGACCAATTCATCCCCGGTTTTCAAAATATTCGTCAACGCGAAGAAGATCGCCGCTGTACCACTGGCAAAGGTCAACGCGGCTCCCGCTGTTCCTGTCTCCATCTGAGCGAGACGTTGTTCCAAAACGCCATTCGTCGGATTCATCAGCCGAGCGTAAATGTTGCCTGATTCCTTCAACGCAAAAAGATTCGCTGCGTGTTCTGCCGATCGAAAATTAAACGCCGTTGTCCGATAAATGGGCACTGCTCGGGCCAGTGTCGCCGGATCCGGTACCTGTCCCGCATGTAACGCCAATGTCTCGATATGGTACGCCTTCTCGCTCATGGGCACCTCCGTTCTATCTTATGAAAATCTTTATAATCTACTATTTAGGTAGTGATTGTTATAAAACAAACCACTTCGCTTGTCAAGAAGTGGACGGGTTGGAAAAATAAGGTTTCAATAGGAAATCGAAGGGATGGCCGTACTGGATAAAATACGTCGAAAAAATGACGACAAAAATAGGAAAAAAAGCTTTTCACTTCTATCCGCTCTCATTCTATCCCTGCAACCGTGGTATACTACGGTTTGTCGACATCAAGATATTCAACGGGAAGCCGCTTTATGAAAATGCTTTTCATCCTATCGATGGTTTTCCTCGGTATTGGAATCGTTGTCCAGTTTCTGTATGGGTTACAGATTTGGGAACATCGCCGCTTTGCTCGTAAACGAATCGCCTTTTTGTGTACCCCTTTCGCCAATCAACCACGCGCAACCCGTCGGTGTCTCGTCGTCGTTCCATGCAAGGGAAACGAACCGCACTTGGCCGAACATCTGTGTTCTATTTTGCGCCAAGATCACCCGAATTATCAAGTTCGATTCGTGTTAGAAGATAAGGAAGACTCCGCTGACACCTGCGTGCGTGAAGTTTGTGCGGTGCCAGAATTTCGGCATATTTCGACTGAGATTCTTTATGCGGGCCGTACGGAATGCGAGGGGCAGAAAGTCCATAACCTTCGAGTGGCCACGAAAGAAATTCCTCCACACTGTGAGACTCTCGCGTTTTTCGACTCCGATGTCCAGCTTAATCCGTGGACTTTACGCAGTTTAACGACCCATTTTGAGCCGTCGGGGCAGGGGCTAGAAGCTAAATTGGGTGGAAAAAAGAACATACCTTGGCATTTTCATCGTCTGCCGCTGGGCGTCACGACTGGTTATCGATGCATGATCCCAGAATCGACTGAATACATACCCAAAAACGCCGATTTGCGACAGCCGGAAAATTCACAACCGATGGAACGTGGTGGATGGCGTGTTTTGTACCGTCGTCTGAAGTATTATATGCCGACACGAATCATTGCGGGGATCAATCTCGGTGTCGCGTCGCTTTACAGCAAACATTCGCCAACCTTTGTTTGGGGTGGGGCTTGGGCGATTCGTCGCTCACTGTTCGACACGCTTGCTGCGCATGCGCAGGTGAATGGACATCTGAGTGATGATCTTTTGGTACGTCGGATTTTGATTCAACATGGGTATCGTTCTCAATTTGATCCCGCGGCGATGGTGCACAGTCCAATTCAGTACGACTGGCGATCGGGACTCAGTTTTGTACGGCGTCAGTACCAATTTGTGCGGCATTACGCGTTTTTTTGGTGGCTATTTGCCTTATGTTCATTATTATTAAGTCAACTGGCGTTTTGGTTTCCATTGGTGACCTGTGGAATGATGCGGAGTGAATCTTCCGAGAGGATATTCCAGATGTTAGGATGGTGGGGACTTCCTGGACTATTGGGCCTCTGGTGCGTTTATCTTTTACTCCATTTGGCAAATGGCACCATATTGCGTAAAATTTATCGAGTCTACGATCAACCTTCGTCACATGCCGAGGCGAGTTTGCCGTTGACGGGAATTGGGGTCGGCCTGATTCATTTGTTGGCGGTACTTTCCGCCTGTTTTGGTCGTACGATTTGTTGGCGAGGCATTCGATACACGCTTGGCCAGGAACTGACCGTACTTCGCGTGGAGCGATTGGACGCGAGTTTAACACCCCCAAATTCATAAAAGAGAGGAAAATATGCCGCTGCCCTCTGAAAATCCACGTCAAATGCCGATTCGGGGTGCGTTTCACGAAATACCTGTGGGCAAAGATGCTGTTTTTTTCGCATTGCTTTCGTCTCTTGAACCGCTTGAGACCCGTGATGGCAAACCGTATTGGCGTGTGACGTTTCGCGACGCTTTGCGAACGGTCTCTCAACCGATCTGGAACGATTCGCCTTGGGCTGAACTCTGCAAAAATCGTTGGAAATCGGGGACGTTTTTCAAAATTCGTGCCACACTTACGGAAAATAAATATGGATTGCAGCTCGATATCCGGCAGATTCGTGAGGTGGAGGAGAAAGATGCGCAAGACGGTTTTGATCCTCAGATGTGCTTGCGCCATTCACGATACGATTCAGAACGTATGTTTCAGGAATTGATGCAAATATTAGCCGATAAAGTGACGCGAACGACACTGCGTAAGACTATTTTTTCGATATTTACGACTTATCGAACCAAATTACTGACACACCCGGCTGCGGTTCATCATCATCACGCTTGGGTCGGTGGGCTGCTAGAACATACGCTCGAAGTGACACGTAATGGACTCTTTTTTGCCGAACGTTACGCGCAAAAATATCGAGAAATGCCATCGTTGGATGTGGATATCGTGGTCGCTGGAGCGATGATCCACGATATTGGCAAATTAGAGGAGCTTGATCTCAATACAAACGATATTACATTCACTCCCGCTGGCGGCCTTCTCGGTCATTTAGTGATTGGCGTGCACATGCTGCGTGACGCCGCTCTGGCGACGGGGCTTGACGAAGAGACGACCTTACGATTGGAACATATTATTCTTTCGCACCAACGTTTACCAGAATGGGGCTCGCCCAAGCCGCCGATGACGCCGGAATCGTTGATTATTCATTATGCGGATGATCTGGACGCCAAACTCGATATCATGAACTCGACTTTTTTGGAGGGAAGTGATTTAGAGCGTCAACAGCCACTGACATCGAAAAAGAATCTGTTGCAATACCAGCTCTTCCGAGCTGGTACCCCAATGACGGCGGTACCGGAACCGGAAACGCAAGTGAAAGAACCCGAAACAAGGCTTGCTGAGTCGGATGACGAACGTGATGACGCAGAGGAGGAATTGTAGATGATTTTTACAATCATCCCTGCGGGCCGTCGTTCAGATGCCCTTTTGACAGCATCAACGTGACCGAAGATGTGTCATTTGTGACAATCACGTGGAGTTTGTTATTTTTTTTGCCGCGTGTTTTGCTGCTTGACGGTCTTCTGCTTTTTTGAGGCACCGGTACCACCAAGGTGGACTTTGATGCAGCTACTTTCAAGTGGCAATGCAGATGTATCAATGTCGAGATTCAGATCCTTTTGGAGAGCCTCAAAAAGATCGAATAACACGCCGTTTTCGGCCCATCGGCGCATACGCATGTACACTGTGTGCCAGTTGCCGAATTCCTTCGGCAAGGCACGCCATTTGCAACCGTTTTCCATCACATAGAGCAAAATATTGATCATAGCAAAATGATCAATCTGTACGCTGCCGCGTGACTTGGGGAAAACGCGTTTGATTTTTTCAAATTGTCGTTTTGTGATTTTCATACCGATGTAATCGGCTAGTTGGCCATTTTTCTATAATTATTATGTGAACTCGCCCTAACATCGCAATGCTGATTCCATGACCTTCTCCAGACACCCAAATGATGCTTGTGCCATGCGACTTAACGCCTCAGAACCGTAGATGTAAATCACATTTTAGGGAATCTCCCGCGACGAACAACCAAAACACAGAATGTCACCGCGCAAAAGACCTCATGTTTGCGGCAATTGTCGACATTGTCACCGAATGAAATCACCGTTCAAATGTGATCCATTTTGTGTCATAAGTGCCCACCGTTTGATCATGATCCCATTAAAACGCCACCATTCTTAAGATGTCGAAGGTATGATTGATCCTGAACCCTAGCCGATCTCCAGCAATGGTCGGCGTTCAGTTATTTCAAACGGTCTGAAATGGCACGTCGATTGGTCCGAAAATGTGACCTCTTTGAACACACGGTTCCATGTGATTTCGCAACGAAGAAAAATGATGAAAACGCACAAAATCCGGTGGAATCATACAGTTCATTTTCATAATTCCGGGTACACCCTACTTTTTCTCAATTATCCAGTACTTCTGAATAGTATCTTATTCGACCTGTGTTCTGCTGGTGCAATATTACCTGAACAATCGTATAATATAACAAAAGAATATACAAGTGTTCATTTTCATTTTTATATGGATTTGCACTTTGTAAATCGAATTTTAACATGAAGTTAGTCCAGATAAATATTTATTTTTAACTCTACCATTCGGCTCTTAAAAGACTTATAATCACACTGGGATGGGGCTGGCATTTTCAAAGGAGATTATATCATATGCTAAATACGAATCATGCATCGGCTGTGGTTATTGCAGTCGTAGACGATGAAGCTGATATTCTAGAATTGATTCGGCTTCATCTTGCGCGTGCGGGCTATACGGTCTTAACATTTTTGGACGCCACCGCTTTCCGCAGATATCTTGCCGTCCAAATCCCAGATCTGCTTCTGTTGGACCTCATGCTTTCGGATGCGGACGGTTTGGATGTGTGTCGCGAGGTGAAACAAAACCCTCGTACAGCCCAAGTTCCCATTCTGATGGTGACTGCGAAGGGGGATGAGTTAGATCGAGTGGTTGGATTGGAACTCGGTGCGGACGACTACATTCTGAAGCCGTTCTCGCCACGTGAGCTGGTTGCGCGGGTACGAGCGAGGCTGCGTCGTCCAGTCGCGACGAACACACCCCAGCCGAAAAAAACGAATGATGAAATGTCATTTGCCGATGGCGCGTTTGTGATTGATTTGGTCCAATTCGGGGTACGTATCGACGATGCTTCGGTATCATTGACGAAGACGGAACTGCGAATACTCTCTATTCTCGCGGGGCATCAGGGGCGTACTTGGACACGTGATGAACTCGTTAAAGAGTTGCGGGGTGACAAGACCGTTTCATCTCGTACAATTGATGTACATATTTGCAAATTACGCGAGAAAATTGGTCGTTTTTCGGCCTCGGTGAAAAACGTCAAAGGCGTTGGTTATCGTTTTGACATTTCAGTGGACCATGGATGCATCCAATCAAGTCAAAAAGGTCCTAAAGTCTTCTAGGGGTGTGTTCACATAGAATCACATGGTAAAAACCGATAGCCAAAATGAAATGACCGCAGTCGGGGCGGTTTAAGTCGGTTGATATTGAAGTTTGTGCGTCTAGTAAAAAGTTTTGGAAGGGGTGTTTGAGGGGAAACTTTTCGCAAAAAGTTTCCTCTCATTGGTTTTTCGCTTCAAAAAAGTTTTACGAAAAAGCATTTTCGCGGAAAATGCGCAAACTTTTTTGAATTTTTTACCTGACACTGGTACGGCCAGCTGTTCCGATTAGGGTGGCAACTTATGTGAACACGCCCCGGGACATTTTCTCGTGTGGTCCCTTTTCTCCGCATTGCTGCCACCGCAAAATTCGACGGCGTGTGCGGGGTGACCGATATCCGGATATTCGCTGAGATCCAGACATCCATGGCGCGGAGATGATAGACCGTCGGGGATGGCCGATCACGGTTCACGTTGATAAAGTTGGTGCTCGCGGATAAAACATTCGACGGCGATGGGTGTGCGATATCGAACCGATAGGCCATCACGGAGCCGTTGCCGAATGTTCGAGGCGGATAGTTCCATTTGTGGCATTTCGACGCTGCATGCGGCGATTTGGTGCAGTCGTTCCGGGGAAACGAATGGAGCGAGTGG
Source organism: Thermoguttaceae bacterium (assembly GCA_028694795.1). GTDB lineage: Bacteria > Planctomycetota > Planctomycetia > Pirellulales > Thermoguttaceae > JAQVKF01. Next base: position 6,885 of record JAQVKF010000115.1, on the reverse strand, counting down.
AGCGATGTCGGGAGAGGGATATCCGGGGCGACGAATGCCGACGGGGATTGCCAAGTTCAGAATTTCTGACGCACGATACCAATGGGGCAGATCGGCGAACATATCTGCACCGCCCAGCAAAAATAGGTGCGTTTCGGCGTCGGGTAGGAGCGTGGCATAATGGGCATGCAACAGTCGGAGCGTTTCCACTGTCCAGCTGGGACCTTCCCGGTCGAGTTCGACCCGGCTGACCTCGAATTCCGTGCGACCACCGACTGCGAGCGAGAGCATATCGAATCGAGCTTCCGCTGGTGCGAGTCGTTGTCCGCGTTTGTTGGGCGGTTCAGGAGATGGCACGAAAACGACGCGATCGAGAGTCAATTGTTCACGACACGATTCTGCCAGCATGAGATGCGCGTGATGTACTGGATTAAAACTTCCGCAATAAACACCGATTCGCATAGTCGCACTCTTTCACCTGTTATTTTCCGTAAACGCACGCCCTCCTTGCCGACATCCATTGTATGCCGAATGTCCAGCGATGTGAACCCGCCCGGTCTTTTTATCCGACACAGGTGCTGCTGCTTCGGCGATACGTCGCCGATGACACGGTTACTCCGCATCCAGCATCGGTACGGATATGGCACTTCTGGGCGGGGTATCCGGACGTCTCTAACCATTGCTATCATAGTAAAAACCGATAGCCAAGAATGAAATAACCGCAGTCGGGGCGGTTTAAGTCGGTTGACATTGAGGTTTGTGCGTCTAGTAAAAAGTTTTGGAGGGGGAGTTTGAGGGGAAACTTTTCGCAAAAAGTTTCCTCTCATGGGTTCTTCGCTTCAAAAAAGTTTTACGAAAAAAGCATTTTCGCGGAAAATGTGAGAACTTTTTTGGACTTTTTACCTGCCGCTGGTACAGCCAGCCGCTCCGATTGAGGTGGCCACTTGTGTGAACATGCCCTAGTTACCGGTGGCGAGCCACACGCGTAAAAATGTTTGAAGCGAAGCGTACATTCCCGCCGGATCCGCGAGAATACTGACTCCCGCAAACCAGGTGAACAGCAAACCGAGCGAAAAATATTGCTCTGCGTGTACCGATTTCTCCGTAAGTGTCGCTAATCGTGGAAGTTCCAAACGTAGCTGGCGTTGGAAATGATTCCAATACTCGCGATCAACCTGTGAGTCTGCCGCGTATCCCGTGACCTGCGAGTGTGTTGGATACGATTCTAACCAAAGATGAAAACGTAGTCGGGGTATGGCCACAAACATCTCGTTACACAACGAGTCTGAACGGGTGTTTGATACGGAAGAGGTCTCCGACATCGAAAGGGGCACCGTGGTAGCGGAGGTCGATTCGGAATCTGAAGACGAGTCATTCAGACGCTTGTCGGACGCTTGTTCCATTCGGGTAACGATTGTTTGTAAGGCTGGCAAAAGCGTATGGGCATTGGCGTGGAATATGACGAAACGCGGACGACGTGAAAGCGCGACGAGGACAAAGATCAAAATATAGACCATGACCAGCGAAACTCCAATCGGTAATGAGCCGTTGTGGGAGAGCGCACTGGCTGGAAACAGCAGCTCAATCGGACCGACCAGCACCCAGCCGAAGAGTGAAAGTCCCATCCAAAATAACGAACGAATGCCGGAAACGAATCGTGGACGGTGTGCGAGCAGTGGAGCGTAACTGATGATCCAACATAAACCGGTTGGTAAAATCGCTAAACAGATGAGCGGCGGCGTAAATACCTGCGTTTGCGTCGAAAAAAGGTGGAGCCACAGTGAGAGAGCCATCAGCAGAAGTGTGGCGACGAAACCTGGAATATGCCGCGAAAAAAGGAATGGAATCGTCGAGAACAGCAGCATCCCGATGAGTTGAATCGAAATGAGGGACTCGTGTCCGTTCGTTTCCAATATCGCAAAAAACGTCGTGTATAAATGATGAATCATCAGGAACTCGGCTTTTTCGAAGGATCTATGGAATCGACGGTCGCGTCGGACGACGGGAGTGAGGGAGACGGTTTAACGGAGCCGGTCGATATGTCGGAATCAATCGGTTTGTCCGCGTCGGTCATGTCTCTCGACGACTCCTTGGTCTGTTCCGCATCGGTCGCCCGCTGCTGGCGTATCGCCCACTCGAGTTTCAATCTTTCCAGTTTACACTGATCTTGCAAACGTTGCCAGTGGAACCTCGCGACGAGCATGTCCGCCAGCGCGAGCATTACCATCCAAAAAATTAAAAGCAAAATCGCGATCAGAAACACGATTTTGCCAACCAGCGATTTCAAAAAGAAAATCGGACCTAACGGCAACAGTATGGCGATCAACGCCAACATTGCCGCCGATTGAATACGACGTAAAAAAACGCCCTGATAATAATGCAGCTCTTTCTTCTGATTGCATGTCTGTTGCTGATATTTCCATGTACGCCAAACGGACCAAAACATCGCTAACGCACCACAGCCCAAAAAAAGAGAAAATAGAAGCCACGAATGCATCGAATCTTCCTCGCGAACGCTTTTCTCCGAAGCTGGAACAGTCGGAACTGCCGTCATCGTTTGCGTTTTCGTCGATTTCGCTGGCTCGACTAATTCGACCGATTCCAGAGGCACGGTCGTTTGCGTAGAGACGTTTTGCGTCGATTCGGCAATTTGGATTATTGGGGCCGTTTGCACCGTGGATGGAACGACCGGTAAAACAGACGTTGTGGCATCATTCGATAGCTCGTTCATAAGCATCCCCCATGCAATCAGGCCTTTTCGCCCGCAATCAATGCTCCAGCCGGTTCTATATCGCGATAACGTCCATCTCCGGACGTTTTCATACATAGGCGTGTCCTGTTCATTTCAGTCTGATTCCAATCCAGCGGTAAGCCGACCGATGGCAACATGCCTTACTCGACCTAGATTGTCGCCAAATCGCTACCGAGGGTCTAAGACGCCCCATTTACCCAATCGACTGTCCACAAATACAAAAAAAGTCTCCCTTCGAATCGCGAAAAAGTTTCTCTTACCTTTTCAACGATCATCGAAAGCAGACCTCAAAAGATATTCCACGGGCCACGCAGAACATCAAATTCCACTTATCCAGCGGAATATTTGGACAAGTGGGCAGGGCCGGGATTGAACCGGCGACACCAGGATTTTCAGTCCTGTGCTCTACCAACTGAGCTACCTACCCCCACTCTTATACACACATCACACGCATCCTTCACCGCTCTCCCCCTCACTCGCCCCTATCCGCATCCACGAACAAGACCGCACAGAACGAACGGTATCACCGACCGAGTGCGTGTCATTATACCGACAACTCGAAACTCGTCAACCACCCGTAAAATTTTATAAAAAAGATACCTCGTTTCCTCGGATACGGGTATAATACACGGAGCGTTTTCGGATTTTGGTTCATGATTGCCATTCAAAGAGAACGCATTTTACCTTTTTTACGTGAATGAACACCCCGCCCAACGCGAACTCCTATCCGTTGTTGGCGATCGCAAAAATGGCTACCGTGTTCAACACGTATTTCCTGTGGATGACGATACTGCGTCAGGAGAATTCCCAAAAGATGCGAAAGAGTCGTACCGGTGCCTTTGAGTCGTTTTTTACCTTCGAGACCCGTTCGCCACGTTCGTCCTCGTCGGATGCTGTCCCCCAACGCAAAGGCGCACGAACGGAACTGATCGAATTGAGTAGTGATGTGCGCCGTGAAAATGCGATCATTGTCTCCGTGTTGCGGAATGATCGCCGACGTCGTTTGCCCTCCATCGAACTCCCCCCAGATCCCACTTTCCACGAAGTCGGTGAACAAACGTATGCTTCCGAACAGTTATCGGGTGGAAACCGTCCGTTTGATGCGTCCCCATCGACCATTGGGCGAGCTACGGAAAATGCCGATGATTCTCATGCCGAGGCGGATTTTTGGTCCGAAGACGATTTACCCGCCGACGATGCGTCTGCGAATCTGTCCGATGTATTCGAAAATAATTCTGTGTCCGAAAATGATTCGGAATCCGAAAATTCGGCTTTCGAGAATTTGAATCCATCGAAAGAGTGGTTTCATGCTGAGGGTACGATGGATGAGCTATCCGTAACGGATCACCCTGAGTTGGAAGAACTGGAGGGGCTGGCTCAGGCGGCGGGAGTCTGTGTCGTGGGCAAATTGGTTCAATATCGAGATTCACCCGATCCGGCCACCTATCTCGGACGTGGTAAAGTCGAAGATTTGCGCATGCTGATCGACGGTGGCGGGGCTACGCTCGTTTTGTTTGACAACGATTTGTCGCCTAGCCAGGGACGTAATCTCGAAAAAACGCTCAAAGTACGTGTCATCGACCGCACGGAATTGATTCTCGATATTTTCGCGACACGTGCGCGTACATCGGAAGCCAAACTTGCCGTCGAACTTGCCCAACTCGAATATTCACTGCCGCGGCTCAAACGACTTTGGACACACCTCGAACGTCAAACCAAAGGCGGCGTCGGATTGCGTGGACCGGGTGAAAAACAGATCGAAACCGACCGACGGCTCGCTGAAAAACGGATCGCCGATCTGAAACAACAGCTGACCGTCGTCCATAATCGCCGGATACGTGAAGCCTCCGCCAGAAATGATCGCATGACCGTTTCTCTTGTCGGTTATACCAACGCGGGTAAAAGCACCTTGATGAATTTGCTCACTGGAGCCAATGTTCAAGCTGAAGACGCACTTTTTTGTACATTGGATACACGTACACGTCGATGGTCGTTGCCCGGTTGGGGACCGGTGCTTTTGAGCGATACGGTCGGGTTTATTCGTGATCTGCCACACCATCTGATCGCGAGTTTCCGCGCGACGTTAGAGGAGGCGAAACAAGCGAATTTGCTGCTCCATGTGGCCGACGCATCGAATCCGGCTGTTTTCGATCAGATTTCAGCCGCTTACGCTGTTTTGGAAGAACTTGGTATTCAATCGAAAGATACGATCCTTGTGCTCAATAAGCTTGATGCATTACGTGATCCCGGACGGCTCGAAGCGTTGAAATCTCGCTATCCGACTGCGATTGGCATGAGTGCGAAGACGCGGCAAGGTGTTGCGGAATTAATCGCTCAGGTAAGTGAACGTTTGAGCAGTACTTTCCTGGAGCTTGACGTGTTGGCACGCGTGGATCAGGGAAAATTGTTCCACTATTTGGCACAACATGGTGAGGTGGTTTCGAATCGTTATCAGGATGAAACCGTTTGGATGCACGTACGGATCGCACAGAAATTTTTGGGGTGGATTCGCCATGAGGCCATTGATGTACGTCCGTATCATCATCCCGAATGGACGATCGCCGAATTTCTGGGCGAAGAAGACGATGGGTGAGTTTGGCCAGACTTTTTACCGGATGGTGTGATTTCAACTTGGTGAGCAGGCATGCATATCCGTTCGGGCGGACGGCAACGTGCCGCCGCGGGTTCGTACTACTGCACGGTTGTTCATGGTCCATTCGGCTTATTTGCGGAAAGATCGAAACTAAAAACGTTCTTTTCACTTTTTTGAATGGCAGCGGTCAAGCCGCTCGCGGGTGTTCCATATTTCTTCGGAACAATATATTTTTGGCCCTTGCCCGGATAATGATGTAATATGCTCTAAGATGGTAAAAGGGGTTATTAAGTGATTATTTTATGAAAAGAGAAGCACCTGTTTTTGTTGACATAACAGCGGCTCAAACCGCGGTCATTTTGGGGACAATCGAAAAACAACGAACCGATTCAATTTTCTTCGTGAAAAGATTTTGGAATATCAACGCGCAAATCGCTCTGTTTTCGGGCAAAATCAAACTCGACGAAGCTATTTTGGCCGTCGGATTCGCGGAAAAGAGGACACGTACCGCGGAATAGAAACACAAAATCGAATGGAACGGGCATCGTCCGCTGGCACGAAACCCTGTTCGATCGCTGCAGCATGAGGGACTAAAGAGGGCAAAATGGCGGAATTGATCATTGTTCGACATGGAAATACCTTTCGTAAGGGAGAATCACCCACCTGGATCGGCGCGGCGACCGATTTGCCATTGGTGGAAACTGAGTTGGGACATGGCGTTGGCCGATATCTGCTCGAGCAACGTCGGCTGCCAGACCGTGTTTTCGCCGCTCCGTTGCGGCGCACGCTGCAGACCGCGACGCTGGCGTTGGAAGCGATGGGAATTTCACGTGAGATTATCCCTATCACCGATTTCAGTGAGGTCAATCATGGTCCGGACGAGAATCGAACCGATACCGAGGTTTTCCAACGGTTGGGCCGCGAGCGACTTGAACAGTTGGGACACTCGTCGGGCACCGCGACTTCGGAGGAGATCACTCAGGAAGGGCTTCGCGTGTTGGACGCCTGGAATCGCGACGCTACGGTTCCGCCAGGTTGGCAGGTCGATGTGGACGCCATTATTGCGGCGTGGAGGCGGTTCGCCGAACAAATTGGCAAAACTGAACGAGTTATGTTGGTCACCTCGAATGGAATGATCCGATTTGCGCCGCGTCTTTTGCAAATCGGCTACGCGGAATTCTGCCAAAATCATACCATCAAAGTGGCCACGGGCGGCCTTTGTGTTTTTGAAACGGTCGAAAATCAGTGGGTCTGCCGTGAGTGGAACGTTCGACCGACGAAGCGTTCGTCCGCTGCGCGGTGAATTGCCATTAAACCCGTGTCTTCCATGTGAGCGGAGAGGCGGCCTCCGGTCGGCTCTGAAATCCAAATCGAATTCCTGATCCGAAGAGGTGTGTCTAGGGTGTGTTCACATCATCATGATAGAAAAATTGCCAACTAGCCGATGATATCGGTATGAAAATGACAAAACAACCATTTGAAAAAATCAAGTACGTTTTCCCTAAGTCTCAGGGAAGTGTACAGATTGATCGTTTTACGATGAAATGTTCACCAACGTCGG
>JAQVKF010000114.1 GCA_028694795.1 Thermoguttaceae bacterium | reverse complement strand
CGTTCGATCTCCAGCGATTCCGGACCCGTCATCGAACATCCCTTTGATTTGGCGTATCGGATATAATCGACAATCTCCACCGTTACGCGCTCGCCGGGAGCGAGAATCGGAATGCCTGGGGGATAACACATCACAAATTCGCAACAGACTCGCCCTACCGACTCAGCCAACGGCAGCGATTCTTTCGCCGCGTAAAACGCCTGCCGTGGAGCCAACACCACCTCTGGCGCAATATATTCATGACGCATTAAATTCGTCTGTTCGCGACCAAATCGACGACGCACCTCCGCCAACGCTCCGACTAATCGCTCAATGTCGCGTGGACGATCTCCCACGGATATATACGCCAAGATATTCCCCAAATCGCCAAATTCAATCTGAATGTCGTATTCGTCACGCAGCAGGTCGTACACCTCAATGCCAGCCAAACCAATCTCCAACGTGTTGACGCTTAGCTTTGTGACATCGAAATCGAAAACGCTATCACCATTACAAATCTCCTTGCTAAACGCCCAATAACCACCAATACGATTGATCTCGGCTCGCGCATATTCCGCCAGCTCCGTCACTTTTTGGAAAATCTCCTCGCCTGAAAGCGCCAAATTGCGACGGCATAAATCCAAACTCGACATCAACAGATAACTGCCACTAGTCGTTTGCGTCAGGTTGATCACCTGTCGCACATGCCCCTCACTCATCGCCGGACCAATGAGCAACAGACTGCTTTGTGTCAGACTTCCACCACTTTTGTGCATGCTCACACTCACCATATCCGCACCCGCCGCCATCCCGCTAAGCGGAAGATGACGTCCGAACCGAAAATGCGTCCCATGCGCCTCATCTACCAACACCTTCATGCCGTGAGAATGCGCAAGCTGCACAATCCGCAAAATATCGGAACAAACACCGTAGTAAGTCGGATTGTTCACCAATACCGCCGCGGCGTTCGGATGGTCATGAATCGCGCGTTCGACCTCTGAAACCTTCATCCCCAGACTAATGCCCAAACGCTCATCACTTTCCGGGTTGACATAAACGGGCACCGCTCCACACAGAATAATCGCATTAATGACACTGCGATGCACATTCCGGGGCAAAATGATCGGATCACCTGGTTGGCAAACGGACAGCACCATGGCCTGTACCGCACTGGTCGTACCGCCTACCATAAAAAAAGTGTGCGACGCCCCAAAAGCCTCCGCCGCAAGTGCCTCCGCGTCACGAATGACCGAGACCGGATGACACAAATTGTCTAACGGCTTCATGCTGTTGACATCGACATCCAGACACGCTTGGCCCAAAAACCGCGTCAACTCCGGATTTCCACGCCCTCGCTTATGCCCTGGAACGTCGAACGGAACAATCCGTGCGGTACGAAACTCTTGCAGTGCCGTGTATAGCGGAGCGTCATGCTGTGTCAAATTATTCAAATCACCATTACCTCTTCCATCCATCCAAACCTTGCAGAACACCGCGTCGCGGTCACGATTAAATTTGTTTACCCAACTCCATCGGTTCCCTCGGTTCGGGCGTCCCAAACGGGCGAATCAATTCAGCGGCAACGTTCGCATAATCTTCCGCTCCGTTGGAAGAGGGAGCGTATTGGAAAATCGACTGACCAAAACTGGGCGCCTCGGCAAGTTTAATATTCTTGCGAACGCGTGTTTGGAAAATTTTGGCACTGGCGAGAATCGAATTGCGCTCCCGTGCCTCGAAGAATTGTTCAACATCATCGCACACCTCCTGGGCAAGTCGCGTGCCCGATTCATACATGCAGATGACGACGCCGCCTAAACGCAATTTCGGATTGATACGACGCGATACTTTTTGGATCGTTTCGAGAAGTTTGACCAAACCGCATAACGCGAAAAATTGGGGCTGTAGCGGAATCAACACCTCTTGAACCGCGGCCAGCGCGTTTAACGTCAAAATTCCGAGCGAGGGTGGGCAATCAACCAGAATGTAATCAAACTGCGAAGTCATCGGGTCATCGGCCAGTTGATCACGCAGAATCAGTTCGCGTCCAAGTTCCGCCGCAAGTTCCACCTCCGCCGCCGCCAAATTCAAGTGCGATGGCACCAACCACAGATTTTCATCAATGGCACGCCGTACATCGGCTAACTTCGCATCGCCCGTCAGAACATCGTATACCGACATTTCTTCCGGCATAAGCGAAACGCCCAAATGAACCGACGCATTGGCCTGTGGATCGAGATCAATCAGACAGACTCGCAATCCCTGGGTCGCCAAAGCTGCCGCGATATTCACCGCAGAAGTCGTCTTACCCACTCCACCTTTCTGATTCAAAACGGCTATGGTCCGCATGCGATCGCTCCTTTTTCTTCCGTCTCCCGATACTCGCCCCATTGGATGGAATACCCACCCACATGATGGGCCCCCACTCAACGGCTATTCACTGAGTTGTCGGCCGCCACTTTCTTCCGCTAAAGTCATTCGGCCTCACTCATCGCCATAGTATAACGTTTCAGGCATAAATCGCCCAGACCGGTTTTCAAGAACAATCTGACACCAGCACAACGTCCCCCCGTTGCCGGTAGCCATACTTTCGGGCGGTTGGACTACGTCGTCGGTAGTACTCCACCGAGTTGGTAACACCACCGTCAGGTAAAAAGTCCGGGCATTTTCCACGGAAATGTTTTTTTGCCAAACTTTTTTCGGGCAAAGGACCATGAGAGGAAACTTTTTGCAAAAAGTTTCCCCAAAAAATCCCCTTCCAATACTTTTTACTAGACGCACAAACTACAACATGGCACAACCATGTGAACACGCCCTAGTGTGTAACATACGGTGACATATCGTTTTCTAATGTAAAAATCCATTACTCACACAAAATCCAGGCTGCGTACTTGTATCACGATTTCATTTCGTGAATACTGTGTGTAAAGTGCTTGTCTTGTACGTGGAGGAACCATCATGAGAACATGTCGTTCACGGCGTGATCGGGAAGTACGTAGGTCGGGAATCGGTCGGATGGAACTCTTTGCGGCGATGCTTTCCCTTATCTTCATCGTATTTTTGATACTTTCGTGGTTTTTTCATGACCGCGAATTAGCTCGTCACACACAGTGCGCTGGCCGTTTACGAGCCATCGGAATAGCGATGGATAATTACTACAATACGTTTCGAGTGTTTCCTTTAGGCGTTGGAATGAAGGGCGAAAGTTGTTTGCTGCCGATACTTCCATTCTTGGAATCACCGCATAGCGTATCAGACGGCAATCCATTGGCGGCATATGGGCATGTGAATAAAATCCCTTCGAGTGATCTTTTTTTCCAGATAGCTCGTCCGCAGTTTCACTGTCCCTGTGAATCGGTGGCTGATGAAACTCGCATGAGTACCAGTTATCACGGCTGCGCGGGCGACCGAATCGAAGTGGTTTCACAGGCCGATATCGAGAATGAGACGTGGACAGCACGTAACGTATTCGGCCAAAGTTGCGACCCGGCACGTCCTCGCCGGTATACGTATGAATCGATAAGTGACGGGCTGAACAACACGATAGCGTTTGCAGAATCACGCATTGCCACAGGACAAGCGGCAACCCATTGGGACGAAAATACGAGTCTTTTTACCGACTGGCAAGCGACAGTAACCAAAGCGATTCCGAGGAAATGTATGGCAAACCGTGGTATTTTTGACGTTTCCACGCGAACGGCAAACCACCGTTGGCTTGGTGCGAAGTGGTACGATGGTCGCATGACTTGTACGCGGTTTCTAACCATTTTACCACCGAATGCTCCGTCTTGTGTCCAAGGTGAGGAGATGCATTTGCCGTTGGTTTCCGTGTCGAGTTACCACGCTGGCGGAGTCAATGTTCTACTTTTTGATGGAAGCGTCAGATTCGTTTCCGACAAAGTGGACTCCGGTGATTTAGGTGAAAACGCGATTTTCACCTATTGGAAAGGCAGTGGAGATGCAATGGCCCCTTCGGGCACTCTAAGTCCTTTTGGTGTTTGGGGCGCCATGGGGACGATGTGTGGCGACGAGATTGTTGGATTGCCAGACAACCTCATTGAGAGCGAGCAAGAACCTTCGGACAAGCCTGAATCACAGGATGTGGATGTAGAAAACGCGGGAAATCCTCTTCCGCCGTGTCCATCGCAGTCACCATCCGGGGGGAACACCTTTGTCAGAAGAGGCATTACCGATGGAAACAGCACCGTCAGAGATACCGTCGTCACAAAATGCGATTCACGGGAATTGAGGTCATTATGTGGAAATATCTATTTGCCGTAGCGTTGCTTCTTGTTGCCGTGACATTCGATCTCGGAATGCTCGCGTATGCGATGTATGTTTTTCTCGGGATATTGATTTCGAGTCGATATTTTTCGCGTAAATGGGCCGAATCGCTCGCGGCGCAGCGGCTAACGAGTCAAACGAAGGCGAATGTCGGACAAACGGTGGCCGTGGTCATTGATGTCGAAAATCAGGGCAAACTTCCAGTGCCATGGGTATTGGTCGAAGAACTCATCGTTCGTGATTATCTTCGACCACCCGCTCGGCTGTCGCTGATCGGACGTCGGCTCCATCTGATTGCGTTGGGAAGCGGTGAAAAGAAAACGTTATTATTTCAGATTGAGTTACTCGGACGCGGCTATTTTCAGATCGGTCCACTACTTTTGGAGACGGGCGACCTTTTCGGACTCCATCGGCGTTTCCGAATGCTGACCTCGCCGCAATATCTGCTCGTCCATCCCGATTTTTCGCCGCTTGAAAATTACGATATCACCTCTCCACGACCGATTGGAGAAGTGCGTATCACCCATTCGCTTTTCGACGATCCGACACGTATTTGCGGAGTACGTCCGTACCAGTATGGTGATCCGATGCGGCGGATTCACTGGCGAGCGACGGCACGAACGGGCGAACTCCACAGCAAAGTGTATGAACCGTCTATCGTGGCAGGCGCGACGATCGTGTTGGATTTTCTTTCCGCGCATTATGAGGAGATCGAAGGCGAGGCTCGTGGTGAATTGGCGGTCACGATGACCGCGTCGCTCGTACACGCATTAGCTCAGCGAAATGAGGAAATTGGCCTTATTACGAATGGACGCGATGCCATTCAGCGGATTCGTTTCGAAGGTTGGATCAGCGATTGGCGAACACGTCGGGAAGCTCGTGAGAGCGTGGAACTCGACACCCCCAACGATCAATTTGAACCGCTTGTGATCGAAACACGACGTGGTGTTGAACAGATAGAGCGGATTTTCGACCTGCTCGGACGGTTGGAACTTTCCGAAGGTTTACCGCTACCTGCGTTGTTGCAGGAGGCCGCGGGACGCATGCCGCGAAGTGCGACGGTGATTTTGATCGTAGGTAAAATCGGCGTTGAGGAGGCGATCGCAATTGGCGATTTGCGACGCAGCGGTTTCGTGGTGACCGTGTTTGTCAATTGTTATCATATCGTCGATTTTGAGGCCGCGTTGGCTACGTTGCTCGATATGGGCGTGGAAGTTCGCCAGCTGACTGAACGCAGTCACGTGGCGGATCTATGCCGCGATTTCGTGTTACGTTAATTTTCGTCCGTCCGATACGGAAAAAAATTTCACACCAATGCATGGCTCGAATCTCTTGCGGCAATATTTTAGGGAAACTTCAAGCTTTAGGGAAAATGGTACATGGATTAGTCGCTTGCTATTGACGCGGGAATGGGAATTTTCTATACTATTTTGGTGGCATGAATAGTGTCAGTCATACGGATGTAAAAAAGACACAGAAAATATGGGCGAGACAGAAACGTTATGAAAAGTGAACGCAGACACGAGCTGGAACAGAACGCCTTGGCAACGTGGGCATTGGGAGCCGCGGAAAAGGCACAATCGCATTCCCGTGAAATAACGACGGGGGTACTTGTGGTGGTGGCGTTAATCGCCGTGTTTCTCGGTTGGCGATATTATTCCGCACTGAATAATGAGTCGGCTTGGAACTCCTATTTCGCGGCCGCTCAGAGCAACGATGCCGAAGCGTTGGCGAATGTGGCGAAGGCGGAAGCCGCTCATCCCGCGGGTTGGCTTGCCGCGATGGAATCGGGCAAGGCGTATTTGGCGAATGGTTGCGACCAATTCATGCGAGATCGTGCGGCGGCGGTGCAAGACTTGCGAACGGCCGAAGAGCAATTTTCGAACGTGCTCAAACGCGCGAACGATGCGACGATTCGTTGCGATGCGCTGCGTGGTCGCGCGACAGTTTACGAAATGTTCGCCGGTACCACCGAAAACGATAAATCGCTCGAAAAGGCTCTGGCGGATGTCAAGAAAATTCAAGATATTGCTCGTCGTTCCAAGTTGGACGAATACCTGAGTTGGGCGGATGGCGAAGTCACACGTTTGGAAAACCACGCAACGGCTGAATTTTACAGCCAATTGTTACAAAATTTAGACAAGCCCAAAGGATTGCCAGCGGAAACGGCGACGGACGCGGCGGCAGAATCGACAGTCCCCACAGCTGAGACGCTGCTCGATACGAAGGGAATCATGAACATGGGGCATCGCTCCCAACGGAAGCAACGCCAGCTCCCGCACCGGAGGTAACACCGGCTCCGACTCCAGAGGCGGCTCCAGCACCAGAGGCAACACCGGCTCCGGTTCCAGAGGCAGCTCCAGCTCCAGAGGCAACACCGGCACCGGAAGCAGCTCCAGCACCAGAGGCAACACCGGCTCCGGCTCCAGAGGCAGCTCCAGCACCGGAAGCGGTACAATAATCACAAAGTGCGATCCCGAAAGTTCATCGGAAGATGAATCGCGGGATGGAATATCGTTTTGAAAGCAGTGAAAGCAATGGGGTTTCACTGCTGTTTTTATATGACAATCCGAACGAAAACGATGAGCGGAAATACAAAGGCACACCATGAATGAACCGATAGATGACATAGATCCCGTTTGGGCAGAGGATGAAGTCGAATATCCGGGGGCGCTGCCGTCTGAGTCGGTCGTTTCCCCGGCCTCGTTGGATCATCTGGAAATCACGGCACCATTCGTCCCAGCGGGAACCATTCTCAAAGTGGGCCAACTGGTTTCACTCGTGGTTTCCGCCGAATTTTCCGGCTGGCGTCTCGATCAATTTCTTGCGCAGGCGTTTCCGATTTATAGTCGAGTCTATTTGCGTCGCGTGATCGGAACCGGAGCGGTCCAGGTGGACGCTCGTGGTGGCAAGCCATCCTATCGTTTGAAACCAAATCAAACGATCACCTTCGTTTTGCCGGAAATACCGCGTGAATCGCCGATTCCGGAAGCGATTCCGTTGGATATTTTGTACAGTGATGATCGGATTGCGGTGATCAATAAACCACCGCATATGGTAGTTCACCCCGCGCGAGGCCATTGGTCCGGCACATTGGCCAGTGCGTTGCAGCATTGTTTCGGCGGTCAACTCAGCGCGATGGGCGGACCGACGCGGCCGGGTATTGTGCATCGATTAGACCGCGACACCAGTGGTGTGATTTTGGTGGCCAAGGATGATCTTGCCCACCAACATTTGACCCAACAGTTCGCGGATCGTACGACCGAAAAGGAATATCTGGCGATTACGGCGGGGGCACCATATTTGGATCGTGACGTGGTGAAGGAGCCGCTTGGTCCGCATCCACGGTATCGTGAACAGATGGCGATTCGACGCGATCTAGCCGATGCGCTTTCGGCGGAAACCTGGTTCGAGGTGAAGGAACGTTTGGGTACGCGACGTGTGAAACAGGGAGCGTTTGCATTGGTGGAAGTCCACCCGAAGACCGGTCGTACTCATCAAATTCGCGTTCATTTAGCCCATATTGGAACGCCGATTTTGTGTGATCGGTTGTATGGAAGTCGAGCGAAAATTACGCAAAATGAGCTACTCGGAATCTACTCGCCGGATGGGCGTCATACGGACGACTCGGAGGTCGTGCTGCAACGTCAAGCACTGCACGCGCATCGCATTCGTTTTAATCATCCCACGACGAACGAACGGATGGAAATAGTCGCACCATTGCCCGCGGATATGCAACGTGTGCTCGACATTTTGCGTCAGGAATCCAATTAGGATGTGTTCGCACAAGTTGCCACCCCAATCGGAGCGGCGGCTTGTGCCAGTGTCAGGTAAAAAGTTTGCGCATTTTCCGCGAAAATGCTTTTTCGTCAAACTTTTTTGAGGCGAAGGATCAATGAGAGGAAACTTTTTGTAAAAAGTTTCCCCTCAGACTCCCCTTCCAAAGCTTTTTACTAGACGCATAAACTTCAATATCAACCAACCTAAACCGCCACGACTACTGTTATTTCATTCTTGGCCATGGTTTTTTACCACGTGATTATATGTGAACAGACCCTAGTGAAGAAATCTTTTAATAAAATCATCTGTTTGGGGATAGGGGGGTCGGAAAGCGGACAAATTTTGGTATAATGGGGACGTTGGACCGGGAATTATCCTGTACGTGCTCTGTTTTGGCTCCTATGACTATCGTAATGAATATGATTCGCAACACAACCGAAGGCCTGCAAACGATTTATGCTCCGATTCATGAGGAACTGGAACAAACGGAATGTTTGCTTCGTGACCAGTTTCAAAGTGATTTCGCGTTTATCGACCGGCTTGCTCAACAGGGTTTACGATTGGCGGGGAAACGGTTGCGTCCAGCGCTCGTATTACTTACGGGAGCGGCGTGTGGTGTGTTGACTCCAAAACATCAAACGATGGCGGCGGTGGTCGAGATGATCCATACGGCCACGCTCGTTCATGATGACGTGCTGGATGAGGCAAGCGTAAGAAGACATACGCAAACGATTAACACGCTTTTCGACAACGAAACAGCTGTGCTCTTCGGTGATTATCTGCTGGCTAAGGCGATTCGGTTGGCGATGTCGGTCGATGAAGATGAGGTTCCCCAAATCCTTACCGAGGCGACCCAAGCGGTCGTCGAGGGCGAATTACGTCAGGTCGGAAATCGCGGCAATTACGCACTTTCTGAGACGGAATATGAGGCGATTATCCGTGGTAAGACGGCGGCTCTGTGTCGCTGTTGCACGCAACTTGGTGCGACGCTCAGCGGGGTACCTCCCGAATTAGTGGGCCTATTTGCCGATTATGCGGAGGCGTTGGGAATGGCCTTTCAGATTGCGGACGATATGCTCGATTTGCGCGGCAGTGAGGCGGAAGTCGGCAAATCGCTCGGAACCGATATTGAGAAACGGAAAACGACGCTGCCGCTCATTCATCTTCTACGCAGGGCCACTCCCGAAGACTTGCAAAAGATCCACGCTCTTTTGGAAAACCCCACCGTTCAAACACGGACCGAATTACTGCCGTGGTTCCATCGCTATGAATCTGGACCGTATGCTTCCGCGCGTGCCGCGGCGTTCATTACGAAAGCCAACGACTCGCTCGATCAAATCCTGAGAAACTCCGAAGTCGTAATCCAACGTGAAGCGATAGAATCACTTCGCCAGCTTGCCGGTTTTACCGTCTCCAGAAGACACTAATTGAAGGCATCTGTACGATTTTCCACCTAAAAATACCGCATTTTCAAACGAAGTGGTGAATACTTTTTTGTGTCTGATCTCGTGTTTTTATTCACGTTTTTTCCGTAAGAAACATCTGCCGCGGCCCGTTCATCTGCCTAGCGATCCGAGAACTTCGTCCGATCCACTATACCACCCTATCCATCCGAATAACCACAACCACGTTACAAAAATCAATATGGTGATTGAGGTAAGGGAAATGGGATTCCTTTTTTTCATCTGGAGATGCTTTTTTCAACCAGTTAAAAGCTCCTATTGTCAAAAAGGTTTGAAAAAAACATACGCTCATCCCAAAAATAAGATGCATTCCTTCAGCAGCGGAATTTTTTAGCAATAACAAGTGTGTTAAAAAGCCGCACAAAAGCGATGGAATCATCAAAGTAGAAGAAATTTGTAATTCTCTCATTCGACATCTCCAACAGGGAGATTCTATAGATCCCAATCCACGGAGACGATCTCCAACGGGACACCCAAAAAATATTCGAAGAGCGACCGCACCTCCTACTAGACTCGGATAGCACACAACCCCGACCGAACCGAACCAAACACCCCCTTGACGGGGTTTGACTCGTGTCGCTCCTAACAATACACCACATCCAAAGGATTCGCCCCTTCAAATCGCGATCACCCCAAAATGCGTCGCCAACGTTCTAAGTTCCACTGAGCTTTTTCGGTTGCGGTCATTTTGGAGAAATCAGGTTCATCTTCAAAACTCGTGGCGGCAATCGGACGACTAACGGTCGATTTCGCTGGCGTAACAGCCACCTGCTTGGCCGCGGTCGGTTTGCCCGAATATGATGAGACGGTCGCGGTCTGCTGAAGATCATCCGCTAACTCACGATAGGGACGGATGCCGAGCTTCTGCAAATCGCCATGATACGCTCGTACCGCTTCTTCCGGCTGGATTTTATCATCCGCAATCCACCGCAAATAACGAATAAAAGTGAGCTGATGCTCCGATTTGTTGATTTTGCGGCCGTATAAAGCGACACGTGCCCCATATTTCTTCGCCTCCCAAAGCATCTGGAACGCATCAAATGTGGTCCCCGACGAACCGCCCAAAATGCCCACCACCACGTCACGGTCGTAATGGACCAGCATCTCCATCGCCTTGGGTCCGTGATACGGAATCTTCAAGAAGACGGGACGCCCCGCACTCGTGACGCCCGCCAACGTGCGAGCGATATGATCACTGACAAAACGCCCAATATTCTCAATCGGATGTTCGCCCATCTGGTTCGGATCGAAAACTTCGAGAAAATGTCGAAAACCGGCCCGCTCTGCCTCCAACCGGAAAAGATTATACGCCGCCAGCGAACGATGATCGGCGTCTAAATCGTTATTAAACGTCACCGAATACAATCCAAGATCGGCCCCCAACTTGCGTTCTTGCACCGTACATACACTTTTGCCGCACATGATGTGTCCCAGCGTCGCGGTACGAAACGGCTGCGACGGCTGTGTACCGTAACGCGTCTCGCCACCAGCCAACCAAATGTCGGTCGTATCGTTCGCACGGCAGGCCGGGGTGATGGGACTCTTCTCAAAAATTCGCTCACGAAGCGTCAACACCTCGCTCGTACTGGCGCTCATCAGCATAATATCGACATACGCCTGTTCGACCACCTCACGAATAATCTGCCGATATTCCTGGATCGAACGGAACTTCGCTTCGTGACCGTAGTACTCCGGACTCTGACCGGGCGCCGACAAACCATACGCCATGTCGGCGTCTTTCGCGTCGGCAAGAATAAAGTCCCGACAGGAGTCCGGATTGGCGTGAATACGTGCTAATTTCTGATCGAGTGTCTTTTCCATACGAGCCATCCAGTGAAGTGATTGGTACGATTTTGATTTGATTCAGCGTTTACGACAGCGATTTCCCGGCATCGCATCCACCCCATTTTAACTCTCGACACCCCAAATGTCTACGCACTCTTTACAAAGTTTCGGAAAATCACCACAATAAAGGGAATGGATGGTCCGTTTTATCCGATTTCCATAAACTTTCGGCAAAGGCACATGGTTTCATGTCTCGATCCACACCGCTCTCGTCGTACATACCGTCACCTCGTTTGGCTTTAAGCATTCGCCAGCCCCACGTCGAAGCGATTCTACGCGGCATCAAAACCTGTGAATATCGCAACCGTCCGACACAAATTCATGAACGTATTTATATTTACGCAGGTTGGGGTAAATACACTGCGGAACAAAACGCTTTTTGGCTTAAAGAATACGGTTTTGATCGTGATCCGACGTTCCAACTCGACACTCTTCCACGAGGCGTGCTGATCGCGACGACGGTCATCACCGATTGCATTTTCGGCGGACGTTACGGCGCAACGTGGTCGTGGAAGTTGGATGAAATTCAACCGCTCGAAACGCCGGTGGTTCCAATTGGTCGTCCGCAACCCATCTTTTTCACGCCTTTTCCATCGGCGATCACACCACGGTAACCGTCTTTTTCCCCCTGTTCTATAACGTTGTTCACATAGCAGAGGATTGTCCTCCCGTGATTTCAGACGGCACTACGGCGGATCGAGAGAAAATAATTCCTTGAATTTTTTGATTTTTTACATATTTTCGCGCTCATCCATTACACATATAACAAGTGTCGGGAGCGACGCCGAATCGGTTCGCACTTCCATTTCCTTGGATTTTGATTTCGACGTGAAGGTGGAGGAGAACAGGATGACCATGGATCGAAGCGGCGGCAGGTGGCGATGGACACGTTTATCGGGAATTGTGTTGGGAATCGGAGTACTGACGATAGGTTCCTTGGCGGCGGCTTCAGCGGTGGTGGCTGATGACGGGGCCATTCCAACAGTGGATGACATCCTTTCGGAAGAAGCTCCTTACGTAGAGTTGGTACCGGTTTTGGAAAAGCCGGCAACGACTACCGCAAATCCAGCAAGCAATTTCAGATATGCAAAATCGGATAGCAAGGTGACCATTACGGGAACAAAGGTGAAAGAGGGCAACATCGTCATTCCGTCGGAAGTCGATGGTCTACCCGTGACGAGTATCGGGAATGAGGCGTTTTCTGGTTGTAGCGGTCTGACGTCAGTGACGATACCAGACGGAGTGACGAGTATCGGGGATGGGGCGTTTTTTTGTTGTAGCGGTCTGACGTCGGTGACGATTCCGAACAGTGTGACGAGCATTGGAGGGTGTGCATTTTCGGATTGCCCCAATCTGACGATTCGGACGCCCAAAAATTCCGCCGCGGAAAAATACGCAAAAGAGAATGATGTCCCGTATACCAACGCGGATTGAAAAGGGGGTGGAAGAAGGGAGGGGATTGTATGGTCAGGGCAATCGCACACTAACTTGTTGTCAAGCCAATGACTTGCGCGAGGAAGCCGACATTCCAGCCGGCCATGCGACGTTTCATGGCGATGCTTTCTTTGTAGGTGTTTTGCTTTAAAAGCGAAAT
>JAQVKF010000113.1 GCA_028694795.1 Thermoguttaceae bacterium | reverse complement strand
GTAGTGCGAATTCGCGGCCGGGCGTTCCCGGTCGCCGCGTCTTTTGCCGATGGATTGTCTTCCGTTTTTTCAAGGCGCCGGTGCCATCAGGGTGGACTTTGATACAGCTGCTGTCGAGTGACAACGCTGAAGTGTCCACATGGAGTTTTAGCTCATTTTGCAGTGCCTCAAAAAGATGGAATAAGGCACCTTTTTCGGCCTATCGACACATACGCATGTACACTGTGTGCCAGTTGCCAAATTCCTTCGGCAACGCACGCCATTTGCAGCCGTTTTCCACCACGTAGAGCAGGATGTTGATCATCGCAAAGTGATCAATTTGTACACTTCAACGAGACTTAGGGAAAACGTGTTTGATTTTTTCAAATGGTTGTTTTGTCATCTTCATACCGATATAATCGGCAGTTTGGCTGTTTTTCTATCATGATGATGTGAACACACCCTAGATGGTCGTAGCAAAGTTGTCGTCATTGGCATCCGCGACGGCGGCGGTTTTATAGGTATTTTCTGCGGTTTTACAATTACCAAAATAACTGGTTCGAGCGGTCAACGTGGCACAGGTATATGCATTCCATGCCCCTTGTTCACTATTACGGTACAATCTGTCGGCAGCGGCTTCTTGTTTCGCACGAGTTGCGGCAAGCGTTGTTTTTAAGTTATTTAATGCGGTTGTATTCGCGGAATTACGACCTGATCTCGCACTATTTTCGGTGGAAAGTACCGATGTCGCTGCCGTTCCTGTTGTACCAATCGTACCTAATAAGTTGGTAATACCATCGCCGTCATCTGGTGCGATCTCCTCTAAATCTTCGAACAGATTGTCAATGATCTCTGCCTGTGTCGTGGCGAGCAGATTACAATGCTCCGCTTCATCGGCTTTAAAAATTACAACCGATGTTAATCTGCCCATGTATCATTCATTATCTTCGGGATCACCTGAAAGATCTTCATTTGGATTTTCACACATGGCCAATCTCTTTTGGAATGCTTCCGGAGTATGATCAAAAAGATATGCTTCGGTGGGGATGATTCGACCGTTATTGATCTGATTTTCTCGGAACCATCGGACAAATGCTTCTGAAACTATCGTGGTTCCACTGAGACCTCTTGGAACAAAAATATCCGTACCATCCCAAGAATTTTCTTCAATGACCAGTGGTCCTATTTTGCGGATGAGCCCAGCTCGGCAATAATTACAAGTTGGTTCTCCTCCAGGATCAAAAAACGCATTTGAAAGTTGATGGTTCACGACTGCATTACCAACGGAAACGTAAGCAAAATAATATGCAGGCATCACTGGAAGATTTTTTCTACGTACACCTCTCATACATTTAATTTTTTCGATTGTTACCTTTCCCTGAAAACTTAGCCCGGTCAATCCGGATTCCTCAAACAATCGTTTGAAACGTTCCGTAAAAAGCATCTCCCTACCCCCACAACCAAAGGCAATATCCCCAAAACCATTGGTCCAAAGTACCAACTCCGCCGCATAGGGTGGAATAGAGATCTTACCTCCAATGTATCCTCCACATTGAGGGCAGAGGTGAAGGACTTTCAGTTCCACAGAATCGCTTCGGAACATTTCGGTTTCGACAAAATGTTCACATTTTTGTACAGGGTATGGGCTATCTAAAACATAAAAAAGCATGATATTCCTCCTTCGAATTCACTCAGTTGTTTGTTGTTTTTATGCCAACTTCCATTTTACTTGATCGTGTTCAGCCAAGCATCTAAGTCCTTCGTAAATTCCGGGAATTTTTTCATCATTTCCGGACTCGCATATCTTTTGCGAAGCTCACCAATAAAGATATCGTCCGTTAATTTACCATCTTGTGTTTCTATCCATTTGGCTAAACCATCGTCCAAATTTCTATGCCAAGTCTCATATCCGCAATGATCAGCACGTTCTGCCGCCCTTGTCGTAAATTTTCTAAACTTAGATAGAAGCCCTTTACTATGTGGTTATCCGCAAATAACCACCGCTTTATTTAGCGTAATCCGGCAGGCAGCCAACGACAGCAAACCGTTGTATGACGGCAGTGTTTTTTCATAACGAGGACAAAGTCTACGAAAACGTTTGAGCCATGAGTGACAAGACACCACGACCCAGCGGCGAGCATGAAAATTAGGAGTACTTTTTAATTCCTTTTTTTCTTCTCCACGTGGGCGGATATGTGGTTGGTAATGAGATGCAAATACAACGTCCTGTTTGCCTACATAGCCGGCATCTAAACAGAGATTTTGTGGTAATCAATCATTAGGTGACGCTGGCACAAAACGTGTTGCCAGCAACTCTTCGAGTATGACGATCATGCCGATTCGCTCCGGTGACGACGAGCGACGACGGGACACCATTGCCCTCCATCAGTACACTTAGTTTGCTCCCATTTTTCCCCTCGATCCGTAGGATGGGGTCCGACCGATTCTTGAGCTAAAGGAGCTTTGACTTGACAACCGTCCGCCGATTGCCATTCCCAGTCAATCCCTTTAAGTTCCTCATCTTTCTCTAGGCCTGCCTGCCAAATACGATCAAACAAACCCGCTCTACACCAGAGCTGGAATCGCTTATGAAGCATGGAGGAACCGAGTCCACCCAATTTTTCACGTGGTATCGCATTCCAGATCGTTCCTGTTCTCAACACGTAAACAATGGCAGCAAAAAAGGACGATCAGAATGCTTGCGTTTTCGACCGCCACCTGTTTTACGACGATCTATTTGCGATTGATCCCTAAGTTCATCAGGGGTTGGAATGGGGGGAAAACGATTGCCCAAAGTTCGTCCGATATTTCCCATGTACGTGATCGTGCCATTTTAGCCTCCTCGCTCACCGGAATATGTCGGCCAACTCATCCTCCGTATTTAGTTATTTAAGGATAAGGACTAAGCGAAACTGACCGCAATTGGGCAATCGGCTACCGGTCACGCTTGCACATCATCAGAAGCGGAAGTCGCGTTTTCCGTCGTGAATCTCCGCGATATGCTCTTCCGCTAAGCGTCGTACTTTTTCGCCTGGAATCTTTTGCAGTTGTTCACGAATGACCGCCATTCCCTTCGCTTTCGTATCGGGCGAGGCGTAATCTTCGAGGTATTCGTTGAGCGTCATGAGCGCATTCGGATGGCAGCAATTGGAAATTTGCCCGGTTTTCGCCAGTCGCATGAATCGGTCACCCGTGCGACCCTCACGATAACACGCTGTACAGAAACTCGGAATATACCCAAGCGTCAGCAGCCAGTTGACCACCTGATCCAGCGTTCGACGATCGTTGACATCGAATTGTGCCGAATTGTCCTCGATTTTTTCCTCTTCGACATATCCGCCAACACTGGTACGCGAACCGCCGCTGATCTGCGAGACTCCCACCGATAAGACACGTTTGCGTGCTTCCGCCGATTCTCGTGTCGAAATAATGATTCCGGTATACGGTACCGCGATTCGCAAGACGGCGACCAATTTCTCAAAAATATCGTCCGAAATCGCGTTTGAGAAGGTCGTCGCGTCAATGTCGTCCGCTGGACGAATTCGGGGTACGCTGATCGTATGCGGACCAACGCCCTTTGCCGCCTCCAGATGTTCCGCGTGCATCAGCTGACCGACAAAGTCGTAGCGATAGAGATTCAATCCGTACAACACGCCGCAACCGACGTCGTCAATTCCACCATCCATCGCGCGATCCATTGCCTCGGTGTGATACGCGTAATCATGTTTCGGGCCGGTTGGATGAAGAGTCTCATACGCCTTCTTGTTGTATGTTTCTTGGAACAGAATATAGGTGCCGATGCCCGCCTCTTTGAGTTTGCGGTAGTTCTCGACCGTGGTCGCCGCGATATTCACATTCACACGACGAATCGCCCCATTCTTATGGTGAATGCCGTAGATCGTCTGAATGCTCTCCAAAATATACTCGATTGGATTCATTGTCGGATGTTCACCCGTTTCGATCGCGAGCCGCTTGTGTCCCATATCCTGAAGAGCAATCACCTCGGCGCGAATCTCATCCTGCGTCAATTTCTTCCGACGAATGTGCCCATTCTTCATGTGGTATGGGCAATAGGTGCAACCATTGACACAATAATTCGACAGATAGAGCGGTGCAAACATGACGATTCGATTGCCGTAAATCTTCTGCTTGATCTCACGTGCCAGTTTGAACATACGCTCTTTTTCTTCCGGCAATTCACAATCGAGCAGCAGCAACGCCTCACGGTGCGTCAATCCCTTGTACGCCTCCGCCTTGGTCAGGATCAAGTCAATCAACGCTCGATCATTTTTGTGCGCGTCGGAATAGGCCAACGTCGTCTGAATTTCTTCATCATTAATGAAATCTTCCGCTTTAGATGATTTTGGATCGTACATAGGATATCTCGATTTCTATACCAAAGCTCTGCCTAAGGTATCTTGAATGACGTTGACACCGGCTTCCACGAAGCACGGATGAACGCAAATTTTTATTCGGCTCGTGGAACCAACACCCAGCCGATTCCATTCCATACTGCCTCTAAAGGCGGCACATACTCAGCATAAACGCCATACGCCCTCCGGTCGAAACCATCCGCCACCGGATTCGGCTATTTTTTTGAATAAACCGTTTTGACATGAATACCGTCCAACATTCCGAGTTTACCGGAGAGCGAGCTGATCTGATCGGCTGGCGCGTCTACCACCACACTGATGATGGCTACGCCACGTGACGGATACGGAATCCCCATCCGTCCTACAATAACCCCGGAGTATTGATGAAGAATCGCGTTGAGTCGATCTGTTGCGTCACGATTCTCGACGATAATGCCGACAAGCGCAATACGTGTCTCGACTTCCTGTGGGGAACCAGAACGGACACCCATCATTTCCGTACTCATTGGATTGTCACCATCTATCATGCCCATGTTACCTGAGAGAACGTGGACGAAAGCCGCTTCGAAAGACCCGGAACCGTCCAGTCACACGACGTAGCCGCCTACGACGATATCACTCGATGTTCCTTCCCTATAGCCTTCTTCAGAATCTATAGTATGGTAAATCTCGCAATCTTTCAGTCCGGGACGAACCCTCGCCTAAGACTTTTTACTATACGTTTTACTATACGGCAACGCAACCACTTCACGCGGTGCACCTGCCAGACTATTCAAAACCAACCCCATTCAAAATATACTTCGAACGAAACAAATGTCAATGGCTTCGCGAAGGCCTCGTATTTACCTTTTCTCGACCATTAGCCATGCAAGTGGACAGATTGAATTTTTGGAAAAAATTCGCCGCCCAACAAGGGGGAATGCTCGTAAAATCGGACTATCTTGCACAAAACGTCATTTTCTCGAACGACTTCGCATTTTTGGGGGTTGGGTCGATATCACCCTAAGGCGGGCGATTGGGACTCGTTTCATTGGATCGATTGGTTGTGACCTTTGGATTGGATGGCCACATTCCCGGTTTTCGTCGAAAAATCTCGATCCATGGCCCACTCGTCCCATGTTCTATCGGGTTTGTTGACCTTATTTTACAGTTCGTTGACCTCGTTTTACAGGGCGGATTTTACCCATGTCTGACCAGTTACGCTTGGCGGAAGTGCAAGATTTGGCCTCATTACGGAAGTTTGTGACGCAAACGCTCTGTTCGCGTTACGAGTTGAAGGAGAACGCTTTTCCGATGACCGAACAGGTTTTGCGTCGCGGTGATGCTCCGTGTGGTATCCATTTCTGTTTGCACGGCCCGCGTGCGGTGCGATTCTCCGCTATTTGGGAAGCCGATCAGAATCGACTCTTTTTCTACGGAGAACGCGGCGAGCGAATTAAAAAAACGCAAATTCCACATTCCATTTCTTTGAACACTCTTGCTTGCTCCAAATAACGTTGCTGATGGTGCTAGTCCGTGAGATGGCCGCTGCCCGCGACCCACAATCTCCTAGGACGTGTTCGCATATAATCACATGGTAAAAACCGATGGCCGAGAATGAAATAACAGCAGTTGGAGTGGTTTATGTCGGTTGATATCGGAGTTTGTGCGTCTAGTAAAAAGTTTTGAAAGGGGAGTCTGCGGGGAAACTTTTTACCTGACGCTGGCAATGCCAACTCGGTAAAGTACTTCCGACGATGCGGTCACTCCGTTCCCGGCATGCGTCGGCCACCCTTTTTACCTGACGTTGGTGATACCAACTCGGTAAAGTACTCCCGACGATGCGGTCACTCCGTTCCCGGCATGCGTCGGCCACCCTTTTTACCTGACGTTGGTGATACCAACTCGGTAAAGTACTTCCGACGATGCGGTCACTCCGTCCCCGGCATGCGTCGGTTCACCCTTTTTACCTGACGCTGGCAATGCCAACCTGACGCTGGTACAGCCGGTCGCCCCGATTGAGGTGGCAACTTATGTGAACACGCCCTAGATGTTCAGAATAACCACTCGTTCCGGCGATGGCGTTCCTCGGCTTCTGAGCGTTTTTGGCTTGTATCCGAATTGCGCATCGTGAGTCGTTCTAAAATGGAGCGGTTATCCTAAAGCGGATACCCATTCGCTTTATTTTATCTGTTTTATCGATATATGTGTTAAGATGCGGAGTATTTAACGGAATAACCGTTCGGTGTGAGTTCATGCAAGCTCATGAAAGGATACGACGATAATGATTCCTGCGAAGATAGTTTTTTCGAGTCTTTTATCCTTCGATGCGGTTCATTTTTCATATGGAAGAGGAATTCAGCGGCGAAGGACGGACGACTCCGAAATGGTAAGGGTGTACGTTACCCGTTTCGGAGGATAGGACGTCTAGAAGTCTTTGAAATACTGTGAGAGTCGAACGTTTTCAGAAAACGATGCGGTCGCGAGTGCGTGACACCTAGAGAAGCGTCTGCTTAGGGGAATGCACTCGTGGAATCGTAAAGTTCAGAGTTTTCGTTCCACGGACTGAACCTACTTGATCGCAAGATCGCGAGGTGGGGCTGATGCCTGGGAGGTTCGGAAGTCGCATAAGACCGATTTCGGATTGGAAAACGGGAGAGAATCCGAACGATGGGGTTGTTTTTTCGTGAGAAAACGATTTCATGGTGTCGGGCGACCGGTTTCGAACGAAACGGTGATCGTCAGTAGGGATTATCCAATGGAATCGAAGTGAACTTTGGATAAGTGTCGGATGAAAACGAAAATTTGGAAGATATGGTAACAAGGAGGTAGGCCATGCTTGTTCTTTCTCGTCGGGAAAGCCAGCGTATTCGCTTGGGCGATTCGATCGTTGTCACGGTCGTTCGTGTTTCCGGAGACCGCGTGCGTCTTGGTATTGAGGCACCGCCGGATGTGTTGGTACTTCGAGGCGAATTAGACGAATATCCGTCGGAAGCCATCAGTGCGACCGCAGACACCGATTCCAAAGTGGAACCGGTCGTCGTTTCCGCGAAATGAATCAAAATCGGTACGGTTTCCATCGGTCCCGTTTTTGTCGGGCTGTTTCCATGGTATCGGTTTTGACCGGTTTTGCCGTGCGAGATGGCGTCGTTAGCCATACTCTCCCAAAGCGTGTGCCCAATGGCCCGCGTGATGTGGGACCAGCAGCCCAGAATCAACAGCCCGGAATATGTTAGCGGGCGGTTGATGGCGGGATGTGTCTAGTGCGGCTGGACGGTGATAAGCGGTTTGGGGTGCGGGGCGTTGGTAAACTTGGGTGGCGTTGGTAAACTTGGGTGGCGTTGGTAAACTTGGGTGGTGTTGGTAAACTCCATTCGAGTGGGGTTCGCGTGGAAAATGTGTTGAAAGAATGGTGGAATACTCAGGAAGAGCGTTCCACAGGGGTTTCGGTTCAAAAAGGTGCAGATGTGACCATGATTATCCGAGTGGCGACTGTGGTCCGTGCCAATTTTGGCCGAAACGAATATCGAAAAGTCAGCTTGGAGAGCTGATGGTGTGTTACGCTCGCTAATAGGCATATCCGCTTGAGATGTGAAAATGGCTTCAGTTTTTAGGAAAAAATGCGGCAGTCGATTTAAATTCACGTCGGACGGGTATAGAATGAAAATAGCGGGTCAATTCGGTCTCCATTCCTAAACGGCATACGAGCGAAAGGATTCGTCTCATGGTCCCGTCTGTTTTCAATATCGAGAAAATATTCCAGCGTCGAGTCTTTCGAAACGTGGGGACGCACGCTATCTTGGAATATCGACCGACGAAAGAGTTGCCTTTTTCCTTACTCTTACTCCGTTGGATCGCGTGTTCATGGCAGGTTTTGCGTTCATGGCGATCGTTGCTCCTCGCAAAATCGTTCTGGACGAAGCCGGTCTCGCTGTTCACCAGTGTCCGTGCCGACGTTTCATGTGTCGGCGGATCAACGGCCGACAAATCCAATGGAACGCCGAAGAACGGGACGCTGAGAAATAGAGCATGGGCCACGGCAATATTTTCGGCAATGCTGCTCATCCCGCTGAATCTCCAATTACGGGTGGAAGCCGCACCGGTTGATGAGACGACACCGGTTACACAGACGGTGCGGACGTATTCCGCACAGGCACCAATCTCACCAAATGATCCGATTGATTCGTCCGCGTCAACGACCACGACCACGAT
This sequence comes from Thermoguttaceae bacterium, assembly GCA_028694795.1. Taxonomy (GTDB): domain Bacteria; phylum Planctomycetota; class Planctomycetia; order Pirellulales; family Thermoguttaceae; genus JAQVKF01. Next base: position 4,410 of record JAQVKF010000113.1, on the reverse strand, counting down.
AGATCCTGTGCCCGCGACAACGGCCACGACGGGTCCCGCGTCGGCGGCAGAAACGTTGGTTTCCGATTTGGGAAGCGTGTCGGCACTTCCAGACGAGGTGCAGGAGCAGCTTTCTGAAGGAACGAAGTTGGAATCAGAGCAGCGATGGACTGAAGCGTTGAATTTGTATGAGGAAGCTTTGCATCGTTATCCCAAAGTTCCGCAAATTCGTCAATGTTTCAATCGTTGCCGTTGCCATCACGAGTTAGCGCGGCGTTATGTCGATCCGAGTTTCCGCGAGTCGATTCGCACGAGCAGTCCACAGGCGACGCTGCGCATTTATGAGGAAGTTCTTTCAAAGATATCGACTTATTACGTTGAGATGCCGAGTTGGAATGAGCTGTTTGGTCGAGCGTCCCAAGCGTTTGACTGGGCGTTGGACGATCCGCAGTTTCGTCACGTTTGGCCGCAATTAACGGACGAGAATATTCGGATTTTTCGCGCGGGTCGTGGCGAATGGATGAAGGGATTACCACTGAATCGTCAGTCGGATGTAATTGTCGCGGCGCGTCAGATGGGAGATTTGGTTGAGAAGCAGCTGCAACTGCCGATGCAGGCGATGTTATTCGAGTTTATCGCCGGCACCGTAGGAACGTTGGATCCCTATTCGGCATTTTTGACGCCGAACCAATTGCGTGATCTTTTCGGTCAGATTGACGGAAATTTCGTCGGCATTGGTGTCGAGTTACGTATTTTTTCCGATCGGCTGGTGGTGACACGTGTTTTACCGGAGAGTCCGGCGCAAAAGGGCGGCGTACTCGTGGGAGATCGGCTCGTTTCGGTCGATGGTTACCGTTGGAATGAGATGACGATTGAACAATTGGCGAATCGCTTGCAGGGTTTGAGCGGCAGTTCGGTTCGTGTCGAGTTGGATCGAGAGAATGAGTCCGTGCGCAGTGTGACGCTTCAGCGTGAACGTGTGGAAGTACCGAGTGTCGAGGATATGAAATTTATTGATTTGGCACAGGGGATCGCGTATTTGAAATTGACCGGTTTTCAACGAACGACGCGTCGAGACCTTGAAAATGCGCTCTGGTCGTTGTATCGTGAAGGCATGCGTGCGTTGGTGATTGATGTGCGAGGCAATCCTGGTGGACTGCTGCCTGCGTCGGTCGAAGCGGTTGATCTGTTCGTGCGTCAGGGAACGATTGTTTCGACACGTGGACGTAATCCATCGGAAGATGTCGTTTACGATGCACGTGAACCGAATACGTGGCGTGTGCCGCTGATCGTTCTGGTGGACGAAAATAGTGCAAGTGCCTCGGAGATTTTCGCCGGTGCGATCCACCAACTCGGACGCGGCACCATCGTCGGAACACGAAGCTACGGCAAAGGTTCCGTACAAAGCGTCGTACCACTGCTGACCTGTGGAGCGGGACTCCGCTTGACAACGGCACGTTTTTATTCGCCCAAGGGCGAAGCGTATCAGGATATGGGAGTTTCGCCCGATGTACTTGTCCATACCGCGGCTAAACCGCTCACGTCCAGCGTTGATCCATCGACAAACCGTGGAACCGATACCGTGGCGACCGAGTCTGCCGCGAATGCGCCGGTGACCGCGGGAAATGGTGAACCGACGATGGACGCGGCATTGAATGTGGCGGCGGAAGCGGCAAACGCGGCGGAGGCTAATCAGTCGCCCCGTGTCGCCGAATTGTCGCCCCAACGGATTCCGATGCAGTCCGATCCGGTCATTGTGGCGGCGATCGAGTGTTTCACACGCCAGCAAGCCGAGCGGTTGTCAGAGGCCAAAACGTCTTCGGTCCCCTAAAATAGGGGGACGTTCATGCCCGCACGGGAGTGTGAACTGCGATGCGGGCGTCCTCGTGTTGCCGGAACCGGTCAGAGCTATGAATTTCACGGGGTTATGATGGAGGGAGTATCCATATGTGTGTTTCATGTGTGTTGCGCCGCGCATCTCAGACAAAAATGGCCGTGGTGTGGCTCGTGGCATGGATAACGTTCGGTGGATTGACTTCCTCGCGAGGGTTTGCTCAGTCTGCCTTGCCTATACCGTCGGAGTCTTCGCTATCGGCCACGCAATCGGATGAAAATTTCGAGGTTCTCGAAAGTTTGTGCGAGTTAGCCAGGTCGCAAGAAATGTGCGTCTATGCGATCAGTGAGATTCACAATGGTCGGCAGCGAACCGTGCAGATTCAACCGGCCTCGCGTTGCCACAACATCTACTCGGTGGCCAAACTGTTCGTGGTTACCGCGATTGGCATACTCGAAGATGAGGGGAAAATTGATACCGAAGAACGGGTCTACCCGATTTTTGAAAAAAAGTTTCCCACGGGGTATGACGCGAAGTGGGAACGTGTGAAGGTGAGCGATGTGATGCGGCATCGGATGGGGTTGGACCATCCGGGATTTCTGGATATTGATGCCGAAGATCCACGTACATGGCCGACGGAGGATTTCCTGCAGATCGTGCTCTCCCATCCGCTGGCCTACGAACCGGGTGAGGAGAGCGTCTACAGCGACGCCGCTTTTTACCTGCTATCGCGGATTGTGAGTGAAAAATCCGGTCAGCGTTTAGATGATTTTCTGACGCAAAAACTTTTGAGACCGATGAAATTTGCCGAATACGCTTTTTCCAAATGTCCTGACGGATATCCGATGGGCGCGACCGGCCTTTACATTTCCGCCGAAGATATGGCAAAATTGGGACAACTGTACGTACAACGCGGGGTGTACGATGGAAAACGCATCTTGTCCGAGCGATTTGTGGATAAGGTACTATCTCGTGGATTTGAGCTGCACCCCATGAGCGATGCGCACGCCTATGCCAAAGGTGGAATGAATGGACAATTTCTCTATCTGAACATGGATACTGGTCGTGTCATCGCGATCCAATCGTTCGGGGCGGACATCGAACAGATGACGCGACGGATCATCGAAATGGACCGTTGAACCGAGGGCTTGTTTTACGCTGGAATTTGGCGATTCTTCGGAGTAAAATGGTTCTCAAATCCGTTCCAATTCATGATTTTTGCAACCGAAATGAGTTTCTATGTATTTATTTCATTTTGTTCAGCGTTGCTGTTTTCCACTGAGTATACTGCTTGGAGGTTGTCTTATTCTGTTGGGTGGGACCTCCCTTTTGGCCGCGGAGTACACCACGGTGGCCACCATCACGGGACAATCTCCCGCATGGGCTCGTGAGGCCGGTACGCTTAGCGTAATCCCTGAAATGGACGCCGCGGAGACGAATGCTGCCGTCGTTCAACACACCGGTTCACAGGATTGGACGATTCGATTTCCGCGGCGGATTGCGGTTCAACCTGGCGAATCTTATCGGTTGCACTGTGAGGTGTTCGTTCAGGGCGAGGGTGTTGTAGACACGGGGGTTACATTGCGTGGTGGTACGGATGGCGAAGAAGTCAAGAGTTGGATTTACGGCGGACGATCGCAACGAGAATCGTCTGTGTGGCAGACGCTTGACTCGGAATTTCTCGTGCCGCGTGGAGCAACGAGCATCGAACCACGTTTGACCGGTTCCGGCCCAGCTACGATCCAATTCCGGAATTATACGATTGCGCGTTCAAGTGAATCGCTGGCGTTGGACGCGGATGAGCGGGTCCTTACGCTTGAAAATGAGGCACTGCAACTCGAATTTTCCGTCAAAGATGCCGCTCTGACTGTTCACGATCGTCGTACCGCTCGAATTTGGCGACCACGTGCCGCATTCACCAGTGGATTTGGCATTTCGGCCCAAAAACTTAGCGAGCAGTCGCTCACGTTCGAGATGGTCGAAAGTGGAAGTGGATTACGGATTGAAGGTACCATCGCATTGGACGCCGCACGTCCGGAATATCTCGTATCACTTCGACCGGAGGCTTCTCTCGACACGAAGCTCGAAGGCGTGGTCAATTATCCCTATCCGTTGGCAAGCGAGGCGGGCGATCGTGTGATTTTGCCGATGAACGAGGGAATTTCGTTCCCCGTCGAAGAGGAGGCTCCCAACGCCGGCTGGCTCCACACCTATGGCGGTCACGGATTGTGCATGGCGTTTTTCGGTGTGGTGAAAGACGAAATCAATTCTACTCATTCCAGTGGATATATGGCGATTCTCGAAACGCCGGATGACGCGGCAGTGCTAACCAATCGAATCCATCTTGAATCGGCCAAAGCGGCGGGTTCGCCCCAAGATTTGCTGTGTTGTGCGCCGCAGTGGGTCTCGCAAAATGGGACATTCGGATATGAACGTAAAATACGGTATATTTTTCTTGATGCTGGCGGGTATGTGGCGATCTGTAAACGGTAACGTGAGTATGCCAAACAGATTGGATTATATCTTCCATTTACTGAAAAAGTGAAGCGAAATCCCGGTTTGAAAATGGGAATAGATCGGTTACTCGGTGCGGTGAA
>JAQVKF010000112.1 GCA_028694795.1 Thermoguttaceae bacterium | reverse complement strand
AGTAACATATTGGCGCTGTAAGTCGTTGAGCGGCGTACCCAATCCCGGCATCACTCGCGTAGCCAATCCGGTCACGATCGCCGCCTCGTCCAACTGCAGACCCATCTCCCATTCCTCTTGGATTTCCGGTGCCTGCTTCTTGAGTGCATTGGTAAAATACTGGTAATGGTATTCCGTTTTGACTTTGGCCCACAGAAACGCACTGCGGATGATCGGTTCGTAGCGCGCGTCCCAATTCATCAAATTGATAATAAATTCGAGAAATTGATCCTCCTCGACTGTTTGGGTACGCAACGTCGTTCGCATCATTTCCGCGTCCAATCTCAGCTCATTCACCGCACGAACCTCGGTACGGCTGAACCATGGAAGCACACAAGCCAATCCGAAGCCCATTTTCAGCAGATCACGCCGACGATAAAAAGGATGATTGAATATCGAGGAAATGATGACTCTCATCACGGAACTCCTTATCTGAACTCATCCCTATGATTCTCTCTAGATATCTGCGATCACGTTCGACAATACGGGAATCGCGAACCCTCTCATAGGAATTTCTTCCAAGTACTCCACACGGTTCCCCCTATACCAAAGTTTTCTCGTGAAGGAAATACCAATTTGACAAAAATTTCCGTGAAACCCCCGTAGGGTAAAATACTTGCATTTCATGAATTTGCCGGTTATCCTTCATAGGTAGCTATTTCCGTAGAATACGGAGTCTCGATTCAAAAATCGTGAAACTCTTCGCCGCGAAAAATCACCCTGGCGAGTACTCATTCAAGGAAATTCATTAATTGATGTAAACGTCAATATCGTAAAAATTAAGGGAGACGATGATGCAGACCGATGATCGTCAGGTCATATTTACAGTCAAAGCAAGATGCCGGGATTGTAACCGGTGTGTGCGTAATTGTCCGGTAAAAGCGATTCGTGTGAGCGACGGACAAGCAAGCGTCGTGGATGAACGATGTATCGGATGCGGAACGTGTGTGCGTGAATGCCCTCAAGGCGCGAAACAGTATCGTCGGGATCTAAATCGCGTGCAGCAGTTGATGAGCGAGGGATGTACGATGGTTGCTTCACTCGCTCCCTCATTCCCCGTCATGTTCCCCGAATGGCGGACACGACGGGTCGTCTCTGCGCTGCGTCGTTTGGGATTTCATCATGTCGAGGAAACGGCAATCGGAGCGTTCGATGTCGCGGCAGAAACACGCGCCTTTGTGACACGAAATCTCAACCAAACATGGATTTGTACCGCTTGTCCGGCGGTTGTTCGATATGTCGAATTGTATCAACCGGAACTTGTTCCACTACTCGCACCCGTTGTTTCGCCCATGATCGCCCATGCGCGACGTATTCGTGGTGAAAAAAACGAAAAAGGTGAACCGCTCTTTGACGAGCGTACGAAAATCATCTTCATCGGTCCGTGTACGGCCAAAAAAAAAGAAGCGGATCGTCCTGAATTTGCCGGGCTGATCGACGCCGTGTTGACTTTTGACGAGCTTAATGAATGGCTCGAAGAGGAAAAAATCGACTTACTTTCCTGTGAAGAAAGTGAATTTGACGCCCAACCGGAAGGTTCCGCACGGCTATTTCCGCTGGAAGGAGGTTCCGTCCGAACGGCGGGCTGGACGACCGATATGCTGGCTGGCGATGTCGTCGCGGTCAGCGGTGCGGAGGAAGTCAAAACGGCGTTGGAATCTATCCAACAGGACGCCGCTCCGTATGTGTTGGAACCGCTTTTTTGTCCGGAAGGGTGCATTCATGGCGCAGGAATGCGTGATACCGCTAATCTGTTCGTCAAACGTGGCGAATTGCTCGATTACGCGAACAAAAATCCCGGTCGTGATCCGACTTCACAGACACGTCCGGATCTATCGATCCAATTCCATGCTGCGCCTGTTGAAGAACAGGTGGTCACCGAGGAACAGATTCGTACCGTTCTTGAAAAAACGGGAAAAGGCCACCAGGAAGACCAACTTAACTGCGGCGCGTGTGGATACCCCAGTTGTCGTGAAAAAGCGATTGCGGTGATTCGTGGACTGGCGGAGCCGGAAATGTGCCTGCCGCATATGCGGCGTTTAGCGGAACAACGGGTCGATAAAATTCTCGAAACGAGTCCGAACGGCTTCGTGATTCTCGACGATAGCTTGACGATTCTCCATACGAATGCGGCGTTTCGCAAATTTTTCCTCTGTTCTGAGGCGATTCATGGAAAACCGATCTCGTATTTGATGGACCCCCAACCATTCGAACGGCTCGCGTCTGGTGGAGAAACGTTGGTGCGTGATACCGTCGAACATCCGAAGTACCATCTCGTGTGTCATGAAATCATGTACACGCTGACTGAAGGTTCGCAATACGTCGGGATTTTCGTTGATGTAACGAGTAATCGCGATAACGAACAAAAATTGGATCGATTGCGCGAAAAAACGCTACTGCAAGCGCGCGAACTGCTCGAACATCAGATTCAGATGGCCGAGCAAATTGCGAAATTCTTGGGTGAGAGTACGGCGAAAGGTGAAGATCTCGTAGAAAAACTGATGATGATGGCGGACGAAGATCATCCGCAAGCCTCGACGTCGATGAGTTCCTTTTCGAGTTTTGGAAGGAGGGTCATATGACGGAGGGTTATGTGCATATCGACACGGAATTTGCGCAAACGTCGAAGAAAGCGGGGTATCCGTGCGGTGATGTTTTCGATTGTTTCCGTGACGAGGCGGCGACACTGTTGGTCTGTTGTGACGGTGTGGGATCCGGTACTCGCGCCCATTTGGCGGCGGAAATGGGCATGTCGCGGATTTTCGAATCAATGCGATTAGGTACATCGCTGTACAAAACGTTCGGAAATGTGGTACGTTCGATGGAACGGGATCGAGACCCGAGCCGTCCGCTCATTGCGTTCAACATCGCGCGGATTCGGAATGATGGAATGACGATGATCGTCAGTTATGAGGCTCCTCCGCCAATTTTAATCGGTCGGCGGCATGCGGCGGTTTTACCGCAGACTCTCGTTCACGACTTAGGAACGACGCAAGCGTTCGAGGCATCTTGTTTTTTAGAGCCTGGAGACGCGATTTTGCTTATGTCTGACGGCGTGACTCAAGCGGGGCTGGGACAGGGATTGGTCAACGGCTGGACGAGCGAAGGTGTGGTCCGATTTGTCAACGATCGTCTGTCCGGAGGTGCCAAACAGCGGAACATTCCAGAGTTGGTGCACCAGGAAGCGTGTCGGCTGTGGCGACGTCAGGGCGACGATATCACGGTGGCCATCGGAATTTGTCGGCATGGCGAGATTGTAAATTTGTTCACTGGACCACCTTTGGATCGCGATCGTGACACAAAAGTCGTACGTAAATTCCTCGATATGGAAGGTTTGAAGATCGTGTGCGGCGGTTCGACCGCGGACCTCGTGGCACGTACCATGAAACGTGAGCTGACCGTGGAACGTGATCCGCAGAGTCTCATTGCGCCGCCTCGCTACGAAATAGAGGGAATTGATCTGGTGACCGAAGGAGCGGTCACGCTCAATCAGGTGTACAATTTAATCGACGAAGATATTTCCAAATTAACCGAGGACAGCGGAGTGACGTCGCTTTGCGCACTATTACAGGTGTCGGACCGCATTAATATTCTGATGGGCGGTGCAAAGAGCTTGGCAGGTGGTGATATCGCGTTTCGACAACGTGGAATTTTATCCAGGCATAAGATCATTCCCCTATTGATTGAAAAACTTCGCGCGATGAATAAGCTGGTTGTACTATACGAGGTTTAGTTAAGAGCAGAGAATGTTGTTTTGATTTGAAACTTCCTCGTCCATTCGTTGCGTTACTGGAGTACCTGCGGGTGTTTCGGTCTGGGCGAGTTGTATTCGAAAAATTCATGGAATATCGCGGACGATCTGTTGTATTCCGAGCGAATTAGGGTGTGTTCACGTCGACGTCGTACCATGTTGACTCGCGTTGCAGTTTGTGTGTCCAGTAAAAAGTTTTGGAAGGGGAGTTTGGGGGGAAACTTTTTGCAAAAAGTTTCCTTTCATCAATTTTACTTCACCCAAAAAAAGTTTGACGAAAAGACATTTTCGTAGAAAATGCGCAAACTTTTTACCTGACGGTGGTATTACCAACTCGGTGAAGTACTTCCGCCGATGCGGTCACTCTGTTCCCGGCATTCGTCGGTTCACCCTTTTTACCTGACACTGGTACTTTTTACCCGACACTGGTACAGCCGTCGCCCCGATTAAGGTAGTAACTTGTGTGAACACGCCCTAGTAAAAACGCAAACTGGGATGTAACGTACTCGCATCGCCGCCCCGTGTTGACGAAAACGAACTTCATTACGGTTGATGACAGATCCGCGTCCGCAGGGCTTCTTGCAGTTCGGCATCGTTGATAATGGTCAGCGGTTTATCGATACCCAATGAGAGCATTCCGAAAATATCGCCAAATTTAACCGCTCCGGGCAACATCTGAGCATCGTCCAGCGTCGTAATCGAGGCGAATCGGAACCCCGCGGTCTCGAATGTTCCACTATCGAAAAGTGGCGTTTGTCCATCGCCAGAATGGAGTGTCGCGTCGATAGCCCACACGAGTGCGGTCACAGATGTGCTCTTGGGACCGGCTCGCAATTCGATCTGCGCGGTAGGATGCTCCCTACGTAACAGCGTGGCTGCCGCAAGAAGCGTTTTGGCCTGTTTGATCACGAGCGGATCGTTATAACCGTAGGTATATGCCAGCGATTTCGCCCAACTATCTTCCCAGCTATCGCCAGACACGAGGCGTGCTTTTTCCGGCATCGGAGCCGATTCAATGATCCAACTATTGTCGCCCGTTTGCTTTATCAAAATGGAGGACGTTTTTTGTGGATTCGTCAGCGCATCCGGTTCCATCACCGGAATTTCGCCAACCATGGCGCAAAACGCACCGCCAACCACTCGTCGATATTCCGCCATATCCTTCGCAAAGGTTTCAGGTTTCGTCGGCACGAGCGCATCCACTTGACGTCGACTATCGGTGTCAATCCACCGCATGAGCGAAAGTTCATACGCGTCGCCCACCTGATCTCCCGTGGGTTTCGGGTGGTCGCCACTCGCGTCAGTCCAAACGGTCAACTCCTCACGCGAAAGCGGCGTGTAACGATTTTCGAGAATAGGCTCTTCGAAACCCAACCCAAAATGCCGATTCATCCAACGGTACATGCACGCACGAGCAGTCTGATTATAATTGTGCGGATAGTGCGTAAAGGGGAAAAGTGCGACACGATCCTTCGCTCCATACAAGTCATACAACTGCTGGAGTTCGGGAAAACCTTTCGTTTCCATCTCTTTTGTCCAATCGTCCGCCACGGTCATTCCGAGCGGTTTCGGAGCGAAACAGGCGGCAAATTCGACATTTCCGAAATCTTTGCGCAAATAGCAGGCGTTTTCGCAGAGACATCCGCCCTGCATCGCGGTGCTGACCATCACGGCAGGAAACGCGACTGCTGGTCGCGGATCAATCGCACAGAGAATGAACGTCTGCGTTCCACCACCGCTGCAACCGGTCACACCGATTTTTGCCGGGTCAACATCAGGTAGCGATTGAAGAAAATCGAGCGCGGTGATCGAATTATATGTCTGCATACCCATCTCGTTGATCGAACGTAGCTCTGCTTGCGGCGAGAAAAGCCCCCAACGCTCTGGTTTCGCCATCTCGGGACGAATTCCCAAACGATGACCCAATTGTACCGAATCGGCATTACCAATCATGTCGTACTGGAAGACCACACAGCCCATTCGCGCGAGCTGTACACAGCGTGATTGGATCGGATACCGCCCTTCCAGTTCATACCGCTCGGCGCCTTTGGTAATATCCCAGCGAGTCTCTTTTTCGTCCGCGACATAAAAACGACCTTCCGGCCAGTGTCCGTGTGGACAGAGAATTCCCACACGTTTCTTCACTGTTTGCGTATCGGACGCCGTGGATGAATCTTTCGGTCGGAAAAGTGAACCGGTCACAAAATGTCCCGGATAGCTTTCGAAGAAGACTCGTTCCACGGTAAAATCGTCACGTTCCACGCGACCATACACGACCGGCTGGAGCGGTGTACGTGTCGGCATCGGCCACAGACCGAGCGAGACAAGCGTTTGACGTTGGACCACCGCCTTGCGTGCTTCCCACTCTTCCGTCGTTTTCGGCGGAACGAATGGGAAATAGTCATCCAGTGTTCGGAGCGATTCCGAAGAAGGCACCGTGACCGAAACGGGCATTGATTCTGCCGCCAAAGTCGCGGTCTTTGAAACCGCTGTATCCGGATTCGCGGTGTCCGAAGTTGCCGCGGCGGGTGTTTCCGCGGCGGATTCAGCCGCGATCGTCATCGTTCCAAACGTCGCACCCACGAGTACCAATAAACCTAGAAAAACACCGCCGATCAATCGAAAGTATAGCATCATGTCACTCCATTGTAGATCCTTTGAACTTGATCTTTAACGCAACGCCCTCTAACGCAAAATTCCGCCGTTTACACCACGGATCATTCCACTCGGAAAAAGTTCTGCCGAAATAGAGACCGCTTAAACGGTCGTCGAAACTGTCGGCGACCGCCGATTACCGTTGGCCTGCCGACCATTGAGACGCACTTCGGATATGCCCCGCCATCTGTATACCATGAGCATAGCAAGGTGGCGGACGGATCGCAAGTAATTGCCCTGTCCCGCCGCGAAGAAAAAATCGGCTCGAACGAATGTTCGCTGATGACGTCATCGAGAGAAACACTCATTTGCCAGACATGTCCGTGTTTTTTATCGTCAAAGATTTTACGATGAAAAAATTCCAAACGTAAACGAATGAGAAACATCACTTAAACAGCCGATGGAGCATTGGACGTCCATCGGCATTTGAGTCGAAGAATTCTTGCAGGCCTGTTCACACAAGTTGCTACATCAATTCGGAGCGATCGGTTGTGCCAGTGTCTGGTAAAAAGTTTGCGTATTTTCCGGGAAAATGCTTTTTGCGTGAAACTTTTTCGAAATGGAGAACCAATGGGAGGAAACTTTTCGCAAAAAGTTTCCTCTCAAACACCCATCTAAAACTTTTTGCTAGACACACAAACTTCAATATCAACCAGCACAGACCGCCCCATTTCACTCTTGGCTATCGGCTTTTTACTATGTGATTATATGTGAACGCGTCCCAGAATCACTCTTTATGGGTACAAGCCTGTACCTGCGACTTATCGAACATTTTTTTGCGTGTCTTATGGAATGTCATACCCACTCCGCGTTCCCTGAGCCTGAACCACCGTGGTATTGACGGTGTCCGAAACAAAATGGACCGAACCGTCCCCCATTAGAAAATTGGCGCCCGAAGGATGATCACTTGAAAAACCATGATCATCCCCGGTATTATCGAATCCTTCCGCCAGACTACCAACAATGAGAGCCGCGGAGCAGTGTGCTCCGGGCGGCATTCCAACCCAGGTGGCAACATGTTGTTTTTGGGGAGTTCTTTCCCCGACGAATATCGTATTGGAAAGACCGTCCGTAAACGCGTTCATCCCTAATTCACTATTATGGTAGAACGCGCCATTAGAGGTGTAAATCTCACCAATGGTTGCCTCTTCATGAGGGTGTTCCCCTTCCCCTTGCTCGTGATAATGATGAACATCGGTCGTCCCAAAACAAGCGATGTAGTTGGCCTGTGGAAATACCGCATCCAATTCGATCTGAGTCATGTCATGGGATTCTAACAACACAGTTTGAGCGGTTGAATCCGCGTCCGAGATAGAATACAATGAAAACTTCTGTTCGGTGAATGCGCTGGACTGGCAGGTAAAAAATGGTATAAACGTTTCTCGTGGTATACGATTCACTTCAGACGCCACAGGTTGTTGGATCTGAATCAACTCCCGTAAATTTTGTTGCTCCAGATAGGGCAAAAGCGTGGCCGCCCAGCCCCATCCAGGAGTGCCGAACACATACGGCTGCGCTCCCGCGTATCCACGCCACGCCGATGGAAATGATTTAAGTGTATCGTGATAGTTGTGCAACGCCAAACCTATTTGTCGCATCTGGTTACAACATTGCATACGACGCGCGGCCTCACGTGCGGCTTGGACCGCAGGAAGCAGTAACGCAATGAGTATGCCGATGATCGCGATGACCACCAGTAACTCGACCAATGTAAATGCCGACTTACGCAAGACGTCCCTCTCGTGAAATGACTTAGATCGGACCGTCGCGATCCATTTCCGATTGGAGTATAATAGAGTTTGTATCTTGGACAATGGTTGATTCCTTTTGGATAATAAGCGTATGGATGTTCTACGAGTTATCCCCTTTTAGGGCGAAAACTCGGATGTTTTACCCGGCCAAAAGCAATTTTTCAACGAAAAATTGCGGACTTGAACATAAAATCAAATGGACCAGGATAAAATATTCGAAACACACCCACCTCATCGCAGATCACGTTTGAACTCTGCGCCAGAGGGAAATCGTGGAACTATAAAATAAGACACTCGAGTTGCAGAACGCGGGTGGTCCACGAATGCGAAATCCCGCAACAGTGCCATCGCATCGGCAACACGAGTTACCTAGATACGACGATACGATGGACTGCAGCACCTGAAAATAGGTAACATAAAGAATTACCGCTTGATGAAGAAGCGTATTGAAAATACAGAGAAAACAAGATTTCTCGTCATGCGGTAAATGACTTGATATCTCGGATTCCAAGCCGGAAAGAGAATATTTCGTAAAATGTGGGTATTCACAGTCACCGCCGCATAGCTCCCAAGAATGCCCGTCACACTCAGTCACCACGAGCAATCTGTGCAATTGCGGACTTCCCAACGCGAACCCAAATGTCTGTATTAACAGACAGCAGATAAGGACGCGGCAAGCATTGGGATGACTCTGAAGCATGATATCCAGATTATCTAGGGTGTGTTCATACCATGATTATGTGGCCAAAAGTCGATTGCTGAGAAGAGGAGTGCCTTTTGCGACTCTACGACCACGATCAACGTTCATGTTCACCAAGTTTGAATGACCACCGTCTAATAAAAACTTTTTCAAAAGTTTTTCTTTCCATACGTTCTCTATGTTCTCTTCCCTTCAAAAAAGTTTTACAAAAAAACATTTCCGCGGGAAATGCGCAAACTTTTTTAAGCTTTTTACCGGTCGGTAGCGTTACCTGTCATTCCAACTGGAGTGCAACTTATGTGAACATACCTAACATATCTTACTGAGGCCCCTCATGCCGATATACCCGGTACGTTCACCGACAATGAAAAGTTCTCGCGTTTTGAAAATAGCAACATCTCCTAACGGTCTACCTTGACCTCTTGGATACCTCGTACAGGAATTGTGGTATAGATTTCGCCCGTCTCTTCATCATAAAGCACCCAGATTAATTTCTTAATGTAGATACCTTGTGTTAAATAGTGTCTTTCGGTCGGACTGTCTATCGTTGGCTTTTTGTAGTCGTAATCCTCATAAGTGTAAGGCTTACCAGAACCTAAAAACGGAGCCAGCTTAAACACATAAAGAAAGTTCATATGAACTTGTTTCGCTTTTTCCTTAGGAATATTCAAAATGATGTCATTCGCATGATTGCTGCTTCGAATATTCGCCGGATTAATGGTTGAATTGTAAAACGCGAGTTCATAGCATACGAGAGCGTCTTCCTTGATCTCTTTTTCAACCCCATACACGTTGGAACCTGTATAGGTGCCTAAATCGGCAGAATCAACATCCATCATGGTTGTGTACAGATAATTTCTATTGATCGTAGATGCCTGAGTCACATCGGGAATACGATAGGCATCCGTTGCAACGGTGTTGTATACACGTGGCAATGGAATTTGGAACATCTCTCGATCCGCGTCGTATTTTTCCAACGATATACTTTTGATTGCAAAATAAGAGTCCAGGAAAACTTGACCGTATAAAGGTTTTTTGACCAAATCGTCCAGTCGTTTCTGATAATCACTCGTGGATTCAAAGGTTTCTTTTGCTTCGATCTCGATCGCCTTCCACAGTTGAATAATATCATGACCTCGAAAATCTTTAGGAAGTTCCTTCACGTAGGGATTAAACGGGATTGCTAAAAATTTGCCGCCATAAAGAGGTTCACATGCGGCTTTTTTCTTCTGTTCCACCATTTCTTGTTCATTGGCTGCTTGTCCGGTTTTTTTCGCGTATTTTTGGGCAACATCTTGAATATATTTCTGATCATCCGACGAAAATTCGCTGAATGCGATTTTGACTTCTTTTCCACACTCCTTGACAAGCGTTACCATCTTACCATCCTCAGAGAGCGAGATAAAAGAGGCCGCCATCGAATGTTGTCCGACATTGCTTTCCCAATCACGGCATGTCTCGATCACATTTTGATCTAATTGTAGTGATAGGGAAATATTTTGAATATATTCTTGATCCAATCGCGACAATTCATCAAACGGTAATTTGCCATTTTTTCCATTCTTTTTCTTGAAAGTGATGACCGTTTCCCAGCCATCCGAGACAGAAACAAACGACGCTGTTAATGAACGTCTCCCACTATTATCCGTCCATTCTCGCAGAGGAAATTCCAGTGTTTCTTCTCCGTTTTCAGAAACCTCACTTTTTTGCGATTTCAGTGTAGTTTGAATATACGTTTGATCACGAGTCGATAGGTTTTTATACGGAATACCCGTTTCTTTTCCGTCCGGTTTTTTAAGCGTCACGGTTTGGCCATCTTCCGATACACTAACAAATTCAGCTTCCGTTTTGTGTTTACCAGTGGAGTCGAGCCACACACGTCCCATCGCTAAAGACGAGCCTAAGGATAATAACACGACGATGAATCCCCAAATTATCTTTTGCATACCTTCTCCTTTCCGCGGATCAATTTCCAATAAATACTTTTCGAAAATATTTTCACGAAACCATTCTGCGTAAATCCACCATCTTATCCATGGGTGCATGATATACTCTGTCATAGTACTGAATATTTTTTTGATCGTTCCATGGCCCATCCGGAATCAGTACCAACATTTGCGGTACATTGCCAGAATATCGAAATCCGGATAGAATATCGGAGCGGTTTGTTCTATTTCGGAGATGATCAAAGGGGTTCATTTCCGTCGCAAATAAAACAGAGGTGGGTCAGGTCACAGGCAATTCGACTACGAGAAATCGCCAATGTGAGTATTAATTCCATGGACCCAATACAAATGTAGAGCTGTCGAACTGATCTTGAAAGGATATATGCCATGCGCTGGTCAAAAACGCTGATTCCGACGATGAAAGAAACGCCTGAGGGAGCCGAGGTTCCGAGTCATGTTCTGATGTTGCGAGCCGGACTCGTAAGCCAATTGATGGCCGGCGCATATACGTTTCTTCCCTTGGGTGTGCGTTCACTCCACAAAGCGATGCGAATCGTCCGCGAAGAAATGGACGCTGCGGGTGCCGTGGAAGTCGAAATGCCCTGTCTGACGCCGATCAATCTCTGGGAACAGACCGGTCGTGTCGAGGCGTTTGGCGACGTGCTCATCCAGCTTTCGGTCAAACGACAGGGGAAACAGGTCCGTATGGCGTTAGGTCCGACGCATGAGGAACCAGTCACCGATCTGGCAAGCCGTTATCTGACCAGTTATCGGCAGCTACCGATCACGCTGTATCAGATAACGCATAAATTCCGCAACGAAGAACGTCCGCGATTCGGTGTACTGCGAACGAGTGAGTTTTTGATGAAAGACGCGTACAGTTTCAACGATTCGCTCGAGTCACTCAACGCCAGCTATCAGGCGATGTACGACGCTTACTGCAAAATATTTACACGATGCGGTCTCGATTTCGTACCCGTCGAAGCAGAAAGCGGCCCGATTGGCGGTGACGCGAGTCATGAATTTATGATTCCAGCGACGAACGGTGAAGATACCGTATTGCGTTGTCCGATGTGTAATTATGGTGCGAATGTCGAAAAGGCGGCGATTGGTCTGCGACATAACAAGAAGTCGGAAGCGGAACCAAAAGAAATTTGTAAAATTCCAACACCTCACGCTGGTTCAATCGAGGCGGTCAGCAAAATGCTCAAATGCAAACCGCACCAATTGATCAAAACGCTGATCTATATGGTCGATGATCAACCGATGGCGATTCTCGTGCGCGGCGATCATGAGGTGAATGAGAATAAAATTCGCCATGTACTGAAAGCGTCGAAGGTCGAATTAGCCGATCCGGCGACGATTCTGCGTGTGACAGGAGCACCAGTGGGTTTCGCGGGGCCTGTCGGTCTCAAGGAGGCGATTCCTGTTTGGGCGGATGAAGATATTCGAGATATGGTCAATGTGTACACCGGCGCGAATGAAGCCGATATGCACTTAGGTCGTGTCAATCCCGGACGTGATTTCGAGCCGACTGGTTATGGTGATTTCCGAAACGCCGCGGCGGGTGACGGTTGTCCACGTTGCACGAGTGGCATATTGGAAGAAGTGAAGGCAATTGAAGTTGGTCACGTCTTCAAACTCGGTACGAAATATACCGACGCGCTTTCCGCGACGTTTATCGATACGGAAGAAAAGATTCGTCCGATTATTATGGGGTGTTATGGGATCGGCGTAACACGTATTTTGGCCGGTTTGATCGAGATCAGCAACGATCAACACGGGATCGTTTGGCCGATGTCGCTCGCTCCGTATGAAGTGGTTGTGACCCCGGTCAATGTGTCGGATGAGGCGATGCGGGCGGCGTCCGAGAAGTTGTATGGCGAGCTGAAAACGCTTGGCGTAGAGGTTCTTTACGATGATCGTGATGCGCGAGCGGGTGTAAAATTTAAGGATGCCGATTTGATCGGTTTCCCGTTGCGAGTGGTGGTCGGCAAAATGCTCGAACAGGGTAAACTCGAACTGAAATGGCGTTGGGCCGAAAGTTCTGAGGAACTCGATGTGACCGGTGCGGCGCAAAAGATTGCGGCGATGGTCATGGAAGAGAAGCGTACTGGCGCGAAATTCGCCGCCCGAAAACGATAGAACGACGATGATGAAGAGCTGCTGTTCAGCATACCTGAAA
>JAQVKF010000295.1 GCA_028694795.1 Thermoguttaceae bacterium | reverse complement strand
AAAGGGGGGAGCGGATGAACCCGCAGACTTAACCGGCGTTGGTGGTTTAACCGCGAGCGTCTGGACGCAGGGAACGACCACACGTGACGCGGAAACATTGGCCGATCAGCTGGCAGGCCTCGGCACATCCATTTCAGCCTCCTGCAGCGACGATTCGACCAGTCTGAATGTTGGAATGCTCAAACGCCAGTTGGGTCCTGTATTAACGATTTTCGATGACGTGGCTCGAAATCCCATTTTCGCGGCGGAAGAGTTCGAACGTGAACGCCAACAGGCGCTGGCCGGTTTGCAGATGATCCAACAGGACGCTCCGACGCTCGCCTCCATGGCACGTTCCACCGCGATTTACGGAAACTCACATCCTTACGGTCGAACCGCCAATGTCGTATCGCTGGCAAAAATTGAATCATCGGATCTTGTGGATTTTTACCATTCGCGACTTCGTCCGGAATCGGCAACGCTCATCGTGGTGGGCGACGTGACAATGGAAGAACTTTTGGCCGCGCTGCCAGAGGCGCTCCAAACGTGGAAACAGCCGGGAGATGCGGCGGAAACGAGTGTGCCAGCGGTGACCACTCCGGCGGCCACGCGTATCGTGCTGATTGATCGACCGGGTGCGCCACAATCGGTGATCGGTTTTGCCGCAATCGGCGGTGACATGCGAGCGGATGACTATTACGCAAAATCGTTGTTCAACAGCATTTACGGCGGACAATTTTCGAGCCGACTGAATATGAATTTGCGTGAGGAAAAAGGATACACGTATGGAGCGCGTTCGAGTTTCGCTTGGAAGCCACGCACGGCAGGACTTTTCACCACCAACTCCAGCGTTCATACCGATGTGACTCATCTGGCCGTCGCCGAGATGATGAAGGAATTAGACCAATTGCGTGACGAAACACAACCGATCACGGAAAAAGAACTGACGTTTAATCGCCAATATGTAACGCTCGGTTATCCGGCGGCGTTCGAGACGGCTAGCAATATCGCCTCGCAGCTCCGCACGTTGGTTGCCTATCAACTGGACGACGATTGGTTTGATCGGATGGTTCCGGGGATTCTCGCGGTCAAACCGGACCAACTGGCGACCGTCGCCAAGTCGATAGACCGTGATCATTTGACGATCGTAGTCGTTGGCGATCGCGCGGCGGTGGAAGCGAATCTCCGTTCGCTACCATACGGTGACGTACAGGTCATGAAGTTCAACGAAAAATTTGAACTCGTGCCCGCGGAATAAGTTCGACCAGCCGATGTCATTCGGCCACGTCGCTTGATACCTACAGAACCAGATCATAGGAAAAGATTCGATGAGTTTTTCGATTCCGATATCCCGCCGTGATTTACTCAAAAGCAGCGTCTTTGGCGTTGGTTTGGGATGGTTTACCTGTTTCCAAACCCGATTATGGAACGGACAGGCCATGGCGATTGAGATCGAGTTGAAAGATGGACGTCGGCTCGCCGGCTCAATGGCCCCCCTATCCAGTGTCGCGGCCAAAGTTGATTCCGCGAGCGAAAAAGTCGAAACCATCCGTGTGATTGATGACCGTTTGCGTCGAACATATCTTCCGAAGACGCAAATCGTGAATGCGGGCGAGGAAGCGGTGACCGAATCGCTCGAAGTGTTCCAGCTCAAACAGCGTGTCGTGACTGGTGATAGCGGTTTGGCTCTGATCGGAACGGTACTCAAAGCGGAACCGTTCGATCAATTTGGACGCCGTACGGTTACACTTGCGAACGCGGATAAACCATTGGAAGTCATTCAAGCGATCACACGGATTGATCCACACTGGACACGTGTTCAGGGAGTGAATATTGGTTGGGATATGCGTGTGGCAACGACCAATTTCCCGACCGATCAGCTCATGTCGATTTTGCTTCAAACCGTGGTCAATGACAATGCCGATCACTATAAACGGGTGGCACGATTTTTTATCCAATGTGATCGCTATGAAGCCGCTGTTCAAGTGCTCGAAAAACTAATATCCGCGCAAAAAGATGAAAAATCGCGGAACCAAATGCGTGAAGAATTGACGCCCATTATGACGTCGATTCGACAGCTTGCGGGCGATTATCTGTTTTCCGAATTAAAATTTCGAAAAGCGGCGGGACAGCACCAGCTTGTCGCGGAGGTATTGGCCAAATTTCCAGCAGACGGGGCTTCGCCACGGACGCTTACCGAAGTTCGCGAGATGGTACGATTGAGCGAGCAGCAGCAACAAGCGATTCAGGAAATTCCGGAATTACTCCAAAAATGTATCGATGAAATCCCGGAAGAACGTGTGCGTGAACAATATGCAGAGCTGTATGAGGAGGTCAAACGGGAGCTTCGACCGGAGTTGATTGAGCGATTGGCGGCGTTTCGCACGTTGGGGCAATCGTCCGATGTTCCGGCGGAGGAGAAGCTCGCACTGGCGATGACTGGCTGGCTGATTGGCGCAAAAATGGCCTCCAGAAGTCGTACGATGGCGATTTCGCTTCTTCGTATTCGGAAGGAGATTTTGCGTTATTTACGTGAGGAAAATGATTTGGCACGTTCACTGTTGGTCCCAGAATGGCTTTCGGAGGAAGGGGCCTCAGTGTCGAATGTGACGGCGATTTTAACGCATATGAAGCCGCCATTCGCCGACGTTCTGTCCGATCCGGTGGAACAGGGCGAATACCATTTGGAGGTCAAAACATCGCTAGGTACTGTTCGATATCGAGTGCAACTTCCGTCGGAATACAATGCGTTGCGACGTTATCCAACCATTCTGGTACTGCATGGCGAACGTTCCGATGCGGGTAAGGAGCTTGACTGGTGGGCGGGTACACGCCGTGCGACGGGTGGCGAGCGTATGGGACAAGCGTCGCGACGTGGATATATCGTCATTGCCCCAGAATGGATGAACAAAGATCAGACGGCGTATGGTTACTCCGCACGCGAACATTCGGCGATCCTCTCTTCGTTACGCGATGCGTGTCGGCATTTCGCGGTAGATTCGGACCATGTTTTTTTGGCTGGGCATTCACTAGGAGGCGATGCGGCGTGGGACATCGGTGT
>JAQVKF010000111.1 GCA_028694795.1 Thermoguttaceae bacterium | reverse complement strand
GAAAAAATCAAACACGTTTTCCCTAAGTCTCGTGGAAGTTTACAGATTGATCACTTTACGATGAAATGTTTATCAACGTCGGCAATGGTTCGGATCGAGGCCTAGGAGTAGAGCGATTTTGCAACGAAAAATCGCGAGTGTAAACGAATGTTGGTTGGGACAGGTAAAAATCCCGCTCTACGTGGTGGAAAACGGTTGCAAGTGGCGTGTGGAATTCAAACCCTTGGTTTTCTGTAGTCTCTTGCGGGATGTGAGCCTTTCACAGAGCTTTACACAAGTCACGGAAGCACGCAAAAGAAATTGGCCCTGAAACGAATAACCCAATGCAAGAGCACGAGCTGAATACACCGTTTTCGATGCGGATGAGATTTCACGCTTGCCACGCATCATACCAATGTGATGGACACCGCGCGAATACGAACCATGTCTGTCGGCAACGGCGTGAGTGGAAACACTGTGGCCGGTATGAAAGACATAGTCGTATGGATCGTGTGTATCCTCGTCCAATGGCACGTCAAGGAGGTGAAGCGGGAAAATCACCTCCAACATTCCATGCAATTTTTTCCGCAATTTTCGCGGAAATTTCGGAATACCGTTCCACTACGTTATGGATAAAAAACTTCCAAATGTCTGGCAACACGTTTTCGAGACGGATTTCACATGGTCATGTTCGAGGGAATCCGCACATCATTGCAGGATATGCGATGGAGTAAAGTATACCATTTTCACGGTCTGTCATTTCTATGGTACACTGATTTCCGCATCTTCGATGATTCAGGAAAAAATGTCCAGTGATCTCTCCAGTTTTACGCTCATTTCGCCCGACATCTCGGCATTTTTTTCGACAATCTCGCTCATATTTCTTCCCCACCGACTGCGAATCTATCTCGAAGTACCGGGAAAAAAGCCATATGGAAAATATCACGATGGTACAACCATATGTTTAGTAATCTATTACATTGATAGTGTAGAATGAAGCCTTCGTTGTCTGTTCAAACGGTCCGACCGCTTTCGCCAGACTTTCCATCCCTGTGGCAAGCCATTGCATGAATATCCCGTAACGCCATCTCCGCACACAACCCTGATGGAAGAATAACCAGGAGTCCCTTCCCAACTTCTACCCATTGTGATCATCGGTATGATCGTACCAATCATGCCGTTCAAACTTTTCCGAATGGCTTATTCCCCTCACATTGCCTCGAATTTTTTGAAAATATAATGTGCTGTAGGAACAACTTCGGGGCGAACACACTATTTTCAATATTGCTATTACGTATATTATAAAATTTTTTGTGGCAAATAGTGGCAAATAAATTGGACATACGTATAATAAAAGCTGTTGCCTAGAAATAAATTTTGGATTAGACTAACTCTTTCGAAGCAAACTTTTCATACACCGTTACATAATGTTTATGGTACCCGTGCGTTATTTGGAGAACGAATGGTAGACCGACGTCTCGCAAATCAAGCGTTTTCCACGTCATCGGCGTTGGCTTTTTCATCGGTCAATTTCTGCATGGGTGGCAATGCGGATTTGGTGAGTGTATGTACATGTGAACAAGACCTTTTTCAACTTGCGTTTCATGAGCATCGAACAGGTAATTTTGAGAGGGCCATCTGTTTATACCGTGAAATTCTCGATTCGGAACCTTCACATTATCAAGCGTTACACTTTCTCGGTATGGCACTTTGGGAGCTCAGACGTGATCCGGCAGCCATGGATTTGATCGGACGCTCACTAGATTTGTGTCCATCTGATGCTGAGTACTGGTTTCACTGTGGAGTGATACTTCAGGAGCAAGGACTCTTGGATGCTGCCCAATGTGCATTCGAGCGGACGATTATGTTGAATCCACAACATGTGGATGCGTTTTCAAGAGCTGGTTTTTTGTCCATTTATCTTAAACAACCAGATTCGGTCACGGAGGGGTTCTTTCGTACTGTACAACGATATCGTCCGGATGATCCGGAAGCAATGCAGCGTTTAATTGACTTGTGCGCAAAGCAGGAACGCTATGATGAGGCGCTGTCGTTGACGGAATCCTTCGCAACTCGATATCCTGAGATGGTATGGGGTACACACCGACTCGGGTGTCTGTATGGCGATTGCGGCGAAATATCCAAAGCAAGAAAGTTTTTTCGTAAAGCGGCTGAGCATACAAAGGGCCAATTGATTTGGCGTTGGAAACATCTTTGGTATTGCCCTGTTTTTTTTGAGGATGAATCACAAATTGATGCATACTGGTCACGTTTACAGGAGGAACTCGATGAAGCGATTTCCGAACAGGTGACTTACGACTGGAAAACGCTCGTTTATGAGGGTTTCACGCACTCATTTCATCTTCCACACCATGCTCGCTGTTGTCGTGAGGTACTCGAGAAATTTTCAAGACTTTTTGCATCATCATTTCCGTTTAGCAGACCGTCCAGCACCCCCAGTCCAAAAATCCGTGTCGGCTTTCTTGTGACCCCTGGACATGAAGGCGGCTTTCTGCGGTTAGCAAGAGGAATCGTCGAACATCTGGACTCAACTCGTTTTGAGGTAGTACTCATTTACAACGAGACAACCTCGCATCATTTCGATGGGAAATTTCAGCGAAATGATATTGTTCGCGTCCCATATTCATGGAATTTCGAAATGTCGGTACGACAGATTCGCAGTGCAGAGTGTGACATCATTTATTACTGGAAAGTGGGCGCGGACGTATGGAACTTTTTTCTTCCGATGTGTCGTCTTGCGCCGCTTCAGTGTACCTCATGGGGTACGCACGGCACCAGTGGTGTTGATGCGATCGACTACTATGTTTCATGGGACAGAGCGGAAACCACGGACGCACAAAACCACTACACAGAAACGTTGTACTTGTTGAAAACATCTCCGCTTTACGAACCACTTTTGACGGATATTCCCCCACTAGCCTCACGCGAATCGTTATCGCTTCCGAAAGAGGGGGCGATCTATTTCTGTCCGCATCGAATGTCGAAATATCACCCATGTTTTGATCGTTATCTGAAGGAAATTTTGGAGCAGGACTCGACAGGATATGTAGTACTACTTGCGGGGCGTATGGACCATACAACAAGGGAACGCCTTTTGCACAGGATGGAAAAATCCATGGGATCAGAGCTTTTCCGTCGTGTGATTTTTCTGCCGCATCAGCCGGTGTCGGCATATTACCGCTATCTTTCGGTGGCGACTGTGATTCTGAATTCGCCGATCTATTCGGGCGAAATTACGACGATAGATGGTTTTTTGTATGGTATTCCGAGTGTAACGCAGACTGGAACGCTTCTCGTCCAACGGTATGCGACGGCGTTCTACGACGAGATGAATCTTTCAGAACTCGCGGTTGTGGACCGTGAGACGTATGTTCAGAGAGCTGTACGTTTGGGCAGAGATGTCGAGTATCGAAAGAGTATTTCGGAAAAAATACTCGCGTATCGTGATCAGTTTTTCGAGAACACTGAAGTAATTCATCAATGGGAACATTTCCTAGAAGACGTTGTTCGTAACGCTCGGTATCAGACCGAATAACTAACATTTAACACATCAGAGTGAGACCGGTAATGGCAAGAATTATTCTCGGACTTGGTGTTGGACAGTGCGGCATGAAACTGCTGGCGGACATTCTGAATGCGCAGCCAGGAGTTCAGATGTCCCTCGACGAAGTTCCGCACATGCCATGGGAATCACATCCTGGCATCATGGTGGGTTGCGAAACAGAGCCTGTGCGAATCACGGATCGTTTTGAACGCTGGAACAAGACACGAAAAACGCCATTTTATGGGGATATTTCGTCGTCGTATCTCCCGTATGTTGAGGAGGCGATTGCGACAACACAGGATGTTCGCGTTGTTTGCCTAGAGCGTCCAAAGCAGGAAGTCATCGCAAACTTTTGTAACGCGAGCGTAAATCCGACAGGGCGTCCCGTGAACAATTGGTCCGAACATCTAAGGCCAGGTTGGTACCGGGATCCTTTGACGTATCAGCAATATCCAAAATATCCGACGCATCATCGTGACGAGGCAATTTCGATGTATTATGACGAATACTATACACGAGTCGGGATTTTGTCACAGCGTTTTCCGGACCATTTTCTTCGAATGGACACTGCAAAACTGACGCATTCGGATGGTGTACGCGAACTGTTAGATTTCGTGGGTGTTCCACGTTCAGATCAACATTTGGTCACAGGCATCGCACCAGATTCTTTGCCGACTTATGCGACGAACGAGACGGTACAGACGCGTTGGCAGGAAATGCTGAATAAAAATTCACCATCTCACTGTGTCATTCTGGTTCCGTTCCTCGGATATATTCATCAGGAATGCGACATGGTATTAAAGGAGCTCGAGCATCGTGGTTACACGGTACGGCGTGTTGGCGGTTATTCGGCAATTGATCAAGGTCGAAATCAGATGGCGACGGACGCATTGATGGATGGATTCGAAGAAACGTTATGGATTGATTCTGACGTAACATTTCACCCGGATGAGGTGGAAAAAATCAGATCACATCGTTTGCCACTTGTCACAGGGGTTTATCCGCAGAAAGGCCGTCGAGCGTTGGCGTCGCACATTATGCCGACCCAAACATCCATGACATTTGGCAAAAATGGTTCGCTTATGGAGATGCTTTACGCTGGCGGTGGTTTCATGCATGTTCGTCGAGAAGTGTATCTTCGTATTCTTGAACATCTAAATCTCCCGATCACGAACGATCGTTTTGATCATCCGATGATCCCATTTTTTCAGCCGCTTATCCGAAGGATTGAAGACGGCACGTGGTACCTAGCAGAAGATTATGCGTTTTGCCATCGCGCACGGGTTTGCGGCTATCCGATTCTCGCAGACACGTCAATCCGTCTCTGGCACATTGGCACGTGTAGATACGGCTGGGAGGACGCTGGTACGGAACGTTCACGATTCGATACGTTCACGATCCATTTTGGTTCGCAGACATCGCACGGAAGCACCACGCATTCACAGTCTAAACTTTCGGGATTTCTTGAATCGTGTCCGTGGCCAGAGTCGTGTCCTAAAATGAATATCTATTCGTCCCACGACGACGAACATGATCTTTTGCCACTAGAGTGTGTGAATCTTTTGTCCGGAACCATTGCCCCGTCAGCTAGCATCGTGATGGTGATAGGCGATCCTTTGGGAAAGATCTCGCGTGCCGCCGCAAATGTTGCTCCTGATGCGACGATCCTAACCTGCAACGATTGGAAATCCGCTGATGAAACAACAGATGACGTGAGTGTTTACAACGAAGATCCAAAAGTTTTTTATCATGAAAATTGGATGTATCGTGATCGTTTATATACTATTCCTGTCGCGATAGGTTCGGCCATTCTGAGTATCGTGGAATTTGGTATTGTTCCGGATAAGGTAATTTTTGATTCTGGACAATTTGTGAACTTTTCCGAGTGGTATCGAGTGTTCCATATGCTTCTTGAGGCGTTTCCGAACGTCGTGATTGCTGGCACAGGCTGGGATCGCGAAGAGATACGACAAGAGTTGCGGACTACGGCGGAAACTTCCGGTCGAGCGATTGAATTTCGCGAAATCACGTGGCGTATTTCTGGTGCGCAGAATGTTCCGAATACTCAAAAATCTTCGTGAAAATTCACATTTTCCAAAGACGTGATCTTTTTCACTATGTGTATGGTGGATTCGACCTGATACTGGTTTGTGTTAGAAACAAATTATTTTCGGAGTTCCTCATTCATTAATGAGGCACTCGATATTGATTTTATGCGTATAACATAAGTTTTTTCAAATTTTTGTTCGAAAATGATTTGGTCGGAAATCAATTGATTTGACGAAATGCTCTCCGCATTAACACCTGGGATTCATGGAGCCATTATCATGAAAACAGCACTCCTGAAACATTTTTCCCGAATTTTCGGAAGAACTCCATTTGGCAGAAGTTACCGATATTGTTCCAGAGGCAATCATGTTCAAAGACGGATGTGTCGCACGGTTTTTCTCGAATCACTGGAAACTCGTACGCTCATGTCCATCGTTCCTGCGGACGATTTTTATACTGTTGAGTCCGGAACGTCTATCACGCTTTCACTGGATACGGTACTCACTCATTCGTTGGAAGAAGAGGGGAATTCATTAATCGCAACGATCACAGGCCCCCCGATAAACGGTACGTTGCAGACGAACAATCAGGGGACCGTCAGCTACACACCCAATGCAGGATTTACAGGACTTGATGCTGTTTCGTACATGATTCAGAAACAGGACGGCACACAATCAACGACGGGCTATTTGTATGTTGAGGTGACACCAAGTACCCAGTCTTCAACGGGTACATTTCAGGCAAATGGTGATACGTTTACACTTTTAAGTAACCAAACAACTTGTTACCTAGATGTGCTACAGAACGATATTTTCACGGTCGGTACCACGGGAGAGATCATCCATGTCGGTACCACGAGCGCCGGCAATACGTCGATCATACAAAACAACGGTCGCAGCATGATTGCGTTCACCCCTAACGCTGGAGTTTTCGGAAACGCCTCATTTTCGTATACAGTACGTAATTCCGGTGGTGAGACCTCTAACGCGATAGTTTCGATTCAATTTTCGTCGCCGCCATCATCATGGTCGAGTACTGGCATCGCGTCCGGCAACATCTCTTTCGGTGGCGCATCGACATCATTTGGGGCTGGTGCGGGAACTTCAGCATTGGACTCCGACTTCACTCCACCCGTGCAGGGTAATATTTCCACGACGATCACAGGTTCCACAACGATTGTGGATATGACACTCCCCGATTACGATCAGCAGTCAGGCAGCGGTACGCAAAGCGGGTTACTGACCATCCATTCACAGGAGATTTCGAATGATGACTGGTGGTACACTGAGACGATGACCTGGACATATGTATTCGAAACGAATTCAGGAGATACGTTCTCCGGCAATTATTATTATACACTCTTTGTGTCCAGTATTGGCGGGGTTCGAACGCAGACACTCTGGGTTGACAGTAACGACAGTTATGAAATTCATCGAACATTCTCGGAAACGACGAACCTGGCGAGCCGAACAGGTACTGTTACGGAGTCAAGTACGGTCAATAATACGATCATCGCCAACAATTTCTATGACACGAACACCGGTTCCATAATGGGCCAAGATCGTCGCACCTCGACCTCGACGATCGTTACTGTCAGCAACGGTACTTATCAGTACGCAGTCGAAGGCGGAAGTGTTCAGGGTAGTCTTTCGTCAATATCATCGCAATATGGAAAAAATTCCACGGACTTCACATTCGGTGGGGTAAACCATCAACTCACGAGCGTTACAGGGACTTATCAGGACACGGGACGTCTGGTGTCGACTTCGGAATTCAGCGGCAGTGGCTCGTCGCATATACTTTGGAGCGAGGGCAATATGATCACGGCCCTCAATATCATGACGACCGACAGCACGTTCTCGGAATCTGGTGGCGAGAACGAAATGCAATTTTTCGGTGTTCGAGGCATCTATCAGCCGACATCGGGTACTTGGAACATGTCTGGCGAAGGGCGTGTACAGACGTCCGCATGGTCCGAGTACGGTACCGAGTCCAGCGGCTCATATTCACGAGAAATCGACACATCTGAAAAGCGAAGCCTCATCACGGGTACAAACAGTTCAGCCATGGGTCAGAGCATTTCTACTCACTCAAGTCTCACCTATTTGTTGCAACCCACAGGCTGGGTTCTAAATTCTGGTAATGCGTCACAGAGTGGAACGAAGTTCTTGGATTCGAATTTTAGCGGTATAGGAAGCTATATCGAATCCAACATTACCCATTCCGGCAGCGGTACGGGATGCAACTCTGGCAGTGGCGATTCATCATCCAGTACATGGCAGAAGAACGGCACCTTCTCCGAATCCGGTAGCGAATCACTCGAATCGACATGGTCGTTGTCGAACAATTACAGTGGTGGAGAGTGGTTACAATCGGGTTCAGAACTAACGATCAGCAACAAGAACAACGAATCGGAGTATCAGGCTTCAGGTACGTACTCCAAGCTTCTATCATTTTCAAGTGGTTCGGCGGTTGGTGGACAGATTGCGTTCTCAAATGGTGTTCTCGCGGAAAGCGGTTTTGAAAACAACTCCGCAAGTTATGCTGGAATCGCCTCGGTGAATGCCTCTGGATGCTGGCAATCTTCAGGGACGGGTTCAGAAACTATTGAACGCGAAGAACATAGCAGCTACTTGGCATCGGGGGTATTCGAGGTCGCTAATTCAGGCATTGTTGGAACGGGTTCAGAAAGTGGTGAAAATCATTTGGATGAGGTATGGAACCTAGAATATACGAAAACGCCGCAAACTAGTTGGCTGCAAACTGGCGGTACACACGATTCGTCCGCATCTTCCCGCGCGGCGATTTCTTATACTGGCTCCGGTACTTCCGAGGATATTTATCGCAATGGTTCGCTCGTACAGCGAACGACGTCCGAAGGTATTATCATGTCTAATGATGGGTGCAGCAGCGGATGTAATTGCGGCACAGGAAGTATCCCATTTTCAGGACGCCAAGAAACAATCACGGTTCAGAGATTGATGTCCTATGACGAGCTCCATACGGAATCCACGCACCTAATTCGTAGCTATACGAACAACGGCTGGATCGGTCTCCGCGGTTCCGGTTCGACCTCTGGTTTTTCCGACAAAACATATGCGGAATCGGCAAGCGGAACCTACTACTATGGTGATTCTGCCTATTCTTCCGTCGAAGGAAATTATACTGGGTCGTACGTACATGGGGCACTCAATTCAGGCCGTTCGGAGTCAGAACACAGTAGTTTTTCTACGTCGGGTGTGTGGAATTCGGTATCGCAACGATGGAACACTACAGGCTCTCTTTCCGCCTCTGCTCAAAGCAGTTCGGATTTTCACAGCAGTGGGATTGGTACCACGGGACAACGAAACACTTCGAATACAAATGATGGTTCGGGAACGAGTCATTTGACCATGATTTCCAGTGGTAGTATCACCGAAAGCCGATCAGAAAGCAGTACGTACAGTGGTCGGTGGACGTGTAACTGGGGGCTCTTGCCGGATGACGTTGAAGGCTGGGTATTGAGTACCGGGAACGCATCCGCAAGCGGTTCTTCCGAAAAAATTTATGTTTCCAGCAACTGCGGCTCGTTTACGAACAGTAGTCAAATTTTTACTGGTACCGGCAATGGTACCAGCATGACGACCCAAGCGACGGGCAGTTTTTCTAGTAATCATTCCTCATCAGAAGGAAATTCGTACACAGAAAATCAGATTGTGGCTTCCGTCTGCGTGGATGGTATATGGGCAAACCAATGGATACTTTCTTCGGGATCTTCGACGGAAACCTCTGACGAGATTTCCAACAGTGTCGAAAACGCGGCGACCGCATATTCGAAAGATTTGCATACCGTTGATCCCTATAGTGGTTTCATCATTCAGTCGAGTACTGAATGCTCGCAGAAAAATGTCACCATTCGCTCAGAGATCGTTCCAGGAGACCTTCCAGCCGGAAAAGTCCCAGCATGGGATATCATCCAAGGTGAGACAACGATTACAGAAAGCCGTACACAGAGCAGTGCCGATACCGAAAACACCCATTCGTACACGCGAAACGTTCAGGGAGGGGTGGTTACTGGTACCACCGGCAAGGCGAGAACGGAGTCTTCCAGTTATGGTCAATCATTAAGGTACGAGTACAAGATTCCCCCCTCCAGTGGCAGTGGAAGCAGTTCTGCAAGTGGAAGTTCTTCCGAAAAAACATGGGTACTTGTCAGTGGTTCTCAATCGATACTGGAATCCAGCGGCGTGGCAGAATCCTACAACGGTAGCGGCAGTTATCGTCTCAGTTATAGTTCCAGTTCCAATTCAAACTCGTACACTGTCGCAGGAAGTATCACGGAACATGGGTCCATCAACGGTACCGGTACTGGCATCGAAACGGTTCTCATCTTTGACGCAAGTAAGAACGACTGGACGGTCCGCTGGAATGGCGGCATTGAAACTTGCGAATCTTCATTTTCTTTTCAGCAACAGGGTTCCGGAACATGGACATCCAACGGAATGAGTGGGAATTTTTCCACTTTTTCGGGATGGGATCATGCGTCATCATCAAATACAGGGTATGGTTTAGCGAATGGTGGGGACGAACAAACACGACGTACCACCGCCACGGAAACAGTAACACAGATAACCCGTTACACAAGTTCCGGCAGTGGTGAGTCTACACAATCCTTCGGCGATGATCTCCCAGAAATCGCGGGAATATCGAGACAGAATGAAACCGCTCAGACGACATTGACGCGGAACATAACCTGGTCAGATGAATCCAAGCTCGAACAGCATTCAGACGATGATGGGGCCGGTTCGCTTCTACTTGTGTTAGGCTTATCCAACCTCAGTCAAAGCGTTTCTGGAGTACAGACGTTCAGCGCCTCAGGGGAAATCTCCTCGTCTTTTTCTGGCAGCGGCTCAGGAACCGTTTCGGAAGCGTGTTCGAGCGGCTATGAATACGATGCGGGACTCGACTTTTCCATGAACGGTGGATATACGTACGCTCAAAACGAAAAACGAGAACTGGTTTCCGATGCCTCCATTCTCGGTGAGCAGTATACTTGGCGTACTACAGAGGGATCCAGTACACAAAGTATGACCGATCATAAGTGGCTCGATTATAACATGAATGGTGAAACATCTTATTCGTTTCGCAACTCACCAATAAGCGGTGGATGGAGTGCCTCAGGTACAGCCGGATTGTATCTTCATCTGGAACAAAGATGTTTATTCGACGTTGCATCGAATACATGGACGACTTCCGGTACTGGCTGCGAGGTAGAATCGGAGGTGTATCATTACAGCGCATCGGCCTCAGGAAGTTATGGGAATCAGGGCGGTGGTAGCTCACCGTCTGATACAGATATGCATGGAAATGTCGAAGCTCGGTACACAGAAAACCGTGATATCTCATCGACTATTATTTATGGCAAATCAGATAGTATAGTAGCCAGTAACTACGTTGAAAGCCTAAACGAAAGTAGCTCCGGGAGTAGCTCCGGGAGTAGCTCCGGAAGCGGGTCCGCCTCAGAAACTCCGGAAATCCTTCAAGGTTGGACCATCACTTCCGGAGGAGGTACACTTTCGCTCAACGTGAATTTCGGTAACTCTTGGTCAGGGAACGCGATCTATCGCGGCATGATCGACGGATTCAGTCTTACGGGCACGGCCTCGGAATCTGGAGAACAGGTCGTGAACTACGGATTTTCAGCGTCATTCGCTATTGAGTCAGAATCCCCTAGTGTCCCCGGCTCTTCCGCCACATCAGGTTTTTGGAAGTACACATCCTTATCTGGCAGTGGTACCGGTCACACATCCCAGAGTAGCGTTTGGTCCGGTTCCGGGACTTACACAAATAATTTTGAAAACGGAACAGGTACGCTCAATGGAGTGACGAGCTATTCCAAACAAACGGATGATGTTGACAACTATACTATTGGATTCGGTCTGAGTACGAACCGGGACAAGATTCTTTTTTCCAACTCTGGGACGCATGAGATCAGTCTCCATGAAGGTTTTTCATTCGCTGGGAGTGGTAGCGTGAGTTCATCGACCAGCAACGGTACCACGAGCAGCAACAGTCTGGCTACGCTGGTACAATCCGGAGAGAGAACCCGCGATGAAATCAAGACGGTCGAATGGATCCGTGAGAACGATCTGTACTCTGGCGTGTCGGAAACGGAAATTACCCATACCGCGGCAGTGATGTACACATACCAGGCAAGTGGTTCTACATCATCCGAAACCGCCTCCTCGACCAGTTCGTCCAGCAGTACATATACGTCAAACTCTAGCTGGGATCGCGGCATTTCCGAGAATTTTTCCTCGCAGAATACCATCATCAAACGTTGGGAATTCAGTGGTGAGTCCAATGTAGCCAGAATCACCTCGGACACCTATACGGAATATTCGCAATCCGGCAGCGCGACGGGTAGTGGAAATCGGTACATGTCGAGTTCTGGGAGTTCCTCTGGCTCATCTCTGCAGTGGGGTACCGGCTGGACCTCCGCGGCCTGGTCATACATTGGGGCTCAGAACGAAAGCCGCGATTCCTATGAGTATGAAGCCGACTGGGACGAAAGCTATGACAGTCAAACGCAAACGTATTCCGGTAATCTGAACGTACTCAATCAGGTTACTGGAATTTCCGAATCAAGGTGCTGGAGTGGCGGTGGGTATGCATACACATACTCCGCTTCGGGATGTGGCTGCGGCTGCGGTTGTGGATGTGGTTGTGGCTGCGGATGTGGTTGCGGATGCGGATGTGGAACATCCAGCAGTTGGTATTGGGAAAGTGCCAACAATGGCTGTACTCCTCTCAGTTATTCCGAATTGCTGCACTACACGGGATTCTATTTGTACAGTTATCTTGCCAACAATACCTTCCCCTCTTACACGACAGGTCCGCAAAATCAATATTCAGGCGCGGAAGCTGGGACCAATGGCATGGGGTGTAGTACAGGAGATTACATGGGGGGATACGGCATCGCATTTATGGGAGAGTCCGTACAGACGAGTTATCCAACGATGGCGAATTCGCTGAGTATCCCGATAGACACGGAGTTACCGAGCGTCGGCGGTAGTTTAGAGTTCGCGTTTCTTATGGTAGACGTGAGCTTCCTTCCGGACGCCGATTTTAGCCAATTTTGCAGTCCTGACGAAATATTTTCCATGGTGACAGAAATAGAGCGTCCTTCCGGATGGGACAAATTCGTCATTAACACGGGAAATTTGCTCAACAGTCTAAGTGATAATAGTTCGCCGAACAGTGATTTACACCTCATATTGGATGTTCTTGGTATGATTCCTGGGGTCGGGAGTGTCGCTGACGCTATTCATGCAGGGCTTTACATGTGGGAGGGCAACACGAGAGAGGCTCTTTACAATCTTGCGACAGCGATTCCTGGGGCAAAACTGGGAGCGAAAACGGCGGCGTTCGTCGGCAAAGCCATGGCTGGAGCGGGAAAAGTGGGCGCGAAGGTGGCGTGTGCCGCTGGTACGCTTGCCTCGAAGATGCCGCTGATCACAACGGCCACGATCAGCGCAATGAACGCCTCTGATAGTTTTCGCAAGGGTGATTATCTTGATGGTACCCTGAATTTAGTGGGTGCTGGAATAGACGCGCGAGCCATGGGCAAGACGGGCAGTTTCTGTTTCGTAGCGGATACCCAAGTTGTGATTGGCGAGGTAACGCCGAGTGAGACGG
>JAQVKF010000110.1 GCA_028694795.1 Thermoguttaceae bacterium | reverse complement strand
CCCCGGCGATAGAGCCTGCCCCGGCGACAGAACCCGCCCCGGCGACAGAACCCGCTCCGGCGGCAGAACCTGCTCCGGCGGCAGAACCTGCTCCGGCGATAGAGCCTGCCCCGGCGACAGAACCCGCTCCAGCGACAGAACCTGCCCCGGCGACAGAACCCGCTCCGGCGGCAGAACCTGCTCCAGTGGTGGAACCCGCTCCAGTGGCGAATGCAACAGTTGCAAAACAGGGTACGCCGATGGATTCGACGGCGATTTTTATGGCACTTTTGGCGTATATTGTCGGTTTCTTTGCGACAGCGGGTGCGGCGGGCGTCGGCATTTCGTCGAGTTGCCGAACGAAGAAAGATGCTCATTTGGCCGGTTGGGGTGGCGTTGTTGCCGTGACCTGCTTCTCCGGGATTCTCGGCGTATTGATCGTCGCGGGTGCGTATGGTACACCTGAAATAGCAGACCTTTTGAAGAAAGACGGAACGTTCCCGATGCAGACCACCGCTCTGATCAACGCCGTTCTTGGCGATACGATTGGCAAAGTTTGCTGGTTGTTGCTCGCGATATCAGCATTTCCGTCCGCTTGCTTCTGCTCGCTCGTGGCGGCACAGAGTTTCCAAAACACGCTGCCCAAAGTCAATCCGTATATCACATGCGGTTTGGGTACGCTCGGCGCGGTAGCTCTGATTGTTACGACCTACGCTGGTCAAGCCGGTTCCGTGTTCACTATCATCGGTGCGTCGTTTGGCCCGATCTGCGGTGCGATGACGGCTGATTACCTCCTTTCTGGTTGTAAGTGGCCCGGTCCGCGAGCGGGATTCAATCCAGCCGGTTGGCTTTCTTGGGCAGTCGGGTTTGTCGTCGGTGCGTGGAACAACTTTGGTCAGAGTGTTTTTACGATGCCGTGTCCGCCTGTTTGCGCGATTATCGTTGGTTTCGTGTTGTACATTCTTTTCGCGAAAATGGGAATGCTCAGCAAGAGCCTGGAATTCAACCCAGCGACGCCGGAGTAATGCGGTCCGCATTACGATGGACCGTCTATGCGTCTGCTACGACGTGCCTGCTATCTTCCTGTTGACTTCCGGAACCGTATTGGCTTCCGGAAGTTGCGTATGGTGGAATGACACATGTTCGTGACACTCTACGCATTATCCGCCCCTTTTTACCTATCGTGATGGACCGTGATTTTTGGTTTTGTCTCCTCTGAACTTGGATGTTCGGAACGGTAAAAATGGATTGTAACGATTTTTCTGGATATTCTGAATGTGATGACCGATATAATGGAGGGAGGGTGGCGGGTATTCGTATCCGCGAGTTTGGTTCTGAACGACACGGATTTTTGCCGGTTGTCTAGTAACCGCGTTTGCGTGCATTTTCACGAGAATGACCATTTCGGAAGGAGCATCTCAGATGATCAGAATATTCAGTGCGATCGTGGTGGTTTGTGTGATGAGTTTGTTCGCGGCGACGGCCTCGGCTCAGACGTCGTATTTGAATAACAACTCACTCGGTCGGTATTTCGGATATACGAATTTGAATCGTACCGGTGCGTCGAATGCGAGTAACTATTACAACTTAGTGCGTCCGCAGATTGATACACAGAGTGCGCTGCGAACGCAACAGGGCCAGCTAAATTCCTTGCAGCGTTCTTCGTCGGCAAGTTATCAAGCGTTGGGAAAATTAATTGAGAGTACAGGCCGGATGGGAACCGCCCAATCGCAAAGGATACGAGCGAATGCGACGGGAACTGGCGCGACATTCAACAATCGCTCCCATTATTATGCCAAATAATCGGACTGTTTGGCGATGAACGGCGGAGTCGTGTATGCCACGATGGATGCATGTGTCATGCAAGGGCAGTCGTACCAAATGGGGGTTGTGAGACGGATCACGCAGCGCGCGAAAGAACTTTTTTACGCGTCTGCGGTGGTTGTTTTCGAAGGTGTTGTGTTTTCGAAAATGACAGCGGGTCATCATTTAGACTCTTTTCGTAATCCAATCTTTGAGACGGGTCAATTCTTATGCCAATGACTGTTGTTTGTGATTGTGGGCATACTTGGCAGGCGGAGCTTCATCAGGGGAGCGGAAATGTCGTTTTCTGTCCGGTATGTGGGCGTCCCGTGCGAGTTTCTTTGCCATCGGCCTCCGTGTCCCAATCCTCCGTGCCGGCTTGCCCACCGACGAGTCAAAATTTGTCCTCGCAATGCGAACAATCCACACCGCCGGACTCCGATTCTCATGAATTTCATTTAGCGGAAGAGACCGAATCGAAATCGTCAAAGGTGGAATTGACGGCCGGTTCGTCCACCGTGATTGAGGCGGCTTCTTTGCCGCCAAAACTGGAAAAAAAAACACCAAGGCAGGTGGTGGATACGCTCGACTTCTCGGTCAATTTATCCGCTAAAACCCCATCGATACCGATTCCATCGTTGAAAAAAACGCCGAAACAACTGCCCAAAAATGGACCCGAGCAGGAAGAATCGGACCCCATCTGGCCACAAGAAGAACTAGCCGAGATCGAATTTGGCCTGGCGGAAGAATCAGATCGACCATCGAAATCGAATGCATCACAGGAACGTGGTCCGAAGGCGAGTGGCGTTCGCCCAGGTACCAGTCCATCTACAGGGGGGGGCGTACCTTCCGTCTCGTTTCGTCCCGACGTGACCTCAGAAGTGGTGGGAACGCCCCATCCTTTTGCCACATGGACATCTTCGAACACCTCTCCACCACCTACGTCTGCCGCTGGAGAAAAACCGGCGATTCCACCGATTCCCGTCGGAAGTGGTTCGGTCTCGAATCGTTCCTCCGCTTCCAGTGCTGCGTCCAGCCTATCTCCTCCGGTTTTGCCGAGCGGACATACGACTTCGCTGAAATTCGACACGACAAAGAAAAAAGGAAATCCCAACCTGAGTTTTCTTACCGCCGAGGGGGGAGACGCGACACCGAAATTCGCTTCGAAACCAGCCCCCATATTACCGGATGTCACGGAGCAGACACCGCCTGCCCCACCGGTTTTATGGAGCAAACGCCGGCGTTTTTTCCGGAATGTCGATCCCGTGGTTTTGGGAACAGGGGCACTGGTTGGGCTTTTTGCGCTCGCCGTTTTGGCTTATTTTATCGTTCCGTTATGTTTTCCAAAACAGATTGTGGTCGAGAAGGAAGAGGTCGTGTCGAAACCTCTGGCGGTGGCGGCTAAACCATCTCGCGATGCCACTCAGGAAAAGTTGGAAAAACTCCTAGCCGACGCCGAGCTGCCAATGCCAACGGATTGGATTACCAATATCCGACGTTATCCAGAAAATGGTTCCGATATTCAGCAGCTAATCGACGAATTGCCGGAACGCGGTATTCTCATCATCAGTAAAGGAACGCAAACGACGAAACCGTTCGTCATTCGCAAACCTCTTCGCCTAATCGGTGACGGTAACACATTCGAAACGTCGGTCTTGCAGGGAAAAGACGAGACAACGCCGCTGATCACTGTGGAAATGCCGCTCACACGCTCCGCTCAAGAGTTAGTCGAAAATCCGTCGCCCTCGTCGGAATGGATCACATTCCAAAATTTGACTATCTCGGCTAATGGTGAAACGGCTGTTCACGCGGTTGAGGGGGAACTTCGGCTTGTCAATTGCTTCGTGCGTCAACAGAGTGAGGCCGCTCACTCGGCGGCGATATGCTGCGATACCCAATCGTTCGTCTCGATGGACAAATGTCAATTCGAAAGCGGCGGCGAGGCTCTTTATCTCAAATCGAGTATCGGCAGCCAAGTGGACGATTGTACCATTGCTGGTGCGAGTTGCGGTGTTTGGTTCGGTAGTTCGCAGTCTCAAGCCTTGACCGCGGCCACTATTCGCGGGTTAAAAATCTCGAACGTGAACCTCGGAATCGAATTCATCGGATCACCCAATGGGAAAGTCGAGTCGGTTGAAATCAAGGAGCCGCGTTCTGCGGGTATCGTGATTCGTGCTCAAGATCGTGACTCGGCTGATTTAGTCGTTCAAAATTGTAAAATGGTACTCAGTGAACCGGATAGTCGCGGTATCGTCTGCCAAAGCGGGAATATCGACCTGCGCAGCGTGACAGTCGAATGCGGCGAGACTCGTTACGGCGTCGAAATTCAGGGCGGTAAGGCGATGAAGTTCGAAGATCTTGAGGTACGTGGCGGCAATGTAGGGGTCTTTTGTGGAGGTCGTGCCGGCGTTCAATTCATGAAATGTCGATTTGTCGGATCGTTGAAAGACGGTGCGTTGGTCCAATGTGCCGAAGCCAAATACCCCGATTCCATTCCCCAATTTAGTAACTGTGTGTTTCGCGACAGCCGTGGAGCGGGTATCCATCTCGAAAATGGCCCTGTAGAATTTGTCGATTGCACGATTGAAGCGAATTTGAACGCGGGTGTGTTGGTGACCAATGGACGCGATACCACGATTTCTCGTTGCCAATTTTTAGCTCAAGAAGGCGACGCGCCGGGCATTTTAGTCGCTGCGGCGAAACAAAGTGCCGATCCAAATGTCTCCGTTTGTGAAGTGACCAATTCGACATTCCATGACTTGAAAAGCCACGGTATCGAAGTGCGAGATGGAACGATTAACGTGCGTAAATGTACCTTCGATGGCGGTAAAACTGTCGGTGTGATGGTCTGCCAAGATGGAGCGGGCGTTTTTGAGGATTGTACCATTCAACAACATACGCTTGCGGGTGTCCAGGTACAGGATGGTGGTTCGCCGCGTTTCACACGTTGCCAATTTATCCAGAACCAGACTAACGGGGCACTCGTCGTAAAAGATCGCGGCTCGGTTTGTCTGTTCCAAACCTGCCATTTCGATTCCAATACGCTTTCTGGCGTGGAAGTTCGCGATAGCGGTGGCGATAGTGGCGAGGAAGCTCAAGCTCCATCGACCGAATCCACAGAAAATCAAGTGGAAACATCCACTCGTGATATGCTGCAAATGGTCACGCCAGCGGAGGTTCCGAATACGGAATTGAATCTAGCGGCGCCAGATGCCACGGCTCCTTCTGCGACCGCGACGTCGGATGATTTGACCAAAATTCCCGCTCAGGGGACGCTATTTATCGATTGTCACATTGATCACAATGGACAATCGGGCGTATTGTGTACGGGGGTGGGTAGCCGACCGGAGTTTCGGCGTTGTTTTATCGAAGGTAATCAGCGTGCGGGGGTGGTCGCCTGCGAGGATGCGATGGTCTTGGTACGTGCTTGTACGCTGGCGGACAATGAATTTGGAATTTGGGTCTATAAAAAGGGCGGCGGACGTGTGAGGGAATGTTTATTCGAACGCATTCGTCGTCATCTTTATGTGATCGAAAAAAATGCGGGAATTCTCTCGCGTTATGGAAATCAACCATCGGATGAATAGGAGAAATGGATGAAGAACGGACGTTGCTTACGCATGATGAATCGTTACGTATCGAGAGGTGTCTCGATATTCGGAATGATGGTGGCGTTGGTCGTTTGCATTCCGAATTCACGCGCGGCGGAAGAGGTGTTGCTTTCGGTCGATTGCCGGAAATCGCCGCATGAAATCCATGAGCGTGTATATGGCCATTTTTTCGAACTTATTTACCATTCGTGCAACGGGGGTTTGTGGGGCGAAGTCATTTGGAATCGAAGTTTCGAAGATTGTTCGGGGGTGGGTAAGTGGTCGGTCGAGGGTGACCTATTGCGTCAAAGTGATTTGGCGACCGATTGCCGACTCGTTCTCGGGGCCGACGCTTGGAACAGTGCCGAGTGGGAAAATGACGCGTGGAATAATTACGAATATACGTTCGAGGCAAAGAAAACCGGTGGAAGCGAAGGTTTTCTGATTCTCTTCCGAACTCGTCATCCTAAAATCTTCTATTGGTTCAATGTGGGCGGTTGGCAAAACAAATATACACAGCTAGAAAAAAGTACACTTTTTAGCGGCAAGAAGGCGATCGGACCTCAAGCTCCACTGACGATCGAAGACAACCGTTGGTATCGTTTCCGCGTTCGCTGTGAGGGAGCGACCGCGACGCTGTGGTGTGACGATGAGAAAATACTCGAATACACCGATCCAGAAGCGGTGATTACGACAGGCGTCGTCGGTTTAGGTACGTGGAATACGACGGCAGAGTTTCGGAATATCCGAGTAAAATCGTTGGCTGGTGAGGTTCTTTTCGAGGGACTGCCGCAGCCGCAGGAGAAAGTCGATTGGCGATATTGGAATCGCATGCAAGGTAAAATTACCGCGATTTGGGGAGATGCGGCGAATAGTGATGTAGCTGTTCGACTTGAATCCATTCGCTCGGAGACCTCGATGGGCATCGCTCACGAAGGTGCCGTTTTGGCACAGCAAAATATCCGAGTACGTCAGAACGATCCCCTGCGTGGTTCGATCTTTGCGAGAGGCAAAGGCGAGTTGGCAATTGGATTATATGATCTAAAATCGAACCTGAATGTGGCGGTGGATATGGTGATTGATTCGGCTGATTGGCGAGAATATCCGATTGCATTTGTGGAAAATTTGAAAGATGCGGATGCGGCGACGCTCGCCATTGATTATCTCGACACGAATGGGAATTTTGTCGAGATTGACCAGCTGAGCCTGATGGCGGACTCTTCGCGCGCGACGGGCGGTTACCGTCCGGACTTGTTGGCGGCGATTGACGGACTCAAAGCTCCGACGATTCGCTGGCCTGGCGGTTGTTTTGCGTCGTGCTACCGATGGAAAAGCGGGATTGGTCCGCAAAAAGATCGTGTACGCCACACCCAGAATATCTGGGACGACGTCGATGTTAATTCGTTCGGAACGGATGAGTTTTTGCGTATGTGCGAAAAACTGGGGATCGAACCGATTCTCGTGGTCAATGGTGGTACGTGGGATAAGCCGCGAACGCCTGAGAAACGCGCTGAATATATCCGTGAAGCGTGCGAATGGATCGAATATTGTAATGGTTCACTCGACACGGAATGGGGTAAAAAACGAGCGGAAAACGGTCATCCGGAACCGTACGATGTTCGATTGTGGGAAATGGATAACGAAACGTGGGGATCGCCTATGGATGTTTCCGAGTACTGCGAACTGCTCGCGGAACTCGTGCCAGCGGTAAAGAAAACTGACCCGTCGATCACGATTTTAATCTGCGGCAGCGGTGGTTTGGGCGAACGACGTGAGGGACAAGATTGGAACCGTTACCTGTTGGAACACTGCGCGTCGCTCGGTGACTATGTCAGTATCCACCATTACGAAAATCCCGACCAATTCGCGGACGGTCCATATACGTTTGAGCAATATATCGAAACGCTTAAAGGGTTGATCGCGTCGTCGTCGAATCCGGCGATGGAGATTTTTGTATCGGAATGGAATGCGCAGAGCACCGATTGGCGTACCGGATTATATGCGGGTGGTGTGCTGAATGCGTTCGAACGTCAGGGCGATAAAATGACACTTGGTGGGCCGGCACTTTTTTTGCGGCACGTTTCCGCCAACGATTGGGATAATGCGTTCATTAATTTCGATCAAAACGGTTGGTTTCCCGCCCCGAATTATGTGGTGATGAAATTGTGGCGTGAACATTATGCACCGCATTTTCTTACGACGGAGGGCGATCCGAAAGGGCTGAACATTTCGACGGCGAAGAACGATGCCAATCGGATTTACGTTAAAGTGGTCAATCCGAGTCGCGAGGTCAAATCGGTTTCGCTGACACTGACCGGCATGGCC
The DNA here is from genome assembly GCA_028694795.1 of Thermoguttaceae bacterium. Taxonomy (GTDB): domain Bacteria; phylum Planctomycetota; class Planctomycetia; order Pirellulales; family Thermoguttaceae; genus JAQVKF01. Next base: position 5,607 of record JAQVKF010000110.1, on the reverse strand, counting down.
CTTCAATCGGCGACGATGCGGCAGGTATCGCCAGGTTCACTCGAAGCGAGAAACACGCTTGAAGCGACGGATGCGGTCCATGTCGAATCGGCAGACGTGACGGTCGATGGACAGGTGATTCGATTTATGATGCCGCCGCTTTCCGCCGGTGTCGTCACCGTGGAGCCGTAGACGAGGAGGATTGAGATATCGGCTTTCCTGTCATTATGGTGAACGTATGTCCTAAGAAGACACCTGTGGATTTGTCCCCACAATAGGGTGAATAAAAAAATACAAAAAATAGGATAGAAAGGCCGTTTCCGATTGATTTCCGGACGTTATGGAAGTTATACTATGGGATGTTGGCGGTGGATTGGACCGCCGATAGGACACTCGAGATTTGTTTTTTGGCTAAAATTCGCTGGGAGACCGTGTTCATAGAGACATCATCTCCCGATGTGTGTATAATGGCTCAGAGGTGGGCGTGGCCAGCACGCGGTCCGGAGGTCGTAGTGTTTGGTTCTTGATTTGTCGCCTTATAGCATTAGGGGTAAGTTTCAAGGAATCGTAGCTTTGGCTTGAATTGCCCTGTATTTTTACTTTGATGATGGTCTGTTGGTATTTTTTAATCGGGATTTTTGTCGATTATCTGTCGATAGAATCGCGGAAAGCACTTGTTTTTTTTGGAGGAGAATCTGATGTCTGGAAATTCATCGTCCAAATTGCTTCGGTCTCGCGGTTTTACATTGGTGGAACTGCTGGTGGTCATTGCGATTATTGGTATCTTGGTTGCGTTGCTGCTGCCAGCGGTCCAAGCGGCGCGTGAGGCGGCGCGTCGTTCGCAGTGTACGAACCAGCTTCGTCAACATGCCATCGCGCACCAGATGTACGCCGACTCGATGAAGTACCTTCCCATGGCAGTTCAAGTGGGATGCGGTACGGGAAAGGGGTCTGGCGTTACGGATGCTAATCAGACGGACACCTTTTCCTGGCACGCGCGTACCCTTCCATACGTCGAGCAAAAAGCCATTTACGACACACTTGATTTCAATAAAGTCGTGAATGCTGGCAACCATCACGATTATCGAGTCATGTTGTTTTCTGTACACCAATGTCCATCTTCTGAGGAAGCCATCGGTGAAAAAAGTGCCGCGAGTTGGTGCCATCGTCGTTCGAGTTATGCGGTGAATTTGGGTAACACGAATTATGGTCAAGAGGACAATACCGGTTGGGAAGGTGGCGATGCAGAGAGGTTCGGTCGCGCTCCCTATTCTTACAACAGGGGAATGCAACTCTCGGCGATGATGGACGGGCTGTCGAACACGATGTTGCTTTCGGAAGTGCCGATCAATCCGAATGAGAACAAATACAGCGGGAACTACGGTTGTGCCATTTTCAGTAATGGTTGCGGTTTTACGGCGTTTTTGCCGCCGAACTGTAAATCTATTGAAGTCGATTATGGTCGTGCGGCGTGGACTGCCGAAGATTATACTCCGCCAATTCATTGCCATGGTTATGGACGTTGGCAGTCGGCGACATTTTCCGCGCGAAGTAACCACTCTGGTGGGGTGAATGTTGCGATGGGCGATGGCAGTGTGCAGTTTGTGTCTGATAGCATCGCGTTGAAAACATGGCGTGCGATGTCTACCGCCGCTGGTGGCGAAACCACGAGCAAATGAGGTGTGACCGAATCCGTCGCATGGTTCTGATGCTGTACGAAGGACCTTTTGCAATGGAAAGCTGGGACGCGATCAGAGAAAAACACTGGGCGTCCCCCGTGATTTCATATCGAACGAATTTCAACATGAAGGAAAGAAGAATGAAGCTGACCGTCATTTTAAGTGGAATCTGTCTAAGTATGCTTTTATTGACAGGCTGTGGTGGCGACGGTTTGACACCGATCTCGGGTACGGTCACGTTGGATGGTCAACCGATCCAAAACGGCCGTATCGCGTTTACCCCAAAGGGAGGATCTGAGGGCACGATGGCGGGGGCTACGATCAAAGACGGAAAATATGAAGCTCGTGTTTCATTGGGGAAGATGGGCGTGGCTGTTCGCGCACAAAAAATGGTTCCGATCAAAAATCCTGATGCGCATCAGAAAGATGTGGGTATTACCGAACAACCAGAATCAATCATTCCTGCCAAATACAACGATAAAAGCGAGCTAACAGCGGATATTGTCGAGGGGAAGAGTGAATATAGTTTCAATTTGACCACGAAATAGGTCGAATGGACCGATCCGATCCTAATCCCATTGGTCGATTACGAGAGCCTCATGACGAGGCTTTTTTGTGGATATTTTTTCTTTAAGCCACCATGGTGCGAGGATTCCAACAGCCAAAATAACGAGAAGTGGCCAAAGCGGTTCCCGATATCGGATGGAGCTAACGAAGATGGCGTGCATCGCGGTAAAATAAAAGAGCGGAAGCGTGCACAGCCACAAGGCTAACCGACGATAGGCCGTTTCGGACGATTCCGCGACCTGATTTTTGCGTCGCGTGGAGCGGCCGAGCCAGACGGTTTCTCGCCATATGCATCCCATCGCAGCGAGTAAGACGGGCAAATAACAGAGGAGCAATCCGCACAAGATGGGTGTTTTTCGGAATGCTTTTTCATTGGGAATGGGATTCCAGAAACGTCCGATTTTTTTTACCGCGAGTCGTAATGCTTGCCACGGATGCTCTGCCGCCCACTGTTTGGCGATACGAGCACAATGGTCGTTCATTTGGCACTCAAACGCCACACGTTCTGCCGCGGAAGCCTCGCCGACTGGATGATGATGCGTCGATTCGAATGAGCGTTGCAATTGATCTATTTCCGCTTGCACGGGTTCCCATCGACTGGAACCGTCCGCCGTAGGGTTCCAACCATCGAGCAAACTGGTACCCTGTTGGAGTGTCGTCAAGATGAGCCGGCCTGAAATCTGAAAATTCCGAATCCACCATGGTGCCATCACGCACAGCGTTCCGAGTACGAGGCCGCTCGCAACGATGAGATGTCGACGTCGTGGAATACCTAATCCGAATAACAGGAAAAATCCGATTGCTCCTATGGGGAAAAAAAGCCAACTGGGACGAACGAGGGTGGCCAAACCGCTCATCATGCCAGCCAAAAAGGCCCAACTGACTTGGCTCTTCCATGTGTTGCGCTCGGTTGCCAAACTCCACAAAATAAGTGTCGTGAGCATGAGCGGAATGAACGCCGCCTCGGTGAGTACTAAAATACTGACCATGATGGCACTAGGAGAAAATCCGAGAAATGTAGCCACTGCGCACAAAAGAAGCCCCGACCGGACGCTGCGTTTATGTGAATGATCGGAAGTCCGTGAATCGGTGGAATCCGCGGTACGATCAGCGTTATTGATCGTTTGGGTGGCGAGTGGCGATGGACGCGAAATATACAGTCGATGAACCCACCACAAAACGAGTTGTATGCCCAACATACTGAACAAAATGGATTCCAATCGAAACGCCAGTTCCGGTGGATCGTTCCAAAGAAGAAAAATAGGGGCTAACAGTAGTGGATAACCAGGGGTACGAAAGATCGTATAACGCGATTCCGTATATTCGTAAGGCTCACCACGAGCAATACACCGACCCAAGGTCCAATAACTGAGAGAATCGCCAAAATAAAAATGCGGCTCTACCTTGGTCGCCGTCACGTGACTTTCCACATCGGAAGCCTGTTGTGCAATTGACGACGAGACGAGCTGTTCTTGCCAATAAACCGCGCCAACGACACGCACGATCAATCCGAGTAGAAGCAGGACGAACAGAAAAAACAGATACCGAGAGTGTCGCATCATGTGGACCGCTTGTTGTCGAGTATAGGGCTTCTAAAAGTGGGGAATCACCTAAATTTACCACGAGCACACCAAATGAAGATGAAAAATTCACTCTGTATGGAACAAAAAAATCCACGAACCTTTTGAAATCCGTGGACTCTTTTACAGTTTCAAACCAATTGGATGTCTTCTATGAAGCCCATACCAACCGCCGATGACTAGTAAGGCTTGTAAATACCCGGTACTGGGAGCGTGCTGGCATAGGTACCATCTTCGCCCTTCTTTGGCTGCGGAACGGCGTCCCAATCGAACGGGTTGTCTGGGTAAATCGTTGCCATTTTCGCGACCGCATCGTCCCAATTGACTTCCACACCACTGTAGGTGGCCAAACGACCAAAGACCGCCGAGAACGAAGCGTTCGCCGTGTGCCATGCGTCGTTGAAGTATGGTGTGTCGCCCTTGATCGCGTTCAACAGGTCGATATGCTCTTGGACATACGGATTGCCATGACGGCCCTTTGCATCCTTCTTGTCGTCGTAGTTGTAATCGACTTTGCCTTTCAGAGAACCGCCCGGATTGCCTTCGCCTTCCGTACCATAAACGTATTCTGAAACGTTATTCCAGCAGTTCGCAATCTGACGGCACTGGCTGAAGACTTGCGTTCCATTCGCATAGGTGAACTCGACCACGTGATTATCGAAAATCTGACCATCCGCTTCGGTACCACGGTGACGGCAGCACGAACCCATACCATTCGCCTTGACCGGGTGAGCGTCTTTGACGTCGCAACCACTGGTCAACATGTAGATCCAGTTCGCGATGTCGATGTTGTGAACGTGTTGCTCAACGATATGGTCACCCGACAGCCAGCAGAAGTTGTACCAGTTGTTGACCTGGAACGCCATTTCCGTCTGACCTTCTTCACGGCCACGTGTCCAGATCGGTCCGCCATTCCAGTAAACGCGCTGATACATCAACTTACCAATCGCGCCTGACGCAATCCGATCCATCACCTCCAGGTACGAGGCCTGGTGACGTCGCTGAAGACCACAAGTCACGACCTGCTTACCATCGACCGCCTTTTGCGTGGTTTCGAGCAAGCTCTTGTATCCCGGAGCATCCGTGCAGCACGGTTTTTCCATGAATACGTGCATACCGGCTTCAACCGCGGCCTTGTACGAGAACTGACGATACCCCGGAGCTTCCGCCATGCAGCAGACATCGCCCGGACGCAACTTTGTCAACGCTTCTTCAAAACCGTTTAACGCGCCAATCGCCACTGCGTTGTCATCAACAAATTCCGCAAGATTATCGTCATCTTTCAAACCTTGCAGAAGTCCCTGTGCTTTCTTCTCGAATGCGTCGGCGACCGCCATGACGCGGACCTTCGTCTTCGTCGCAATCGCACCCTGGATGAAATCGCGAATCGCACCGGTTCCACGACCACCACAACCACTTAGCACCACGCGAATCTCATCGCTACCAGCCGCATGGGCACCACGCGCCAGCGACAGACCGGCTACCGCGGCTCCTGCCACACTCGCACCCTTCAGAAAATCACGACGTGAACTCATGAAAAACTCCTTTTATTGCTACAAACATAACGACGACAAACGGGACGCACACTATCAAAAACGTCCATCGTTTGATCAATCACACCTCCGCTTACGTACTACCATAGCATACCCGAAACACGGATGCAAGAAAAATTCTTGTCTCTGAAAAAAAATTTTTATTTTTTTCTACGATTCTGTCCCATGGGAAAATCTCCCGCAAACAGGGTTCCCATCTACTTCCTGTCGTACTCATTCGTCTAGAAAGTTGACTGTTAGATTTTTAAC
>JAQVKF010000294.1 GCA_028694795.1 Thermoguttaceae bacterium | reverse complement strand
GTTCCACTGCCGGAGCTGGTTCCACTGCCGGAGCTGGTTCCACTGCCGGAGCTGGTTCCACTGCCGGAGCTGGTTCCACTGCCGGAGCTGGTTCCACTGCCGGAGCTGGTTCCACTGCCGGAGCTGGTTCCACTGCCGGAGCGGGTTCCACCGCCGGAACCGATTTCGTTGCTGGGGCTGCTGTGGCACTGGCTTCTTGCGACTTTGTGTTACCCCAGCCGATAATGATCATCGCGATGATCAGAATCGAGAGTCCTGCGGCCAGACGTGAAATGGTTCGCTGACTGCACCCGCGCCATTCATGCATGACGATTCCCCACAACGTGCTGAACAGCACGCTCGAAGTCATTAACACAGCAAAACTAGTATACTTAAAATCGCCCAACTTCGAATCACCAGTCTTCATGAAGAAGAACTGACCGTACCACATCAAACCGGCTAACGCAACGAGAATCCAGTTACGAACGACGGGGCCTTTGAACCAATCGCCCGCCGTACCATTCCTGGAAAACAGCACGATACACCAGGTCAGATTCATCAAGAAACCACCGAAAACGGTAATCGCAATAACGGGAAGACCACAAAAAAAGGTGTTGCCTCCATTGGCTTCGAGCGAGGCTTCCATGGCCGCCTCGATAGGAGCGCCATTGGTAAAACCAAGATTAAGCGCACCGCTCATCACACCAGCGAATAACGCAAACATCAAACCTTTACCAAAGTTGAACTCTTTGACCGAGGCCTCTTTTTGTTCCGCTGAAAGTTCGCCTTCCTTTGAAATACCCGCCATACCAATGACCGCGATACCGACTAGACAGACAAGCAAACCACCAAGCACAATCAAACCAGGACCGGCGAGTAACGCCGAAAATGGCTCCGCCGTCAAACCAAACAACGGCGGCAATACGGTTCCACCAATCGTGCAGCAACCGAGCGCAATGGCAATTCCCAACGACACGCCCAGATATCGAATCGAAAGACCAAACGTCAGACCACCCACGCCCCACATCGCCCCGTAGACTGCACACATGAGCATCATTTTGGGACCGGACTCAATCGGCGCTTTAGCCGAGAACTTGGCCAAAACTTCCGCGGGAAGGATCGTGCTCCAATCGGATTTCAACACGCTACTCAACACATCAAACATGCCAGGACAGAGGATATAGGCAATCACCCACGGAGCAATCAGCCAGGCGAACATTCCATGACCAAGCCAAAACGATTCCCAGTGCCAGCTGCCATCCTTTTCGATTGGCTTCATTGGCGTATAAAAACTAGCCGAAGCGAAACCTCCGATCACGATGAGTAACATTCCAAACGCAACACTTCCCATGCCGATACTCCTCTACACGATGTGATGACAATATCAAAATATCCTGGAACGGATGATTACAAACATCCTCTGAACAACCGCACAACCCTCGTGCTTTTTCTTGGAAATCTATGCACCTTACCGTGAGGGCTTTTCGGGAACAGACTTCGTACCAAAATAGCTGTAAACAACCCCAATTCGAATTATGATGGAATATTTGCCCAAATACAATCGGTTATTCTCAAGAATTTGGGGGATTTTCCAGAAAAATCGCTGCGTCAAGCCAATTCATCCCCTGCAAACCAAACGTCATCCAGCGTTCCGGAGTCTCGACCACTAAATCCATGCGTGTCACTTGATGAAGCGGAATCTCGACCGCGATCAACGCGGTGGTTCGACGCATTGGTGGCGATTCCCATACTTTTTGACCATCGACAAAAATTTTACCACGGACCTCGCCGCCAACCTCGTCCAACACGGCGGACCACGGCGATGTTTCCGAATTCCAACTCGTCCACGCCGACTCTGCCATACCCGCTACAGCCGATACGACTGCGTGATCCGCTTCGCCTTCACCGACTGCCAACCTCGCCGCGAATCGCCCTGTTACCCCCGTTACCACGCGGCGGTGCGTTAAGGCAACGAGCTGCGTTAGATCGAAACTGAGCTGTGAGTGGACGGCTTGAGCGACACCGCGTAATACCAATCGACCGCGTTCCCGAAGCATGCCGCCATCCAACCCACGATCACGTCCCCAGCCAGTCGCCTCGCTCCGTCCCGCCTGAAGAGTGTATTCTGGTCGACCATCTGAAAGGTAAATCCGATCTGGTTGAGTAGGTAACGCGAACGAAATTTCCTCGGACGCCGCTTGAACCTCGCCACCGGTCAACCACGCCGCACGGTAGCGGTCGCCACCCGCGAGCGGACCAAATTGTGTCGATGCCACAAGCGTGCCGTCACGCAAACCAAGCCAATCGACCGGTAAGCCGGACTCAAATGCGCGGCGCTCCACCGCGGCATTCGTGATGGAATTCGCCACGGAATTATTCGCCGCAGAATCCGCGAAAAACGTGGATTCGGTCGCAATCGGCGCTGTCATGGTAGAACGAGCGATGGTAGACGGAAAGGGTATGAATCTTCTTCCCCAAACGGCTGCGGCAACCCATGTGGCTGGAATATTCCAGATTCGGAATTTCTCCGCAGATGCGTCCGCACTCTTTTCCGAACCTAATATTTCAATCGGATTCGATTCGATAGATTCTGCCGATTTTAACCCAGTCGATTTCGTCGATTCTGTCGTCTCTATTGATTCCGCTAAACCTGCTAATTCTGCCGATCCCGACGTGGCGGTGGACTCGGTGGGTGGCTCGTATGCCGGAAGCTCGATCGACCAAAACGCCCCAGTGAATCCGATGGGCAACACCGCAGAAATGGCCGAATTCGTCTCGGTTGACACATTCGCTCCCGCCACGTCAATGGTTGACGCATTCATTCCACTTGCGACGGAAATATCGTTCCGCGTGGAAGTGTCCACCGCATCGCTGGCGGCGTGGTAGGTCAGTCGGAACCCTTTGAGCCAATCACCGTTCGTTAGTCGTAAAATATCCTCAAACGAACATCGAGCTTCGTTCAAAATAGCGTCGTATAGTCGATCACGCTGCCAGGGATCAGTCGGCAAACGACACAGAACACCAGCCACCATTTGTGGTGGTATTCCGGCGGTTTCGTGAGACCATCCTGCCGCATCGAACGGCTGCGACGAGGAAAAATCCAATGTG
>JAQVKF010000293.1 GCA_028694795.1 Thermoguttaceae bacterium | reverse complement strand
GACGGCCGCCACAACACCACGACTTAGTGCCGATTCCATTGATTCCCGTCCCAATTCCGCTGATTCTACCGTTTTTTGGGAATTTGTCAGCACCATCGAGGGCGTTGAATAGGCCGAATCGGCTAATTTCGCCGGATTTTCCCCCCCTATTTCACCATCAGACTCGCTTTTCGTCCACAGAGCCGTGAGCGGATCGGCTGTTTCGAGCGGATGCGCGATCCACCAGCGTAATCGCGAATGACTTCCTATCGAGGAGCATTGCGACAAAAACGTTTGCCAGGTCATCGGTTCCGTGATTTCCATTAGCCAATTTCGGCGACACTGTTTCGACGCTTCGATGACACCGCGGCGTAATTTGGCGAGGGTACCACGTTCCACCGTAGCGACGCTCCGTTGAGTGGCGAGTGGAATAAGCCGCGTGACCCCAAGTTCTGTCAATTTCTCGACGAGCCATTTCTGACGCTCCCCCTTTGGAAGCGTCACCGCCAATGTGAGCGGCACGGCACGTTCTCGACTGATCATTCGCGATTCGAGGACGCGAAGCTGAACATCACGCCGCGTTGTCGAGATGATTTCCGCGGTATATTCGCAGCCGTGACCGTCGAAAAGTGTCACCTGTTCACCCGGCCTACCACGCAACACATGGAGCAGGTGGTGTGCTTCCTCGTCTGTAAGCGTGGCAGTTTCGCGACACGGCGGTTCATACAAAAAAAAACGATCCATGGCCATCATGTCTTCGGGGTAAATGTTTTGGGGGAGGAATCCATACGTCCGGCTGGTCCTCTCACAAGGTCTAAAATCAATTTTGGCGAAAAAATGCAAGGGCTTGCAAACTTTGGAACGCGAGCATGCCAAAAATTACCGCTCCAAATAACGAACCGCGTTGAACAAACCAAATCGTCAAAAAGACGGCGAAAATAAAAGAAATCTGAAACGTACGCATCGTACCGGTACGTGGAAAATGTTGTTCTAAAATCGCCTTGAGAATCTGCCCGCCATCCATCGGATAGATCGGCATCAGGTTCAAAATTCCCCAAAACCAACAGATCATCAGCAAATAGAGCACGAAATACATCAAAATGGGAATGCGTCCCAAACTGATCAACGCGAATGGCTGAAAATCGTACAGCCCAAAACTGTCACCGATTAAGGCTGAGATACCAAACAGGATGCCCATCACCAAAAAGCCCGCAAACGGCCCCGCGAAACAAGTCATTACGTTACGTCGCCAAGTCGTGTTCCAACGCGGATAACTGCCCGCACCAGTCACACCACCAAACGCTTGCAATACAATCTCTGGTGAATCGCCGAAATATCGCATGACCAACGCGTGGCCGAGTTCATGAATTAAAATACCTACAAAAAACGCAAGCATCCACGCGATCAACTGTGCCGGATCACGCATACTATACATACCGAGGAAAAGTCCCGTGATCCAAAACATCGGTGTCACTCGAATCGGAAACGGGCCTAATCGAAAATAAACCTCACCCGGTCCCGGCGGTGGCAATTGTGAATACATATCGGTCTCCGTATATCAATCGCAAAAGGGAATGGAATGCTGCACTCCATTCGTACTACAGATGGTCATCATAGCAAAAAAGTCCCCCGTTGCAAGGCAACTAGAGACTTTTTACGCCAATTCCGGTTGAACCAGCAGGATTGTTTTTGCCGAATATTCCGCCGAAAAATTCCCCGTGGATTCAACCGTTTCATCAGAAAATGCGAATCCATCGCCTTCCAAACACTCTCGCACTACATCGGACGATCAGGATCTTCTTGTTCGAGACGCTCCGCTTCCATCGCTTTGGCTTGCATCTCTTCTATGGACGAATTCCATTCGATCACTTCCGAAAGCGGGAAGTCGGCGGGCAGCTCTTCATCAATACTCGCCAAGAACTTGCGATATTGCTCGATATCGTCCAGCCAATCGCGGAAGTATTGGGAATCGGTGCGTAACGCCAACATTGACGGATCGTCAAAAACCGCTCGCCATGCTCGGAAACCTTGCGCGAATTGTTCGCCCGCGGCAATATCCGATTGCTTCATCGACTGTTGGGCCTGCCAAATCAACTGTTGTGCTTCCAACGCTTTGGGCATCTGCTCCACATTCGCGTGCAATTTCCAGAAAGCATAGTTCATAATGCCACGGTCAATATTGATCTGACGAGCTTGCGTCTCCAGTTCTTCGCCCTTTCGTGCCAAATCAAGTGCTTGCTCCAACGGCTTACCCTTGAGTGAATCGGTCACTTTCATACGGTCCGTCACCGAACGATCGCTCACTTTAATCATATTTTGGACGCTGTCCCACATGGAACGTTCCGACGGCAGACGCAAATCTTCCTCTTTCATCGTCACGAAACGTTTGTCGACTTCGTCCAATTTGGCGATATGTTCTTTCTGAATCTCGTCGCGGATGCCCGGAGCGAGTGCGTCAATCTGACGAGAATAATCCGCCTGCTGTGCGCGAAGCGACTCGTAATCTTCCAAATGGATACGCAATTTACCACGTTCGGATTCCGGTAGTTTGGCTTGAATTTCGTCCCACGTGACCACTTTGAATTCACGCGTTCCGTAAGTGCCCACCCAATCGGCCAACGCGTCTTGATACGCCTTTGCCGCGACCTCGCCGAAAATACCGTCTTTCTCTAGGTAATCCGCATAGTTCATCAGACACATCGACGAGAACGAATACAACAGCGAATCGGCTAAATTATCGATACTGTTACCCGCTTCATATTTACGTTCGCTCATGAGATACCACTCGCGTCCGCAAAGCCAGTTGTCTCGCTCCTGAACCGGACGTGTCCCATGATACAGGTCGTCCTCACGGAACAAACGACGAAACTGCTTCGATTCGTCCGCGCGACCAATCTTCTGCGATAGCGTTCGCCCTACTTCGATGTACAACTTTGGAATGTTTTCGTTGTACGAAATACCATTCTTTAGATACTCCACGCCTTTGATCACCCAATGGTAACGCTCACGATAATCGTCAAACTCAACCGAAACGTTATACGCCGTATTCCAACCTTGGAATTGCCACACTTTTGGGAAATGCGGCTCCAGCTTGGCAATCTGCTCGAGCGTCGTGGAAAA
>JAQVKF010000109.1 GCA_028694795.1 Thermoguttaceae bacterium | reverse complement strand
CAAAGGAGCGTTTGCGAATGATGGTCCGTTTGTGGAAATAGGTTGGGGATATGATGATTCAACAGATGAAGATTCAACCACCAATGAATCGTTTCATGCTGTGGGATTGAAACGACCAAACGCCTGGCGGAGCGATCGTATGTGTTGTTGCTCGTTCGACCGAATGGAATCGCGGCATACTACGCGGCACGAGCGGCTTTGGAAAATCGTGAAGGCGAATATGGTTACGAGATGATCGGTCAGGATTGGGAAATGGCTTATCCGGAGGCCAATCCAAAGCTTCGTCAAGAAATCGTGTTGGCCGTGGGTGCCGCGCGAGCGGAGCTTCGAAAACGGCAAATGCTGGCCGTACTCGCCGCTTCCAACACCCCTACCAGCCTCGCGGACACCTCGCTTCTACTCTCCCCAAACCGCACGACACATCCCGTTCAAGGTAGCGGCGGTCTGGGGGTAGGAAACGAGTTAGCCAGTGGAGCGGAAACCGGGTTGACCGGCGGAACAGGAAATGGGTTAGCCAGTGGAGTAGGAAACGGGGTGGGAGTGGACACCCAAAATAGTATGACAACGGAAACGGCGGCGAAAACCCCAAACACAGCCCCTGTGGACGGTGGGTTTGACCGGCTCGTTTTTGGTCCTCCAACTCAAAACAATGTGTCGGAAGCCGGCGATTTAGCGAATGACGACCATTGGGCGACCTCGAACGAAGAAGATGCTGTCGAATTTGGCGGAGCACACGGGACGAGTACGGACGGAAGCGGCTCTCGTACGGCGACCCATTCTGGAGCAAGCTCTGGAACCGGTTCAAACTCGAGTTCAGCGGCAGACGGCACGTCCGTGGCCAGCTCGGGAAGTAGTTATGCCTCCAGCCTGGCCTCAACACGGGGAAAAAACTGGGGCTTACCTGACGCCGTGCCCACGATGTCGCCCGTGTCACGTCCGATCCACGCGATATGTACCATTGATCGTGTGACGCTTCAACGCAATCCGCAAACGAGAAAAACACCTGAAATTATGTTGACCGACTCGACGAGTCGTGCGATGGACGACTTGGTTTCCGCCGTTTGGGATCATATGAAAACGTGGGGATTCGCCGGAAGACAAATGTATTGGAAACCGGTCCTCAATGTGGAGGTATCATCTGGAGCGGAAACTCGATTCCAAGAAATCGAAACACTATTGGCCGGTAGTGGGATCGAAGTTCATCGGGTGGAGGTGTCAAAACTAACACGGTCGTCGGGAGCGAGTTCCTCGGCTTCCTCATCTAACCAAACGACCAATCCCACCACGCTTACAAGATAACATGGCTGTTAACTCAGACGAAAGTCGGTATCGTCGCCACTTTAACCACCTCCGTTGATCCCTTATATACTGGAAGTGGGTGGTATATGTTCGATATGTCACCGTTCCGCGTCGCGTGGTAAAAGCCGATAGCCAAGAATAAAATGCCGCAATCGGGGTGGCTTGTGTCGGTTGATATTGAAGTTTGTGCGTCTAGGACTCACGTAAGTGTCGTACCATGTTATAGTCATTTAATTTAAGTTTATTCTATGAATATCCGATATTGTCTTTATGAAATACGACAAAAAATTTCGAGAACGGGCCATCGCTTTCAAGGAGGATGGGTTGCATTCAAACAGCTCAAGGCGGTGTTCGGGATTGATCGCAAGACCCACAACGCATGGGTGAAATTGTTGCGTGAAACCGGTTCCGTGATACCTGAACAGGTGTTCAGGTCACGACAACGGAAAATCGACAAAGAGGCTCTGCGAAAAGCCGTTGGGAAGAAGCCGGATGCCCACCTTTCGGAGCTTGCCGCACTGTTTCGATGCAGTATTCCAGCGGTGTTTTACGCCCTGAAAAAGATGGGCATTACGCTAAAAAAAAGACGTTTGCCTATGCAGAAAAATCCGAAGAAAAACGGGCCAAATTCGTGAAAGATGTGGCCCCAATCCCCGAAGAGAAACGAGTCTATCTTGACGAGAGCGGCGTGGATCAATGTTTGATTCGCGAGCATGGTCGGGCTCCGCGTGGCACAAAAGTCGATGACATCAAACGTGGACAAAAGTTCCAAAGAACGAATGTGGTGGCCGCGAAAATCGGCAGAAATATGGTGGCGTCGCGGTGTTACTCTCAAAACAGGACGAGTCATCTTTTCGTCGACTGGTTTCGTAAAGCACTTGTCCAGTGTATCCAAAAAGATACGACTGTCATGATGGACAATGCTTCGCTTCACCCGAAAAAGAGACTGTGCCATCTGGCTCGTAGGCATGGAATTCATCTATTATTTTTGCCACCATATAGTCCGGATTTGAATCCCATCGAAAAGGTTTGGGCGAATAGGAAACGTGCGTTAGTGGACGTATTGCCAGCTTCACCGAATCTCGAAAATGCGATGATGGAATATCTTCATAGAGTGAATCGCTAAATTAAATGACTATACAGGTAAATTCAACCGATGCTCCAATGACTTCCTTGTTGTTTCCAAAGAGGTGTGGGGGCATCGCGGCGAAGCGTCGGATCAGAAGTCAAAATTTGGTGTGACGCAGGGGTCCATGAAGCACGAACACGTGTCCACGCTTCAGGGGTGGAGGCGATGGAAGTACGCAACCAGGGCCCGCCAAAACAGTCCCCGCGTCCTGGATCACTCACTTCTAAATATCGTTTATCACGGCCGCTCCCTGTTACGATCTCGCTAAACTGGACCGTGTTCGAGGTGCCATCCGTGATGTCGTCAAATCGGAGAGTCGGACAGGCACGAATCCGGATGGGTGGCGAAATTTCAGGCATCCAAAGTTCCTGGTCGTAACCGAACACGCCGTCCCATTCCGCCGCCCATACCCCATTGTCCAATCCCATGTTTCCATTCGCGGTTTCCTCCAAAGGGGTAGCTTCCACCGCATCTCCAAAGCATGAAGCCAGTACCGCATCCTCGCCTTGGTCCGCGATCTCGGTACGATGTTCTGGAATCGGATTTTCCATCGGCTTCGGCATAGGTTTCGGCAGCAGCGCAAGCGTCGTTTGTCGGCGTAAACCGCACCACGTGTCCGTATTGACCACGTAATTCGTCCAACCACTATCATCTATACTGTCGGAATCAACACCGATATCGCTTGGACAACCTAACACCAAAATTTGCTCACGCATGACCTCGCGATTTTGACTGCTTTCGTCTTGTTTGATCCAAACGGAGCTTTTCATAGGTCGCTCGTGTATCTAGGTAGGGCAATAACGGTACAAAAGCCGAAAATCGCTAACCATAAGTATACACACGATTTCCGTCGGCGTCGCGCATATATGGTCCGTCATTGACCGCGGATGGCAGCATCCCAAAAGAATCAGCATAGGTGGCAACCGCAATGCTGAGTTGCCTTAGATTGTTACAACAAAAGGAACGCCTGGCCGCAGGTCGCGCACTGCAAACCATGGGTAACAACAGAAACATCAAAAATAAAATCACGAAAATCGACACCAATACCTCCACGAATGTCAAGCCGGACCGACGTGTATTTTTTTCTATCCCCATCGAACACCCTCCTCGTTGATAACACATTGGCATCAGAGTCTCCATCGTCCCCCGTCAACATCAGATCCATCGGACCGATATCAGAAGCGGTCTCATATGGCATTCATCAGCGTAAACAGATAAGCGTAAGCGGAGTAAAATAGGTGAAAATATCGAGTGGTAAAAAACGCTATTCCACGTTATTTTCGCCCGTATCTTCCCCGTTATACACCGGGATACTGTATTTCCTATTCAAAATTTTGGGAACTGACAAAAAATTAAGGAAAAATGTGTTGCATTTCATGGCAAAGAAAGCTACAACAAAGAATGTGTCCATTTTTACGTCAAGTGCCGCTCCTAAATGCGTCGCAAGAGGTTAACACTCGATCCGTCTGTTTGGCGACCACTCATGCGATTGCTCGTTGTCAAAATCGCCCTCGGTCGAACTCCAACCAGCCCTCATTTTTGACCGGAATCGGTATACCCCACGCGTTTCGGAGACGGTGTTCATTATTTAATCCAAGGAAAGGCCTCATATGAAACAGCCGTATCGATCAGCCGTCGTGGCGAAGGATAACATTGGTTCCGCATTGGACCGCGCTCTCAACGCGGGTGGTGGTATTTTGCGTTTGGCTCCCAACTGGGTACCGCGTAGCTTCTTACAGCCCGGAAAACGCATCAAATTGCATCCAGACGACTGGTACGCCTATGGTGCTGACCGCGGTGGTATCGATGAACGTTGGTTCGGCAGCACGACCGATGCGGCGAACGATGGTCGTCTTCCCGATGAAGGTCAAAGTTACGTTCTGTTCGAAGGCGAACGATTCTTGCTCAAGGACGCCGTTTCGGAATCGGGTACGCGCATGATCGGCTCAGCGATGTACGACAAGTACAAACGATGGCCCATTTACTCCAAATTTTTCGACAATATGGGTCCGATTCCGCACCATATGCATCAGCAGTTCGAACACGCGGCTCTTGTCGGTCAAGATGGTAAACCGGAAGCGTACTACTTCTCGCCACAGATGAACAACGTGGATAACAACTTCTGTTACACGTTCATGGGCTTGGAACCGGGTACCACAAAGGAAGAAATTCGCCAGTGTATCGCCAATTGGAACCGTGGTGACAACGGTATTTTGGATTACTCGAAGGCATATCGCCTGAAACGTGGTTCGGGCTGGCTCGTTCCTCCAGGCGTGCTGCACGCGCCAGGTTCGCTCTGTACGTATGAACCACAGTGGGGTTCGGACGTATTCGGTATGTATCAGTCGATTGTCGAGGGCCGTTATGTACCGTGGGATCTGCTCGTGAAAGATATGCCGAAAGAAAAACATCAGGACATCGACTTCATTGTAGACGAACTCGATTGGGATCGCAACGTAGACCCGTACTTCAAAGAGAATAACTACCTCGAACCGATCGTCGATCCGGCAAACTCTGGTGCTGGATATGTGGACAAGTGGATTTGCTACGGTATTGTCTGCGGTCGCCAAATGATTTCGGCGAAAGAGCTGACGGTCATGCCGGGCGCAAAGGTCACGTTGCGTGATGCGGGTGCAAGCTGCTGGATTTTCGTCCAAGGTTCGGGTAAAATTGGTCCGAATCGTGCGCAAACGCCGGCGATGATCTGCTTTGGTGAAGAAACCTTCGACGAATACTTCGTCACGGCGGAAGCTGCCGCGGCTGGCGTCACCATCGAGAACAATGGTGGCGAGCCGCTCGTCGCGTTGCGTTACTTTGGTCCGGATACGCACCCGAATATGCCGAACGTCGGCGATTATCGCAAACAGTCGGGTTGTTCGTGCTGCTGCGGCAAATAGTTTTTCCATGAAAACGCCGGTCACGCGAGTTCGTGACCGGCTCATGGTTTGTATCGAAAGACACGGGCTGCTCTTTTCCAATAGGACGAAACGAGCGGATTTTTTTTCGTTGTCATCATCGAGGCTTTTTCGTTATGGATTCTCCGCTTGTCTCAATCATTATTCCGGTACACAACGTGGAAAAATACTTACGAAAGTGCCTCGATTCGGTATTAGCCCAAACGTATCCATCTCTTGAAATTTTAGTCGTGAACGACGCCTCACCAGATGGTAGCGAGGCGATTCTTGCGGAATATGCGGCAAAAGACGAGCGTGTACGGATATTTACTCTGTCTTCGAATCAAGGGGTTTCTGCGGCACGAAACGTTGGATTGGATATGGCATGCGGAAAATATGTCCAATTTGTAGATTCTGACGACCAGCTCGCGTCGCAAATGTGTGAACATTTGGTCCACATTGCGGAACGGACCCACGCCGATCAAGTCAAATGTGGTTTTTCCTTGGTCGATCAGGACGGGAAGGAAATTCGGCGACGTTCTCCTAGAACGGGATTTTTTGATCTGACACAAGCAGACGAACGACGAATTGCATTTGAACATAGTCGTAAGTTTTTTCTCGTTTGGAATGGTCTTTTTCTTAGGAAAACCATCCATGATTTGCGAATGGATCTTCAGGCAATGTGCAGCGAAGACATTTTATTCAGTGTTCAGGCGTTTCTTCGTTCAACTCGTATCGTTACGATTCCTGACGTATTGTATAGTTATGTCCAGCAACCGCAATCGCTGATGCACACTCCCACACTTGCCAAATCGTTGGGAGGAATTTACGCCGTTCGAACCATATTCAACGAGGCGTATCAGACGTCCAACACGAAAGCGTTTTACGACAGCCTTTGGACGCTTCTTTGGAATCAAGGCCGTGGCATTGTCATCCATTACATGGCAGCTTCTGCGCATTCAGCTTCGGAAAACGACCATCCATCACCGGAACGGATATTATGGAATGATTGGAAAAATTCCATGCGGTTTGCCTTTTCAGAAAGTGGCATGGTTCCCGCATGGTGGCGTTGGTTTTATCGTTACGCTTTCAACCACGATTGTTCGCGTCTGTTTTTCACCAAGATTTTTGCCCCTGGAAATCTTCGCCGAATTCGCGCTTGCTTCTTGCATCCGGGAGATTTTTTCGTCATACTCAAGACAAGAGCTAATTTTGCCAAAAAGATGAATACAAAAGGAGTGTACCAATGAGTGAACATCTCAATAATTACCCCAAACTTCATAATGCGGCGTGGCCTGGAGTGGTTGGCAAAGGGGGTGAGGGCGGGGATGCCCCAATCGGTATCGACATGATGCTGGATCTGACGGCGGCGGCAGAGGTTGATGGTGTCAAATTTGATGGCTTCGATCTATTTCTTTACGCTCCGCATATCGATATCGACGCTTGCATGACCTCAGACGATGGAATTCGTGAGCTTGCGGACAAGGCAGCGAAACGGAATTTGGAAATTGGAACCGTCGTCGCGCCGATTTGGGGCGGTACCGGTGGCGGCTCCGCTTTTGGCTCGGATGAAGAACGTCGGAATTTCCTCGCTCAGGTGCGTAAAGGTTGTCATGTGGCTAAACGTCTTCGTGAGATGGGGATTCGTCCAAATGGGGCGGTGCGTATCGACACCTCCGGCGGTGTGGAAGATTGGTGTGTTGATCCGGAAGGAAATCAGAAGAAAATCATCACGACACTCAACGACGCCTGTAAAATTGCCGCAGACTATGGTGAAAAACTGGTTGCGGAAGGCGAGATTTGCTGGGGTGGCATGCACTCGTGGCGACGAATGTTGGAATTACTCGAAGGAGTCAATCAGCCGGATGTCCTTGGATTTGAAGCGGATATGTCGCACACATTGCTCTATTTGATGGGATACAACGCTCCGGAAGACGCACTCGTTCCCGCGAATTTCGATTGGGCCGACACAGCCGTGTTCGATGCGGCGTACACGAAATTGACCGACGCCCTGCGACCTTGGACGCTCGATTTCCACGTGGCGCAAAATGACGGAACCGTTCACGGTACCGGCGACCATGATAAAACAGGCCGACACTGTCCGGCGAACGATCCCAATGGCAGGCTCGATATTCCTTATCGGGCTGGTTTTTGGCTGCGTGAACATGGTCAATTGACGAAAAAAATTCGACACCTTTGCTGGGACGGCTGTATGTTCTCGAATGAAGTAATGATGAAGCCGGAAACATGGAATCACATCCTTGCCGCAATGCTCGCCGTCCGCGACGCGCACGGTTGGGTCGAAGCGTAGTGATCCCATCGCACTTTTGAAGTAGTTGTTTTCGAAAACGACCTCGCAATATAAACGTTTCCGCGATAGAATACTCTGGGAACTCTCGATCAGCTTCACATTGGTCGAGAAGCTATATTGTCAAACGTTTTTCGGCCCCACTCCCCTTGGGCGGGTGGCGTGGATTTCATGTCCGGTCGTTTTCCACAAGTGGTCAGCGATTGCGGTATCAGGGGGATAGTGCATCCACCGATACCGTTGAATCGGGGTTAGTCTTCAGCAAAACATAAAGGGGTTGTATGAATTTATTGGTTCTCAGCATGGATCATTTCCATTGGGCTTTCGTCGAGCCGCTTGGTAATCGTTGGATTCATACACCGAATTGGAATCGTCTGGCTGCGGAAGGTATCGTTTTTCAACAATGTTTTGCCACGTCATCCGCGATTGAAGATCAAATGCGTACCTTGTGGACCGGCGAACATCCTCTCGCGTGGAAATTGCGGGTCGCAGCATCCTCGAAGCATACGCCTATTTTGTTACCTCAAGCGGTTCAGCAACAGGGATGGGACACGTACCTGCTCACGGATTCCGCGACGGTCTCAGCAATGCCGGAGGTTTCGTTTTTTGGCCACGTGAAAACTGTCAATACGGAACAGACGTCCATGTCTGATCTGCGATCTCGCACAGATCAAGGACCGAACGATCCTCGCCCTCACTGTGCGAAGCGTTGGGAAGAAGCGAAATCCGTGCGTTTGTTCACAGAGATGTACGAACAACTCACTTATCTTTCGGAAAATTCGACGCCCTCGTTTTTATTCTGGTCGCATTTGGAATCGCTTGGGCAAATTTGGGACGCTCCCTTCGAGTTTCGGGAGCAATATGTGGAATATGACGACCCAGATTTGCAAGATTCCGCATGGGTACCACGTTATCAACTGAAAAAAAACTACGATCCGGATGAACTTCTGGGAATTCAACAGGCGTATGCTGGACAGATGTCGCTGCTGGATCTTTGTTTGGCACCTTTAATCGAATGGCTGAATGAAGACACTATCGGTCGGCAAACCGCCTTATTGCTGATGGGAACTCGCGGATTTCCGATGGGTGAACATTTGAATATCGGAGATTATCCGAACCTCTATGCCGAATTGACGCATTTTCCCGCGATTTTACGGCTTCCTGAGGGTCGCATTTGTGCCGTGCGTTCGCAAAATCTGGCAGAACCGTCCGATTTGTCCGCTATTTTATCGGAGCTCGCTGGATTACAGAAGGCATCTTTTCGTCTTAATGCGAATCTCATGGATTGGCACCTTTTCCCACCTCCGGAAACCAAGAAAACCGAACGATTGGAAACCAACGCGAATACGCATTCGCAAAGCTCATTCCATTCAACGGCACGTGGGCGAGACCGCATCGTGACGATGAGCGAAAATCAAGAATTCGCGATCATTACAGAATATTGGTATCTTCGGTATTCGGTGGCTCAACCAGAATCAGCGGAATTGTACCTCCGTAAGGACGACCCATTCCAAGTCAATGACGTGGCGAATCGTTGTCGCGAGGTCACAACGGCCCTGATTCTCACCATCGAGAAATTTCGAACGGACACAGGTAATGGAAAAGATCCATACCGAACCCCACTACCGGAAGTAGTGAATATACCACCCGAATAAACGAGTTGATGTGGAAGTTCCCCAGTAGCCTGATACGATTTCTTTCGATTGGGTGTTTCCATCCACGATTTTTTCGTGGAAAAAACGTTTCCGTGAAGTTAAACCGCTATATTTTTCGCCAAAATGAGTATCGATGGAGTTGTCATAGGTTATGCGATTCAAATTATTGGCATGTGAAATTCTGTACAGGGAAATGAGTGCGGCGATTGCACGTTCACCACATCAAATTGATGTCACTTTTTTGCCTAAGGCATTGCATGACATCGGTCAAGCAAAGATGCTTGCGCGTCTTCAGGAAGCGTTGGCCTCCGTCAACGAATCGGATTACGAAGCGATTTTGCTCGGTTATGGGCTATGTAACAATGGCGTGGTTGGACTCACCTCTCGAACAATACCGTTGGTTTTGCCACGCGCTCACGATTGCATTACGCTCTTTCTTGGCGGCCGTTCCCGTTATACCAAGGTTTTTGAGTCGCACACAGGTTATTATTACCTGACTTCCGGTTGGATCGAACGTGGTGAAAATCTCGCTCAGGATTCGATGGCCGCCCGCAATGGGTTAAACTGGACATTGGAACAGCTCGTTGAGAAATACGGTGAGGAGAACGCCAAATTTTTGTTTGAAAGGCTCGGAAACCTAACACAAAACTATCACGGCTTTTTATACATTGATACACACGTCGGACCACCAAGTTTTTTCGAACAGGAAGCCCAACATAAAGCGAAGGAAAAGAGTTTCACGTTTGAGAAAATCGAGGGAAGTTCCACTCTCATCGACGCTTTGCTCGCGGGAGCATGGGACACGAACGACTTTTTAATCGTGCCCCCAGGTCACACCATCATGACTTCCTTCGACAATCAGATTATCCGGCTCGAAACCAAGCTGGATACCGACATCTGTTGACACATGGACGCAAAATGGTACCCATTGGCTGATACGATCCCAGTGCGATTTACGGCATCTGTACGACCTTCGAAATCATATCAGACATGGATTTTATCAGAATGATCATGATCCAACGGCAGTTTGACGACGGTGGATCGTGGCGACTACGCCGTAAATTGCGACAACGACGAAACAGATAAAAGGCAGATAAAAGGACGTCCGCACACTTGCGATATCGATGATCCATCCCTGCAGCGGCGGCATCAACGCCCCACCCACAATCGCGAAAATCAGTCCGGCGGAACCAAGTTTCGCGTCCTCGCCCAACCCGTCGAGAGCGATGCCATAAATCGTGGGGAACATAAGCGACATACACGCGGAAATCGCGATCAAACAATATAAACCAGGCATACCTCTCAGGAAAATGGCCCCTAACGTCGTCGCCATGCCTCCAATAGCCAGTACAAGCAACAATTTACTAGGCGAAACGAATCTTAGCATATAAGTACAGACGAATCGACTGCAACAAAAGATCACCATCGCCACGATATTATAATTTTGTGCATCAGACGCACTCATTCCCAACAACGTGGTCGCATAATGAATGATATACGTCCAGCACATAATCTGGGCACCAATGTAAAACGTTTGGGCAATGACACCGCCGATATACGCGGGATTTTTCACCAAACGTCCGAAAGTTTCAAAAAAACGAATACTGCGATCCTCACTGCTCGTGTCCGGCAAATGTGAAAAGAGGAAAATGAAAAAGATTGCCAACACGACGCAACCAATCGTCACATAGGGAATTCGGACGAAACCAAGATCGTGTGTCTTCGTCGCTTCATAACGTCCCGAATCGGTTTGCGGCAACGCATAAAGATCCTCCGTGACAAGTCCGTCTCTACGCTCCTGAATTTTCCATGGATCATCACCGGCTACTTTTTTCAATTCTATCGCTTTTTCCATATCCGCAGCCGTTAGGGACACCGCCGTATCCAATTTGGCCTTTTGTTCCGCATTGACGGTGGTCAAAAACGCCGCTTTTTCCTCATCCGTAGAGAGCGACACATATTGTTGAGCATTCGCAATCGCGTGTTGATACACCTGATCCCGTTCGCTACGATAGGCGTTGACATCCAGATTAGCCAGAATAAACTGACTCGCCACAACCATACCGATCAGCGAACCAAGCGGATTGAACGCCTGCGCGAAATTGAGACGTTGTGTCGCCGTTTTCTCGCTTCCCATCGAAAGAATATACGGATTAGCCGTCGTTTCGAGAAACGCAAGACCAAATGTCAAAATATACAACGCGATTAAAAAGAGCCAAAAATTCTCCAACATGCCAGCAGGAATGAAAATGAAAGCTCCTAAAGCGTACAAAAGAAGACCGATCAAAATACCCGATTTATAGGAAAAACGCCGAATAAAAATGGCCGCGGGAATCGCCATGGTGGCATAACCACCGTAAAAAGCGGTTTGAACGAGACTACTTTGCGTATTACTGATCAAAAAGATATCTTTGAACACTTTAACAAGTGGATTGGTGATGTCGTTCGCAAAGCCCCATAAAGGAAATAGAATGGTCACCAGGCTAAAGCCCAACAGCATTCCCGCCGGTAACAGCGGCGTTTTTTCTTCGTGATCCAACGGTTTCGCAGTTTTCAATAATTCATCAGAACTCATCGAGCATCTCCCATGATACGCTTGTATATATCATTCCAATTGAAAACATCGGGAGGACTTTACCCATCTCGTCGAACCATCAGAAGCCGCTAGGCTTAAGCAACATTGCGGAATGAGACAGCCTTTTCCCAATGGAAATTCACATTCCTCCAGTTTAATCGATAGAAGAGGGATAACTCAAGAGTCCGACCGAGATATATACGTATTTACGCCAAAATTTTCACCGATCTTTTCCCATCTTTCGAGATACCAAACACCACGAAAAGCGACGCTTAAAAACAGGCTTCCACAAGGACTTCTCTGTTGAAAAACGGGACTCGCGTTAGAAGTTTTTCACGCTCCCCATCCACCTTGGTCCCGCCAGGTACGAAGATCCCGTCAAGTATTAAAAAGTTTCAAGATCGCCATCCGCGAATCCGTGTGAATAGATTTCACATCCGCCGTCCTCTTCCGCATCCACCAGCAAAACAGCCAATCCCGGAAAACGTTCTGCGTAAGTTTCGCAAAAATTGGCAATTTCTTCCGGCGTCAAAACGTAAAAAGCGGTCGAAAGCCCATCCGCCAGCGTCGCAGTTGGGGCAACGACCGTCACCGCACGATTCGTTTGTGGCGGCCAACCTGTACGCGGATCCAGCAAATGCCCATACCGCCGACCATGATACCGGAAAAATTGGATCTGTGAACCACTCGTGCCAATCGCACGATTCCGAAGCCGAAGGCGTGCGATCCGACGTTCCGGATGAAGCGGATCACGCAGCCCAACCCACCAACCCACCTCGGACTCCATCGCTCGAGAGGGCGTATCCTCTGGCGAAATATCCGATGCTTCCGAAACTTCTTGCGGATAATTTTGTGGACGATGCGGATTATCGGCCTCCACCCACTCCGCTTTGACCAATTCGGACGAACGCGTTTCTTCCACAAGAAGAGAATCGCTCCGTTCGGAAGAATCGTTCACCATCGGTCGTTCCCACTCCATACCAGTGGCCACATCCGCGGCATGGACGCCAGCCGTACCATGGCCTACCACGTTCTCAGTCGCCGTAGCATCGGCGGTTGACTTCGCGGCACAGAGGGAGGTGGATTCGGTCACCATCCCTTGCGACATTTCCCCGCCTTCGGTAGGGGACGATTCCTCACACAACGGCGATGTGGAAGCCGATAGCGTTGGCGAATTCCACTGGAGTTTAGTGCCCAGTTTCGAGCCGGAAGCCAAAATACTGCTGTATCCGCCATGGTAAAGAAAATCGCAAATCCCCGCCTCGGTCAAAATGGTGGCTGTCTCATCCAACGCGAAACCTTTGCCGATACACCCCAAATTGATGCGCATTCCGGGACGTAAAAAACGAATCGTTCGCAACTCCGGATTCAGCTCAACCCCCATATATCCACAGCAATTTTTAGCCGCCAGAATCTCTTTTTGTGTAGGAATTCGTTCCTGTTGACGAGCGGTTTTCCATAGTTCCGTGAGTGGTGCTGACGTAATATCGATCGCTCCGTCGGTCAACCGGCTCAGCTCCATACATTGGGTCAACAGCGCGAAAAG
>JAQVKF010000108.1 GCA_028694795.1 Thermoguttaceae bacterium | reverse complement strand
AAAGTTACGTGGTTTACCGGACCGGATGTGGGATATCGATATCCACTTTACGGAGATGGCGGCCAGCAAATTGGTACCTACTACCCGCCAGGGAATTTACCTGGGTCTGTGTACGATTTTTACACGATGTTTTGGTGGGAACCGAAAATGGGCGACAATCTGTCATTCCAACTCGGTGTCGCACCGTGGCTCGGTACGGATATCAAGGTGATCAACAAAGATTCATGGCGATTTCCTTGGCAGGCGCTGGCAACTTACCGATTTTCTCCCGAATGGGCGATTAAAGGCGGCGTGTACTATACCGCTCGTGATCGTTACAATTGGGTACCCGGCGGCGGTTTGATCTGGAATCCTGCTGGTGACGATTCTGTACAGATTGACCTTTATTACCCAGATGCGCGTCTTAAATACAAGTTTGACTCGGCCGGAGTGAACGATCTGTGGTTAATGATTCACGGTTCGTATGGAGGTGGTCGTTGGACGATTAAAAATTCGGGGGCCTACAAAGACCAGGTGGACGTGTCCGATTTGCGAATTCTCGCGACGCTCGGAATGGGCGAGATGGCCAGTGCTCCATATGGTTCGCTGGGGATCGGTTGGGCGTTCAACCGTGAAGTTCGATACAAAGATCGGTCAGATCTCAATTATAAGCTCAAAGATGGGTTCGTCTTGAGTGGTGAACTGAAATTTTAAGCCGCTTGCCGTGTTGAAAAAAGTCTTTTCATTTTGCCGTATCAGTCGATCAATGCAAGTTGATCGACTGATTGTGTTGGGTATTTTCTTTCGATTTGCCGGTAATGGACACGTGGTGGGTGAAAATGGAATGTTTAGCGGTAGATTCGATAGGTCGATTGCGATCGCTTCGTTCTCGGCCTCGACTTTTTACTACATAATGATGTGAGCACGTAGGTGTTGTCTAAAATTCGCATCATACAGGAGCCTATCATCGATAGGCTTTTTTCAGAATGACGGTAACCTGTTGAGAGAATATAGAGGTAATAACGATGAATTCTATTCCAGTGTGGTTTTTTGACGAAAAAACAGCGGCGGGAGTCGATTACCAGGATACTTCGGTCGCCGAGGCGTATGACGCGAGGCATACACAGTTCCGAGACTACCGCCAACAAACGCTCGCCATTATCGAACGTTTGTGGATTCAACCGACCGATGCCGTCATTGATCTCGGTTGTGGTACGGGGGCCTTTGTGTTGAACGCGGCACCGTTTTGCCGCCATATCGATGCGGTAGACATTTCACCGGCGATGTTGGCTCTTCCACAAAAAAAATGGACGCCCAAAAGATTGAGAATGTAACGACTCATTGCGCCGGATTTTTGACCTATGATCATCCCGCTGGCGAGGCGTCGGTCGATGCGATCGTCTCGATGGTGGCTCTACACCATTTGCCCGATTTCTGGAAGGCCGTGGCCATCGAACGATTGACCCGATGGTTACGACCCGGGGGAAAATTCTACCTCATGGATGTCGTGTTTCCCTTTGTAATCGCTGATTATCGGCAAGGAATCGAACAGTGGCTCGGAACGATTCGCAATCATGGTGAAGTTTCTCAGGAGGCGGTCACCCATATCCGAAACGAATACAGTACGTTCGATTGGGTGCTCGAAGGTATTTTTGAACGTTGTGGATTGGCGATTGAATCGAAAAATCAATGGAGTCCTGGCGCGGGGCTTGATTATGTCGTGGTAAAACGATAGAACAAAACATAACGCATTCCAGCCCCGATATGTGACATTCGGGAAACATCGGTTCATTCGAACAGGATAACCTCTAAAACACCTACCAAAAATAAGGGGATACGATGAGAACGACGATCCTGCGGTTCTGTTCCGCACTGTGGATGGGCTTGCTTTGGGCGGCTTTTGTCGGGTTGCAACCGAGTTTCGCGCAAGAACTTCCGGCATCGCATTCGGTGTTGCCCGAATTTTTTGTGGATGGTTTTTCCTTTGCCGAAGGTCCAGCTTTCGATGCCGATGGAAATTTGTACGTGGTGAATTACAATGGTCCGGGCAAAATTGGCAAAATTACGCCCGCTGGCGAAGCGGAGGTCTTTTGTGATCTTCAGGAATTGGCGCCGGTCGAGGGGCGTTTGTCCAAAGCCAATGGGTTGAAAGTGGATCGTGAAGGGCGAATTTTGGCGGCGGATGACAGTGCCGCACGGCTGTTGCGTATCGCGAAAGACGGCAAATCGTGCGAAATTCTCGCCGACACGTTCGAGGGAAAACCGTTTCATGGTTTGAATGATGTGGCGTTAGATTTAGCGGGCAATATTTTCTTCACCGATCCGACTGGCTCGAATGCTGAAAAGCTGGTCGGTGGTGTATATCGTTATGATATTCAAACGGGAAATGTGACGCAAATAGGTACCGGCTTGGCCTTTCCTAATGGGGTGGCCGTTTCGCCCGATCAGACGAAACTCGTGGTCAGTGAGAGTCAACTTTATCGTCTTCTGGTGTACGATCTTGCCGCGGATGGCACGGTTTCCAATCGTCGCGTTCTGATTCAATTTCCACTCGAAACGCGGGTGGTGGATGGTGTCGAATGGGTCGGCGGCAAACATGATCCCGATGGCCTGGTTTTCGATACACAGGGACGTATTTACGTCGGTATGTGGACGGCGGGCGTTGTGAATGTGGTCGATCTGGCGACGGGAAAATGGCTCCGTCAATACGATGCGGGCGGCTCGCAATCGACCAACTGCGCGTTCCGTGACGGTTATTTGTATGTGACCGTCGCCGCGAAAAAGGCGGTCTTTCGTACGAAACTCGGGGTGACCGGGTTTGATTACAACGGTAAATCACCGCGTTGAATGGATACCGAAATGGTCTTGAGCCGTAACCATGGCAGATAACCGTCGCGGCGATGGTCGCGGAACACGATAAACCATCACGACCGGTGGATCATCACACGATCGTGACGCGTGAACACGCCCTAGATGTGAGACTGTCCATAGGTGGAACGGTGTCGCTTTTTCAGAATCCCAATCAAAATAATCAACGGATGGAGCTTTTGATGAAACGTCGTCAATTTTTTGGGAAAATGTCCGGTGTTGCGGCGGGTGCGTTGGCAATGGGATCGGTCTGGGAGTTTTCGAACACAAACATGTTATCATATTCTGCTTGGGGGGCTGCCTTGCCGCAGGCGGCTCGTGCTTCGAAAGAAAACGACACCGTGGTGGATGCCACGGATGTGCTCAATGAGATTATGAAGATTCCGGCGAATTCGATACCAGAACGTTTGTTTACCGAAGCGTTCGGTTTGGTGGTCGTTCCAGGTATGTTGAAATTAGGATTTATTGGTTCATTTCAGCATGGCAAAGGGGTGTTGATTGTTCGTGATACGACGACGGGGCAATGGCGACCGCCGGTCTTTGTGACGCTTACCGGCGCGGGGGCGGGGTTCCAAGCGGGCGTTCAATCAATGGATATTATCCTTGTGTTACGGACGCAAAAGAGTGTCAATGCCATTATCAATGAAGATCGACGTTTGACACTTGGCGTGGATGCGGCGGCTTCGGCTGGTCCGGTTGGCCGTCAGGCCTCGTTGGCAACGGATATCCAAATGAAGTCGGAGATTTTGTCTTATTCTCGGACACGCGGTCTGTTTGCTGGTGCGGCGATTGATGGTACCGTTGTCGATATTGATGTGACCGCCGGGCAGGCGTACTATGCCACCGCCACCTCGAATGAGTCAATTCCCGCAACGGCCAAACGATTGCTCGAAACGATTCAGCAGTACTCCGGCAATTCAACGGGCTTGGAAACGGTACGTCAAAGTCTCGCCAATGCCGCGACTCAACTACAACCATTGTTGGACGATCAGTGGAAAACCTTTCTGGCGTTACCAACGGAAATTTATACGCCGAGTGGATCACTTCCCTCGCTTGCGGCAATCCAAGCGGCTCAGGCGAATTTTACCAAAGTGGCCAATGATCCTCAGTACCATAACTTGACCGTACGTCAGGAATTCGTGGCTGTGCGTACCCTGGTCAACC
Organism: Thermoguttaceae bacterium; assembly: GCA_028694795.1. GTDB lineage: Bacteria > Planctomycetota > Planctomycetia > Pirellulales > Thermoguttaceae > JAQVKF01. The sequence continues at coordinate 9,475 of JAQVKF010000108.1, read as the reverse complement.
AGTATGCGATACTGTTGGAACAAACGGCGAAAGCGGCTGGCACTGTGGGGGGAACTCCGCTGAATTCCTCGCCATCGAACGTCTCGCAGCCAGGTCCCATCATTCCACCACCTCCCGCCGCGACGCAGGTTGATACGACGGGGACTGTGACAGGAAGTTCACCCGTCGCGAACGGTTCTGCCGCGTCGGGAGCCGTTCCCGCTTTGGATGGACTTCAAGCCCCGATTCCGCAAGAACCGGCATTTCCTAAGCCGAGTCCCTAAGTGTCCCATGTTGCCGCTCATCCCCGTTCCATAGCCTATAGTTACGAAAGCGAATCAGATGGACTCGCCTCTATTCACGGAAGAACGTCGAAAGAAAATGCTGGAATTGCTCCAGGAACGCAAAAAAATCACGGTCCCTGAATTTTGCCAATTATTGCAGATGTCTCCTGCCACGATTCGGACCGATTTGCGTGAATTGGATCAAGCGGGCCTAATTACGCGGACCCATGGCGGAGCGTTGGAAAAAGTCTCGTCTGATGCCATGCCGCTGCCACATCCGCTGTTGCCCGATAACCTGCTCGGCAAACAAGCGATCGCGGCGGAAGCGGCGAAACTGGTGGAAAATGGCGATACGATTATTCTTGATTCGGGAACGACAACGCTCGAATTGGCTCGATGTTTGACCGAACATGAACGGTTGACCATCGTCACGAACGATTTGGCGATTGCGTTGTTTTTGGAATCGTTTCCCAATATCCATGTGATCCTTTCCGGCGGAACGCTCTACCGAAATTACCACTGTACGATTGGTCCCCCAGGTCAGCGCATGATGCGAGAACTTCGTGTGGACAAGGCGATGATGAGCGTGAGTGGACTCTCGGCGGCCTATGGTGCGGGAACGGCGGATCTCCAACTGGCGGAAACGAAGCGAACCATGATTTCGATCGCGCGTCAGACGATTGTGCTCTGCGATCATCGTAAAATCGGACGTGAATCATTCGTACGATTCGCGGAAACGGACCAAATGGACGTGTTGGTGACCGATCGTATGGATTTTACGACACGTCGTACCTTTGAAGAACATCATGTGCGAGTCGTTGTTTGCTCGTTGCCATTGGCTCGTGAGCGTACGTCACCGTTGGATTCCGACGAGATACGATTCGAGGGTTCTACGATGAATCTCGATTAAACCGACATCCTGGTGACGCATGTTCTGTGAGCTGATCTGTGAATTCCTATTTCGTAGGCTGATCTATTTGGGTTTGAGAATATTCGGGTTACCAGATTCTTGATGGTGTACTTATTTTGGCCGGAAATAATGCTTGATTAGACTTATCCAAAATCAATTTTGCGGCGAAAATTGCAGTCGTAAACACAAAATCAAATGGAATGAATATAGACACGTTCAGAGGGGATTGCTATCTGTCTTTTTTCACCGGAATCTGTATGATTCCCAGGTTTCGGTGTATTGTATCCGCGAAACAGATGTGATAACGTATACGGTATCGGGGGAAGGATGCGCAGGTCGTATCCCAATAAGCTGTATAAAAAAACACTGTATGAACAGATGTTCTCTCTAAGGAGTGGCAAGAAAAATGCTAAGACGATTTCAAAATGAAAGCCGTATGTTTTTGAATCCATTTCGAGCCAATTGCTCTTTGTTAATGATGATTCATGTATGTGTATTATCGGGCGTTTTGATGGGTGGTTTTCTGTTGGAAACGGCTTTTTCAATGGATACGCCGTGGGGCGTTGAAAGTTCGATAGCCGTCGTTAATCCAGCGGTTAGTTCTCCGCTCCAAAAAGTGATTTCGCTACGTGGCGAGTGGGATTTTGTGTATGGGGATCAAGCCATTCCCTATCGGCTTGGCGTAGGCGAGCCGGGTTGGGGAAGCCGTTCATTCGATTGGTCTTCCGCACGGAAAATTCAAGTGCCCGGCTGTTGGGAGTCGCAGGGCGTAGGCGAGCCGGGGCGGAGTATCTCGTGGGACTGCAAGTGGGATTGCGGTGATTGGGAATTAAAACACATCTATATGGGTGTTGGACTGTATAGAAAGACCGTTGAAATTCCTAATGACTGGCAAAATTCACAGGTATGGCTCAAAGTCGGTGGGGTACGAAGCGAGGCGTATTTTTGGGTCAATGGTCAACGTGCGGCGTATGTAAATAATTATTGCGGAACGGAAAAATTTAATATTACACCATTCCTCAAACCGGGCGAAACTGCCGAAATTACGGCAATCGTGCGGAACGATACCCCTTCACACAAAGGGCTTTACGCGGCCAATCATCGTTTTGGTGGTTTTTACCGTGACATTGAACTCGAAGCGATGCCGACGACCTATTTGGACGATGTTTGGGTGCGTGGCGATGTGGATCAAAAAACGGCGGAAGTCCACGTGGCAATCGCCTCCGTGGAAAACGTCACTCCGCTCGAAAATACGGTTCGTGTGAAAATTCAGACCCATGCCGGAGATGTGGTAGGAGAAACGACTAGTGCGATCCACGAAGTTGGTGAACAAATCATTCGTATTCCGATTGAAAATTGTCAACTCTGGACGCCGGAATCGCCTTATTTATATTTGGCCGACGTTGAACTTTGCGATGCGAACGGTGCGGCGACACAGGGACGTGTGGAACGGTTTGGTGTGCGAAAACTGGAGGTGCGTGGTCGGCAGTTTTATCTGAACGGTCAGCCGTATTTTTTGCGTGGAGCTGGGGATCACAATTACGATACCGCCGAGATTATTGAACCTCCACAGCGGGAGCGTTTCCTCGAACATATGAAAATTTATAAGGCCGCCGGATTTAATGCAATGCGGCACCATACCCATGCGCCGCTGCCAGAATATTTTGAAGCCGCCGACGAAATGGGGCTTTTGCTCCAACCGGAACTACCCTATTACCACGACGTTCCCACCGAGGCGTTCGAGTTCAATCCCATGCGTGAGTTGATCGAATTGGTCACAAATTACCGGCGTTATACCTCTTTCGCGGTGATGAGCGGCGGCAATGAGGGGTATCTCGGTTATCCGCTCGATGAACAAATGTACCAGTGGATGAAAACACACGATCCAGACCGATTGGTGATCAATCAGGATGGCGGTCGCAATATGCCGACGAATTCCGACTTTGCGACCGGTGGCGTTCCGAATTATTGTGGTGCGTTAATCGTGCCGTGGCCAGTGGGCAGTATGGATTATTTGGATCGTCCGTTCGTTGCGCACGAATATTTGAATCTTGCGATTAAAATGGACCCCTCTTTAGAAAATCGGTTCACCGGTGTACGTGTGTCGCCTGTCAGTATGGACAAATATCGTGCGTTGCTCGAAAAATGTCATCTCTCTGAAAAGTGGGGCGAGGCATGTCGTGTGGCGATGGAAAAACTCCAAGCATACTATCAAAAACAGGGACTCGAAGCGGCGCGATTGGATCCGGCGTGCGATGGTTATTATTTCTGGTCGATTGTGGATGCGTCAATTCCGCAAGGTTCGACGGTCGCTGCGCAAGGGTGGTTGAACGCTTTTTGGGAACCGCGTGTGCATGGGAATCAGCCGGAAGATTTTTACCATTTTAATGGACCGACCGCACTGTTGATGACGACCAATTTGGATGCTCCGATTGTGACCGAGGGTGATTGTTTTCATACCGAGTTTCGTATCTCTCATTACGATGCCCAACCGATTACGGCAGGACTTCTGCGTTGGGATATTACCTATACTGATGTTCAGGGAGATCGCAAGTCGCTCGTGAATGGAACACTGTCCTGCGAGGCCATTGAAGCGGGCTTTGCCGGAAAAATTGCGGAGGGTGAGATATCCATCCCAGAGGTGGAAAATCCTATCCGCGCAGAGGTAACCGTCACATTGGATGGAACTGCGGCCACGAATCGGTGGACGTTGTGGATTTTCCCAAAACGTGAGAAAAAATCGCTCAATCATATCGTTGTGGCGCCGGAATTGGCCAATTGGTTCGGTGAGCGGTATACTGATGTATCGGTATATCGTCCGGGCGAATCCGATCCGAACGCCGCGCTAGTGGTGGAAATGGAAGATATCGAAACGTTGTGCGAGGGAATCGCGGAAGGTCGTGCGATTTTGGCGGTATCGTCCGCGGCAAAGGAACCGAATGTGGCGTTGGGATGGTGGAGTATCGGCACGCAAGTCGGGATGGCGTTTGCGGACCACCCGGTGTTCGGTTCGTTCCCAAAATCGCAGTGGATGGACGAACTTTGGTTCCGACTGATTCGTCGTGGAGCGAAGGATATGAGTCAACCGCTGCCATTGGGGCCGATGGAACCGCTCGCCGTGGGCGAAGGACGCGATTCCTACTATCTATATCTTGGAGAAAATCGTATCCAACCGAAAAATAAGGATGGGGCGTCCGATACGTCCGAAGCGAAAGTGTTGGCAACTTTCGCGATTGAACTGTTGCAAGATACACCGGAATCGCTCTGGCTACTCGACCAATGTCTCGATTACATTCGGAGTGAATCGTTTGATCCCGCCATTCGTACCGATGCGAATCCGATGGAGATATCCTTGCCCGATGGCACCATGCTCGGTTGTATGCGTGTGCGGAAGATGTCGTGTGAACCAGGTGTTTGGTACACTTATCGAGGGGATGACGCGATTCAATATGTTTGCCGTCAGGATAAAGTCGGCAATCTGTTGGAATGGGAAACGGCCAAGGTCAAAGGGACGGAGGTGTCGCCAAACACGCAAACCTGTACGTTTATTTTCGCCGGCGGTATGGGATATGCCACAGAACGACAGACGGACGGATTTGAGTTGCTACTCAACGGCAATGCAGTCTTAAAATTTGATTTGCCCAAATCGGATCAAAAGTCCACCGTTTGGAAGTCGGATGATGGGACCATGTCGCTCAAGTTCGATACGCTTCGCGTGGAGAGCAATGGACAGGATTTTCTTGGCAAGTTTTATTTGACTATACCGGCTTCCTGTGTACGTGGCGAGGAGGCGACGCTGGTTGGAGTTCGCTCGCTCGGTGAGGGGAGTCTGCGTTGGTTTGGGGTGAATCCACTACGAAATCTTCGAGATTAACCGACTCGGTGGATTCACTGATCCGGCGAAATGATCCTGATTCGCCGGAAGATTCCGATCCGATTTGCAGAGCCAATGTGTCCGATGTGCCAGAAGCCCTCAAGCTACGGGACGAGCCGCAGGAATCGCTCATCTGTGGACGGTTGCGAGTGATGTCGAAATTCGGCGGCTTGACTCTTCGCCACATGCGTTGGGGTGGTGTATAATAACATGGGGCGGGGAGTGTGGCGGACGGGTCGGGCGTTTTCTCATTTTAGCAATCATCAAGGTGACGTCTGTTTCGGAGGATGTAACATGCGAAGTTCCGATCGAAAATTTTTATACGGGACAGAACGGAATGGGGACGCAGCTCGCGGTTTGGTTCGCGATTCGGCCTCTGAAACGGCTCACAATGCGGATCATGTTAGGAATAGAACGAATCAGGGGAACGCTTGCGGTATGGATCATACGGCGGCTTTCGGAGCGGAAGGCGAGATGGCTCAAGACAGGGTGACCGATGCCGAAAAGACCGGTCTGACTGAGGGTTCTGCGGGCATGACCGAAGATTGCCATTCGGATGCGTTGGGAGTTTTTACCATTTCGCGTCGAACATTGTTGCGTGCAGCGAGTACCGTTTTTGGCGGAACGTGGTGGGGACTGTTAGGGCCCATGCCAGTTTGGGGCCAAGATACGGGGGGGGCGGAGGCGGCTGGGGCGGATACGTCCGCGAATACAGGCGAGGTGCTCGATTGTGGGCCACCGCCACAGGCTGCGCCGCAACATCGAAGTGGTGGCGAGAGTTTTCCACCGCTGCCATTGCCTGCGACGCCGCTACGACGTACCGAGAAGAAACGTCCGCCTTCGCCGCCCGCTTTGATCGGCAAAATGGCTCTTGGAACCGCAAAGTGGGTCACGAAAGAGGGTAAACGCTCGTTGGTACGCGATTGGATGACCGATCCCGCGGATCTCGATACGCTGATGAAATGGACCAATTCGCAGTTGGGAATTCAGTATCGTCCGATGAATATTGATTTCCAGAATTTTTCGTTCGACCCGCGTGAATTGCCAGCGATTTTGTTGGCTGGACACAATACGTTTTCGCTCACAGACGAGATTCGCGACTCGCTGCGTCAGTATGTGCTGGACGGTGGAATGATCATTGGTGACGCCTGTTGTGGTTGGAACGATTTCGCGGTAGCGTTTCGGAAGGAGATGGAACAGATTTTTCCAGGACGTCCGCTTCGTAAAGTGGTTCCGGAAGATCCGCTCTATTCCGCGTTTCACAAGATCGAACAAGTGACCTATAAAGAGGCCGACGGCTCGACGCGCAGCGATGTTCCTTGCTTGGAGTCGATTGATTTTGGCTGCCGAGCGGGAGTGGTTTTTTCGCCGGTCGACATGACGTGTGGTTGGGATGGCCACGAACACCCACGTGGCACACGCTATTCGATCGAACATGCGCGGCAGCTTGGAGCGAATTTAGTGACCTATTTGCTGGGTAATTTTTCACTCGCCCGTTTTTTGAGTACGACGAAAGTTTACTTCGAGGCGGAAGAATCGGGACGTGGTGATTTTGTATTTACACAGCTGATTCACGATGGCGATTGGGATCCGGACCCTTCCGCAGCACATAATCTTTTGAAATATACGCAGGAAAATTCGACGCTTGAGGTGAAGTTCAAACGCGAAACGATTTCGCTCTCCGATGCGGCGGTGGCGACCGCGCCGATGCTGTATATGACGGGACATCGCGAGTTTCATTGGTCGGATGAAGATGGAAAAATCATACGAAAATACTTAGAAGGTGGTGGAACGCTTTTGGCGGACGCCTGTTGCGGTCGGATCGGGTTTGATCTGGCGTTCCGTCAAGCGATGGAGAAAATCTTCCCAGATACTCCGCTCAAACGGATGGATAGCGATCATCCTGTCTTTTCGACCATTTTTGAGTTGGAACGTTGTGATTATACGTCGCGAGTTTATGAGGACTATGGTGAATTGGCGCAGCCGGAATTGGAAGGTATTGAACTCGACGGTCGGCTTGCGGTGCTGTACACGCGATTCGATTTGGGCAACGGCTGGGAGGGGTGCGAACATCCTTACGCCTATGGTTACGAAAGCGAGTCGGCGTTGCAGCTTGGCGCGAACATCTTGGCGTATACCATGATGCACTAAGTCGAAACATTGCGATGGATGGGTGATAGATTCCACCATTTGTCGAAACATTACAACAAATAGTTCCCCCTAACCTGGCAGCAACGTGTCGCTTTGCAGGCGTATGACGGCAGATGGCGGAAGGGTGCCGACGGTGGTATGCTTTGGTGGTGGGACTGGTCCGGTGTTGTCGGATTGTTCCCTGCGTGATGTGAGCTGATTTGACACGCCTAGGCGGATGATGTTGATGTCACCTGCGGAAAACGAAAAAGCGACCTATCCGCTCTACAAAAAAACGCAACATATTGGAATCTATCATGCCGCCCCGCAATTGCTGGATTTGCGAGCTGTATCCCATCCAGTCCTTAAAAGCGGAGCACCACCACAGAAGAACGGCCGGTCGACGCGTCATGTTGGTGCAAGCCAAACCCCATCGAAATAAAAAAACGCCCTTGGGGGGCGTTTTATGAACACACGGCATAAACACTTACCAAATGGAGGATGTCGGGATCGAACTTGCGACCTTCTGAACCCCATTCAGAAGTCTTGTTGTCGTAACATGTTGATATATAACGACTTACATAATTTCAATTTAGGAAGGATAGCGGAAATATAACATAAAGAAAAAATGGAAAACTTCCGATAATCGTTACTGGACTCGGTCGGAGGCTTAACGATTGGAGGTACACAATGATAGTGGTTCATGTACAGCGTCGCGGCAGAGGCAATTTTTCTCTCTGGTGGATCGGCGAAGATGGAAAGCGGGAAGAAGAGTTTATCCGTGGCATTGGTGAACAGGAGGCTTGGAAACGGGCCGGGGCGAAGGAATACCAGCTGAACTATGCGCCGCAAGAAACAGCTCGAGATACCACGTGGAGAGATTTTCGTCTTCAATTTTCGGGAGTTTACCTTTCCGACGCAAAACCGAAAACGTTTAGAGCCTATGTGACCGCCCTCAACTCGATAGAACGCATTTTGCAGCCGGTTCATTTGACTGACATAACAACCGCTTCATTACTCGCTTATGCCGCAAATGCGGACATATCACGCAGCAGCGTTGTTTCTTACCTCTCTCATCTGCAGGTGGCTCTCAATTGGGCGAAGAAAGTAGAGCTGATCGAATCGGTACCAGAAATCGAGTTCCCAAAGGTAAAAGAAGTTTCTAAGGGGCGACCGATTTCGGTTGCAGAATTTTCTAAAATGATCGAAGTCGCCAAAGAGGTTCGAATGAAAGAAGGTGATGCGGAAAAATGGATACGTTTCATGGAAGGCATTTGGTTTACCGGACTACGTATCTCGGAGGCTGTCACCATTGAATGGGAATCCCAAACCGCAGGCATTTCTCTCGATAAATTCCATGATGGGTACGTTATCATTTATCGTGAACATAAACGCGGAAAACCGGTTACGTTGCCAGTGATGCCGGATTGTGTGGAATGGATCGACAAAGAATTTACAGGTGAACGCAATGGCCGCGTTTTTGGCTTGGATGTGAGGCCCGATTGGGCAGTGAAAATCATTACTCGCATTGGCGAAAAGGCTGATATCCTTGTATCGGCAACCTCTCACCGTGGCGGTGGACCGAAGTTTGCCTCCGCCCACGACTTGCGGCGTAGTTTCGCGGCACGATGGGCAGAAGTGTTACCGGAATCCATTTTGGCCGCGATTATGCGGCATCGGTCGCCAGAGACGACCCGTAAACACTACGCGATTATAGACGCGAAACGAATTCTCCACGCTGTCGAAGAAGCCACGAAACGACGTGGGGGGTAATGCGGTCGTTTTGATGGGACTGGTGGATGCTGGCGTGGTGGCCATGGAGATCATGAAGTGAAAAAACAAATATTCACTTCACGTGGGCGGCATGGTTCTCGGGGCATCCTTCTTACAGACGCCGGCGGAATCCATCACCATTGTGTACAGAACGTGGAGTGGGGCTAGCAGAGTACTGAATTACATGGATAGAAAACAGGGGTAAACCAATGCGAAGTTGCAGACATCGACGCGGATGGATGGTAGGTTGGATCAGGGGTATCTTTTTGCTCTGGATCCTGTGGGCGCTTGTACCATTGGAGAATGCCTATTCCGCAAGCGATTTTGAATACGAGAAGTCAAACGGTGGAATCACGATCACGAAGACGAAGGTGAGGGATGGCGATGTGGTCATCCCCGCCAGGGCAATCGCACACTAACTTGTTGTCAAGCCAATGACTTGCGCGAGGAAGCCGACATTCCAGCCGGCCATGCGACGTTTCATGGCGATGCTTTCTTTGTAGGTGTTTTGCTTTAAAAGCGAAA
>JAQVKF010000107.1 GCA_028694795.1 Thermoguttaceae bacterium | reverse complement strand
CAAATCGGTATTTAACAAGCAAAGCAAGCGTCGAAAACCTCGCAAAACCGCTCCTCGTGAAGGGACCATTCGAACCGTTGAGGTTAAGTTCTCGAAAACTGGCACCCGAAAAAAGACGAAAAAACCGAATGTCCTACAAAATTCACAAGATGACGACACATCTCCTTAATCGCAAATTCAATGGAAAAATTCGAGATACGATGGAATTTCACGAGAAAGTCGTAGGGTAACACTATTCCTCGGCTGGAAAGGCGTACATAATAGACAGAGCGAAAAACACGAGTCAAAATTTTTCAATTGCGGATTTTCCAATTCCCATCATTCACGAAAGGGATTAAAATGACTGAAACGAATGAAAAATGTTGCTGCTGTTGTTGTCAAAATCGCGAGGAGCCTGTCGGAGGTGTCCTGACGGCGAAAAGAGCACCTGAATTCAAAACCACGGCAGTGATGCCTGACCTGAGCTTCCAGGAAATCGCTTTAAGTGATTTTGCAGGGAAGAAGTATGTCCTGCTTTTCTTCTATCCGTTGGACTTTACCTTTGTTTGTCCCACGGAAATTATCGCCTTCTCGGAAGCGGTGGATAAGTTCGAAAAGCTCGGCGTGCAGGTTTTGTCCTGTTCGGTCGATAGTGCCTACACCCATTTGGCGTGGCGAATGACGCCGCGTAAAGAGGGCGGGTTGGGCGAAATTAGGTATCCCATGCTTTCGGACCTGAGTAAATCCATTGCGAAATCGTACGGCGTTTTGCTGGACGGCACCGTAGCGATGCGTGGTCTTTTCCTGATCGACCAGGCGGGTGTTGTACAACACCAAGTAGTCAACAACTTGTCGCTCGGTCGTTGTGTAGACGAAGCGTTGCGAGTCGTACAAGCGTTGCAGTTTGTAGAGAAGAACGGCGAGGTCTGCCCCGCGAACTGGCACGAGGGAGATCAAGGCATGAAGGCCGACCCCGTTGGCGCGAAGGAATTTTTCGAGAAACAGTAGCGAATGGATCGTGAAATTCGCGGCGTTTATTCAAAAAAGAGCCGGAGAAGGCGTGACGCGTCATTTCCGGTTCTTTTGTAAGATTGTGGAAAAAGAATCAGATGATGATATCGGTTAGACCTCTTCCTGTCACCCCGCAAACACGAATCGCGTATCTCGGTCCAGATGGAAGTTACTCCTCGCTGGCCGCACGCCGGTATTTCGGTAATGTCGGCAATTTTATCCCCTGTCGTACGATCCCCGCGGTGTTCGAGGCGATGTGTTCCCACGAAGCCGATTATGGCATTGTTCCGGTCGAAAATTCCACGGATGGACGCATTATCGACACCATGGTCGCGTTCACGATCTATCGTCAATCCATTTGCGCGGAGATAGCGATCCAGATTGATCATGCGCTGCTGTCACGATCTCTCATGAGCGAAATTCGTGAAATTCACAGTAAACCCCAAGCGATTTCTCAATGTCGTACTTGGATTGCGGAGCATCTTCCGAACGCGATTTTATGTGATGCGCCCAGCACAACGGCGGCGGCGGCACTCGCAATGGAACGTCCAGAAATCGCGGCGATCGGTCCAGTCTCGCTTGTTAATCGGTATCCGTTGAACATTCTGGCCGATTCCATTCAGGACGATCCTGAGAATCATACACGATTTTTGGTCCTGGGTGAATCGCCAGCCTCACCCACAGCGGCCCATTTAACCGAGCCTAACACGCTCGAAAATGCTGTATCGAACACCACGAAAACGGTACCGCGAACCGCGTTAAAACGGAGCGAGATACCCCTGTCTAGTGGGAAATCCAGTTATAAAACGGCGGTCCTGCTGAAATTGCCGCACCGTTGCGGTTCACTGGCCGACGTATTGAGTATTTTCCGCGTATTTGAGATCAATCTGTCACGTATTGAGTCGTTTCCCGTGCGTGGGCTTAAAAATCATTACTGGTTTTACATCGAATTTGAAGGACACAAAGAATTTCCTCTGTGCCACTCCGTCATTACGACACTCGAATTATTCGCCACCGAAATGATTCTACTCGGTTCTTACCCCACCGCCGAATAAGAAACAGGGTCACAAACAAGAAACCGAGGCAGAAACGCTTGGATGGCCAACCGCTCCAAGGTGGTTGATAATCCCTATGATCGCGCAGTGCGGCGAGTGGGAATCCTTGACAAAGGATTCCTCACATCGCCTCGAATCCCGTGGCAGCTAGGATCACATCGCTTCAAATCGAGCGACTGCCTCCCGGACCGCAACGGCTTGAGCCTCCAGATCCGCAAGCGTGCCTCTCTCTTTTTCGATCACCGCCACTGGAGCACGACTCACGAAATTCTCGTTGGACAATTTCTTTTGCTGAGCAACGATACGCCCCTCGATTTTATCTAATTCGTCACGTTTTTTCTTCAACTCGGCGGCAATATCGATATGTCCAGCCAAATCGACGAAAATCTCCATGCCAGGTAAAATCGAATGATCGGCCAGCGCCGGAACGGCCACATTTTCCCCCCACGCGAGTGGTGTCGCGCCTGCCATCGCCGTGAACACGCTCGTCATCGGACTCATTAGTTCCGCCGTCGCCGCGTCGCAACGAACGACAAACGCCAAATTTTCTCGCGATTGAATATTCTGGCGCGCTCGCGCGTTTCGCAACGCACCTAAAACGCCTTGAAATTTGGCGAATTGCTGTTCAATCGTCGGATTTTCGTGAGCGGTCACCGCTTCTGGCCACGGTGCCGTCATGATGCTCTCGGTCGCCTCGACCGGTTCCAAACCACGTGACGATGCCAGTTTACCGAGCGATTGCCAAATCTCTTCCGTCAAGAACGGTGTGAACGGATGCAGCAAACGCAACAATGTATCCAATGTGTGGGCTAACACACGCTGCGCCACTGGACGCTGAGTTGCGTCCTGCATACGTGTTTTGACCATTTCAAGATAAAAACTGCAAAATTCGTCCCACGCAAATTCATACAACACACGGGCTGCTTCCGCGTATTCAAACTTCGCCAAAGCGTCGGTCACCTGTTTCGTAACCGTCGAGAGACGGCTTAAAATCCAACGATCATCAAACGCAAGGTCCGCGTCCATCACCGGTTGCGCCGTGTAACCTTCGAGATTCATCATCGTAAATCTCGCCGCGTTCCACAACTTATTGCAGAAGTTTCGCGCGATCTCAAAACGTTCGCTCACCACACTACCACGCGGCAATGCGCGATCTTCCGGCTTTTCCGCCCACTGCGTTGAGAATTTTTGCTTGCACTTCGGACAGGCGAGCGAGGGTAAAATCCGATTTTCTTTCGTCTGTGGAATCGACGCGCCGCAATGCGGGCAGCGGAACTCCACAGGCATACGAATATCCTGCGTTTCTGTCGCTAAATAAGCCAAACCAAACCGCAACGCATCCGCTCCAAAACTACCAATGACGTCGATCGGATCCACTCCGTTACCCTTCGATTTGCTCATTCCTTCGCCAAAACCGTCGAGTATTTTTGAATGAATGTACACGTCATGGAACGGAACGTCACCCTGATTAAAAAGTCCCGTCAATACCATGCGCGCCACCCAAAGCGTAATGATATCACGGCTCGTGATGAGCACACTCGTCGGATACCAGTATTTTAATTCCGCCGTCTGTTCCGGCCAGCCTAGCGTTGAATGCGGCCAAAGTGCGGAACTAAACCACGTATCCAACACATCCTCTTCTTGCGTAATCGTATGACCAGGCACCGCGTCGGTAACCAATTGCGTCTGTTCCGAGCAAATCCACCACTGTTGACCTTCGTCGTCCCAACGCCATTTGACGTCGTCTCGCCCCGCAAACGCCGCTGCCAGTTCCGACTCGCTCGCACCTTGGCAATACCAAATCGGAATCCGATGTCCCCACCAAAGTTGACGACCAATCGGCCAATCGCGTTTCTCCGAAAGCCAGTCGAGATACGACTTCGCGTAACGTGACGGACTAATCCGAACGCGACCATCACTCACCGCATCCATCGCCGTCTGCGCCAGCGTTTCCATTTTGACGAACCATTGGTCATTCAAAAACGGTTCAATTGGCGTCTTGGAACGATCGGAGAAGGGAAGTTCGTGAGGACGATCCTCAACCGCGACGAGCAAACCGAGCGACTCGATGGCCGCCACAATTTTTTGACGCGATTCGTCCGTCGACATCCCCGCATACGGTCCGGCCTCTGGAGACAACGTTCCATCTTTGTTCAGAATATTGATCATCGGCAGCTTCTGGCGCATACCAACTTGGTAGTCGTTCGGATCGTGAGCGGGCGTAATCTTAACGCAACCGGTCCCCAATTCCGGCTTCGCCCAGATATCGGCGACGAGTGGAATCGGACGATTCACGAGCGGCAACATGACCTGTCGCCCCTCTTTTGCCATCTTGGCAAGCTGCTCATAACGCGGTAATTCTTCACGTTGACGCCGACGCACTTCGTCAAGTTGCGATTGGATATCGTCACGATCTTTCTCGGAAGCTGTTTCCAAACGTTTGAGAATTTCCACTTCAACCTTCGCCAACGCCGCTGTCGGATTTGGATGGACCGCGACCGCTGTATCGCCGAGCATCGTTTCCGGACGCGTCGTCGCCACCACGACCGAGTCCGGTTCGCCTAGTTTTGGATCAATCACCGGATATTTCAGATACCAAAAATGACCGGGAACCGTGTCGTAAAACAGCTCATCGTCCGCGACCGCCGTCTGCAACTTGGTGTCCCAATTGACGAGTCGTTTTCCGCGATAGATCCAACCCGCCTCAAACATACGGAAAAATGTCTGACGCACGGCCTTCGCACAAACCGGATCAAGCGTGAAACGTAAACGATCCCAATCGCACGAACATCCCATTTCTTTCAGTTGCCCGAGAATTCGCTTTTCGTAGGCTGCCTTCCAATCCCAAATACGTTGCACGAGCACGTCACGACCGAGGTCATGCCGCGTTTTGCCCTCCTCGTTAAACAGCCGCTTTTCGACCATCGCCTGCGTCGCGATTCCCGCATGATCAGTTCCCGGAATCCACGTAACCGCGTATCCCTGCATACGCTTTTGACGCACCAAAATATCCTGCAATGTGTTGTTCAACGCATGGCCCAAATGGAGCGCACCCGTCACATTGGGCGGCGGAATCACGACCGAAAATGGCTTCTTATGAGGATCCAGCGTACCATGGAAGAGCTTTTTCTCTTCCCAAAAAGCGTACCAACGCTTTTGCGCCGCAAGGTGGTCATATTGCTTTGGAAGGTCGTCAATCGAGAACTCAGACATCTTGATACCTTTGACTCTTCATCTGATATGCGGAGTTGCTATTTATCACTCTTACTTAGGTTTGCCATTTCACTGCGCGCAAGCACGCAATTTCGCCGCCGTAACGGCAGGTTGCCACTGCACCGCGCACTGTCCCATCGCCACAGGCTGCATCCATTCGTGTCGGCTCGTATGGAAATGGAATACGCTTCGCACAGGTAGGGCTGGGGCCGTGACCAACCACCTTATCGGATTGGTTTGATTCGCGTTTTTCACAGCCAAATCTTTTTCATCGGAATCATACACTCATCGCATGATTTTGAAACGCCAACCTCGCTATTATACCCTAATTTCAGACTTTGTTTATACCTATTTCCACCGAAAAAAGCGTTCCCACAATTTTTCGTCTCCCAACTGGTTCAATCAGGCGATCCGTTTCGCCACGCCGTCCCACGGTGGATACCAATCCGCTTGGACCTCTTCCGATATTTTCATTTATCGTGGCATAGTGTACAGTGTCCGTACAAAATTCGAGCGAAATCACGGTCCGAGCGAAAAGATCGTTCAAGGGAACCACAGATTGCCTCCTCATTGCGGGTCAGGGTTCAACGCTGTACCGTCATACATACGGATAAGATTACATGGAATCGTTTTGGAATGCTGGCCCCATTTTTCGAAGAACCGTACCTGGACGTAGGAAACAGAGCCCACTTTTTCGTCTTGGAACAGGGGAGGACGAGCGATGTCTGATTTTTCGTTAGGCTGGATGAAAAGCGCGGTACTTTTCCTCGTCATAGCAATGGTTAGTTTTTTTGTCCACTGCTTTGATGGCGACGGAGTCACCAGTTTTCTACGGAATCTTCGGTTTCCTTGGAGAAACGACGTCCCAATATTGTCTTCATTTTAGCGGACGATTTGGGCGTTTTCGATCTTTCTGCCGGAGACAGTCCCTTTTACGAAAGCCTAGAGCGTGTTCACATTAAAAAATGATAAACATGGGTGTTTATGCCGAATATGCACCCCCATAAAATTCGATATGAGCCACCATCGCGATAACCTGTTTACCCTGTATAGACATTGTCAACCCGCCACGGGTAAATTTTGGGGGCGGACAAAAAAGATATGGAGGGGGGAACTTTTTACTCGTTAAGGGTAGTGCAAACTTGGCAAGAAATGAAATTACCACCGTCAGCAAAATGTCCCTCCAAACCTCCTCTCAAAACTTTTTGTCATCCGTACAAGCACCAACATTGATCAAAATGGCACGACTTTTATGTGAACACGTCCTAGTCGAATATTCACTCAATATGCCACTCCAACCTGCCCGCCCGTAGGGCCGGGAGGGTTCTTATTAGACGTTGGCAGTACCACTGTCAGGTAAGAAAGGGGAGGTGACCCGCAGGTGCGCCGTGTGAAGCAGCAGTACCACTGTCAGGTAAAAAAGGGAAAAATTTCAGAATGAATCATGGAACGATTCGCTGCATAGATCCCGTTTAGCCACGCTGATTTTACAATCGTTCATCGCAATGACGTGGTTTTCCTTCAACACTTTTTTAACTGTGTGCAACGCCACGGTTGGATGGTTGTTGTCCTTGCTCAAATGACCGAGATACAATCGTCTCGTTCCAGCTCGAATCATCAGCGAAGCCAACTGACCGGCGTCCTCATTGCACAGATGCCCATTTTTCCCTAAAATCCGTTGCTGTAAGTCCCATGGATAAGGACCATTTCGCAGCATATCGACATCATGATTCGATTCGAGCAATGCGACCGCGGCACCCACACACGCCGATTCGACCGAGCTGCTCAAATATCCAATGTCAGTTGCCACCACAGCCACGTGATCACGTCCAGCCAAAAAACGATATCCCACTGGCTGCGCCGCAGCGTGGGGAATCGTAAACGGCGTCACACAAAGATCGCCAAGATCCAACGAACGCTTAACGGCCACGCAACGCCGATGATCAGCAGCAATTTTTCCCACCCCCCCACGCAAATCGAGAGCCGCCCAAGTTCCTTCCGTCGCATAAATCGGAATATGGTGTCGCCGCGATAGAATTCCCACACCCTGCACATGGTCGGAATGTTCATGGGTCACGAAGATTGCGGTCAGCTGTTTCGGATCGACACCCGCATCACGCAGCGTTTCATCTATCTGACATCCACTGCGGCCAGCGTCGATCAAGACGGTCGTTTTGCCGTGAGATATCACCGTCGCATTTCCTGAACTTCCGCTGACGAGTGGACAAAAAAACATTGTAGACTCCTTATACCTTCTGACCTCATACGCGTCGCATCGGAACGGGTTCCCCAGAGATGGGGCGATATTCGGCACCATTGCGAGTATTTTCGTAAAATCGAACAGAGCAGACCGGCAGTCCAAGCTGAACAGCAGTCTCAAAAAGCGATTGCGCAAAAGTCTCACAGGTGGGATTTCGCTGAAAAACGACGATCTCTTCCCCCGCTTGTCGCAAGATTTCTGCGAGTGGATCGGTCTGACACAAAAACGTTCGATGATCCCAATGCGTATCAAGCCACGAACCGAGTTGCCGCTGAAGCTCGGAAAAATCACGGACGAATCCGCTCTCATCAATCGATTCCGCGGATAATACCACCTCGACCATCGCGTTATGCCCATGAAGTCGGCGGCACTTGCCCGCATACCCCCACAACCGATGCGCATATGCCAGCTCAAATTTTCGCACAATTTGGAACATGGTGATCCGTGCCGTCTGGAGGGTTGAAGAAAAAACAAAAAAGGACACCCACAATCACACCGCAGGTCGCGACGTATATCCATGGTACCCATTTTCTGATAAAAAGCAATCTTGTGTCCACATTTTCAGAAATTTTTTGCGATGCCGCTATGGTCCATTGTGGTTGAAAACCCACCATTTGCGTATGACACGGCCCTCACAGCGAGCTGAAATCGGAACAACGCGGTCCGCCTCCTTGCGCATTACTCGCTTATGAAGGATTCGTCCGATTGCTTCGATTGCGATGGCTCGACAGCTGGAATTTGTTCCATTGTGTCGAGCAAATATTCCACATGCTGACGATATTCCCAAAGCGTCTGTTTCCAATTTCGTAAACATTCCAATCCCGACTCCGTCATGGCAAAGACCCGTACCGGTCGTTCATGCGATGGCATTTCCCATCGCGAACGCAGCAATCCCGCGTCTTCCATTTTTTTGAGCGTGCGATAAAATCCCGCAGGATCCAGTTCCGCGTGACTCTTTTGCAATCGCTTGAGAATCTCCGCTCCATACATCTCGCCACGAATTAACGCCGTCAAAATCGCCGGTTGAATCAGTTTGTCGAGATACGAACCACGACATGCGCACTTATCTTGTAACGACATCCTCATACCCTCAAATTCTCATTCTATAACAGACGGTTGACAACGATTTTGATTCGATTCATAATAGACCTAGTCAAGTACTTGACGTGATCAATATATGATGATTCCAGTTGAAGGCAAGACCAATCCGAATGTGGTCGAAAGCGATTTTACAACCAAACCGCGCATGGAAACACAAAATCAAGTGGAATCAGCGGCTTTTTTCCACAGCGATCATCCGATCTAACATTTATTTCGCTCCATTGTATCCGATTCGAAGGGGTAATTCGATGGGATTCCGACAACGACGATCCACGAGCGTTTGGCCCAAACGAGATGGCTTCATTCGCTCGACCAACAAAACTTTTCGGGTCCATGGAGCGATCCCGTTCTATGCGGTACTCCGTGGAACAGCAACGGTTGCGCATTCCCTTAGGCAATCCACCCGATCTCAAAAAAAGCCGTGTTCCCAAACGATACAGTGGGGTTGGCATGGATTTACGCTGGTCGAGCTACTGGTGGTGATTGCGATTATCGGGATTCTGATCGCGTTGTTGTTACCCGCGGTACAGGCCGCGCGTGAAGCCGCCCGGCGGATGTCATGCACCAACAATCTCAAGCAATTGGGGTTGGGCTTGGCAAATCACGAAAGCACCCAGGGCGATTATCCGGCGTCGTTACGTGGTATCGTTCCAGTGGAATTCGCGGCAAACGGTTGGCACGCGTTCAATTTTTGTTGGACGCCGTTCGCGGAATTGACCACGTATATGGAACAGAATGTATTGTACGGCAAAGTCGATGTCACGAAACCCTGTTTTGGCAAAACGTTCAACCAGGAGGCGTTGCCGTACGGTCTCGAAGAGGTCGCGGCGATCCCGGTGCCGAGCTTCCGATGCCCGAGCGATGGGGCACCGAACGTCATTCCTGCGGGCTCAAATTTTTTCGGAAATATGGAAAAAGCCTCCATCAATTACCGAATTTCTGTGGGTACGGGGTTTCCAACGACGGCGAACGGTTCGATGGGCTCGCCGTATCAGACGGATGGGGCGTTCATGGCACAGCATCGATTACGTCCCGCCGATTTTCTTGATGGCCTGTCGAATACGGCGTTTATTTCCGAATCGGTCATCGGTTCACGTCCCACCGACCCGAATATCGCCAACGCGAATCCACGCGTCCATTACCGCGAAGTCTCCAACGGAGCGGGTTTTTCGGAATCCGACTGTCTATCCGCTCCACTATTTCAGGGATTACCGCAAAAAGGATTTATCTGGGTCGCCAGTTCGTTCAGAGCGTGTATTTATGGCCACTACCATACGCCTAACTCCCCGATTTTTGATTGTCACCAAAATTATGCCAAAGTGGAGGGTGATCTTTACAATCAATCGTTCGGTCTTTTCGGAGCGCGAAGTTATCACAGCGGTGGCGTCAACGTATTGTACGGTGATGGAAGCGTCCATTTTCTTTCCGACTCGGTCGAATCCGCGGCCTGGCGATCACTGGCAACACGTGGTAGCGGCGAAACGACCGTTCCGTAGGAGATCGACCAGCGATGGTGGCGACAACCGCGATATGGGTAACCTTGCGTCGCATATTTACGCCAAACCTCCTTTCAGCTGAAAATAGGACCAGATAAGAGTCCGACACAAACAATTTCATGGCAAAAGTCGTGTATGTACGACAGAATGGAATCCAAATACAAGTACCCACTTGTGTTGTCTTCCGACTAGCCTCACGGGCAGCCCTGTTGGAGATGTATATCGGAGATCAACGTTCCCCTTGGAGAATTAACCATCAACACGTCAATCTGGAGCACCAAATGAATTTGCACATTCCGGCTATTTTTTGTACTTCCATCTTATTTTCGTCCACTGTGGGGATGGGGGCCACGGAGCCCCCTCAATCAACCAAACAGACACCACCCTCGTATTGGAGCGAGGAAGAGCGAGCGGCTGATTTGGGCATCGACTTGCAAAAAACGTTGCCGGACACATACGCTACGATCATTTATTTCCACCGTCTGCCCAGCTGTCCATCCTGTCAGAAAATGGCCAAACATTTATACCGTATACTGAAGGAAAATTTCGGAACCGAACTGCGAGAACGGCAAATCGTACTAAAATACGCCAATTTTGAGGAGCCAAAAAATCGTACTCTCGTCGAGATGTTCGGAATCAAAAAACCGTCCATTATCTTGGTACACACCTCGATAACCGACGGCGTGCGTGCCAAAAAAGCGGACCAAATCTGGCAATTAGTGACAGATGATGACAAATTTTGCGAGTACCTTCTGAACGAAATCACCGCGTTTGTTCAAACACCAGACTAGCGGTACGATTGAACACAAATTGGGCGTTTTTTACTTCAGAACGCTTGCCACCTCAGCGTAGACCGCAGTATAGCCGTCTTGTGGAATACCACCGATCCATCGGTCGCGTATGCCGCCATGGCTGAAAAGAACGTTCGCTTACCGAAACAGGGACCTTACGTGATTGGCGTATCCGCTGGGTATCCGTGGCGGTCTACGGTTGAAAATGCAATAGATAAGATAAGAATCGGTCAAAGGATTTCACGGCAAAAAGCCCGAGAAAACATAACACCCAAAGACATAGGGTTTATCCTCTTTGACCACTAGATTTCTAAAATTCTCGAAAATTGCTCTAGGTTTTTTTCTCATTTTACGGTACAAGTCGTTTCAAGTGCGAAATTGTTGAGCGAAAACAGTCGATAGCCCTCACCATCTTACGAGGATTCACAAGTGAAATCAGTGCATATATTCAATCGGTTATTTCGTCTTCCCTTACTATGGGGAGCCGCGACGGCTGGATTATTTTATTTTGCGATTCAACAAGGAACGCTTCGTACTGCGTTTCTTCAGCGATATACGAATTCACACTGGATTTTACAGGTCGAGGTGTGCCTCTTTTTCGGTGCGATCTCGATTCTCATTGCCAAATATTTTGATATCTCCCGACAGCATCGGAACTTACGCCGATTCCAAAGCGATAGTGCAATTCTGTCGAACGAGACCAATCCGGGGGCAGAATCGTTCACAACGCGGGCCGCACGATCAGGACGTTTGGAAGATTACCTCACACATCGGCTGCAAGAGGTGCAAAATCTGGTCCAACGTTGCCGAGCGGACCATCTGGACGAACGCCTGCGAGAATATACCGACCGCGACGCAGATCGGGCGCACGACGATTATGGGCTCGTGCGTCTGGTCATATGGGCCATTCCGATTTTCGGTTTTCTCGGTACAGTGATCGGAATTACACTGGCCATTGCACAGCTCAATAGCGATGCGTTGGAGGCGTCGATGCCGCAAGTCACAGCAGGGCTTGGGGTTGCGTTCGATACGACCGCCGTAGCACTGACGCTTTCGATCGTGTTGATGTTTTTCCAATACTTTGTTTCGCGTCGTGAAGCGGGACTTTTGGCCGAAGTCGATTCCATATCCAAGCGAGCGGCGTCACAATGGGCTGTGTCCACACACGGGGACAATGACGCATCGAACACACTGTCTTCCGACGTTTTGGGCCTGCCTGCCACAGTTCAAGCCGCTTACGAAACGTTCTTCGCGGAAGCTCGTCAGCAATGGGGCAAGATGGTCGCAGACGCCGGGACCGCATTGGCCGAGATCACCGGAACGTCGGTTGCCTCGGTGATGAAACTGCATCTCGAAAATATCGGTGCTCTCGAAAACACCTTTGCCAAACAGAATCAAAAAGAGTGGACGCAAGTACAGCAACAGCTCGTAGCGTGCGGCCAGCAGCTTCAGCAAGCGCAAGCGATGCTTTCGGAACGCACGGAACGACTGATGCAATTTGTAGAACGATTGGATGCGTTGGATCATGCGGAGATGATACTTAATCGCAATTTGACAGCGTTATCTGGGGCCAAGCATTTTGAGCAGACGG
This sequence comes from Thermoguttaceae bacterium, assembly GCA_028694795.1. Classification (GTDB taxonomy): domain Bacteria; phylum Planctomycetota; class Planctomycetia; order Pirellulales; family Thermoguttaceae; genus JAQVKF01. The sequence continues at coordinate 1,150 of JAQVKF010000107.1, read as the reverse complement.
TCACAAGTTTGGCTGCCGCGATTCAGCTATTGTCGCTCCGATTGGGTGATTTATCCCCCGAAGTTTTGCCGCTCGTGACAGAGAGTGTGGAAAATTCACATCGCCGAAAACCGTTGGCCGCGTAATCACGGCGGTTTCATTTCACGTCATTCCATCCAACCTGTAGATCATCCATGAGTGCTTCATCCCAATCCAAATCCAGAAGAGAACAAGGCGGAGGAATCTCGTTATTTCCGTTCCTCGCGGTTTTGATCTGTACCATGGGGGCGTTACTCGTTCTGTTGGTGGTGTTAAGTCATCAAGCGAACGAGCGACGGCGACTTGCGGCATTAGCCCAAGCCAATCGGTTGGAAGACGCGCCGGTGGGAGAAACCTCGGCAAAAGACGCGGAGGCAATCGGCTCACCGACCGCGTTGGATGCGGAATTTTTTACCCTGGAAACGATACGTCGCAAGAATCTCCAACTTCGCGAACAATACGCGGCGTCGCGACAGCGGCTCACTCAGCTGGAAACGCAACTCGCACAGCTTCGAGAACAAACTACGCGGAACGAGGCTGCTCTTGATCCTTCGAACGATTCCGCTACGACGAACGCTTCGCAGCTTTCTTCAGCGGACATCGAGACTCTTCAGGCCCAATTGGAACAGCGACGAGCCGGCTTGGAAACGGCACGTTCCGCCGCTCAACAGACGCTCCAAACTCATCAGCAAACGACCGAACAACGGCAGCAACAGATATTGGAAACAGAGACGGAACGGCAACAGCTTCTTACGCAAATCGAGCAGCAAAAGAGCCAATTAACGCAAACACAGACACAATTGACAGCGATTCTCACGGAAAAACAAGCGACCGAAACTCGATTGGCCCAATCGGGTAAGCGAGGTGCGCTAAGCGGTGTGGAAAATATCGCGGCTTCCGCCGAAACGATCACCGAGGGCAAACCGGTTTATTCGATCGTGCCGTATGCGGGAGGGAATGGAGTCCGCCGGCGTCCGATTTACCTCGAATGCCGACGCGATGGAATTTTTTTGCAACCAGAAGGTATCCGCTTTGACGTTTCGGATTTCGCGGATCTAGGAACGAAACAACAACCGCTAACGATTGCTCTCGAACTGGCGGCAGCCGCGATTCATCCATCACAGCCGCTCCA
>JAQVKF010000292.1 GCA_028694795.1 Thermoguttaceae bacterium | reverse complement strand
CCTGAATCTCTTTCATTCTTTCAAGCTCCCGCCAGGTTTCGGTATAAACCACGGAAGCTTAAAAACTATCACAAACTTCTTTGCCGCGCTACCCCAAACCGCCTAAAGTGCGCGATAGCCCTGATTGCTGTCAACAGACAGTGAACCATTCCATTCGTCCGCGCGCACCCGAAGGAGAGTCTATGTTCGTCGTATTACAGTTTCTTTCTGGTCATTCGTCCGCGCGCACCCGAAGGAGAGACTGCTATACCTTGCGGCACGCTTGCCACACGGGACCAGAATGTGCGGTCAACTCCCCAAATCAACAACGTTGGCCCAAACCATCTTGACAGTTTGGGCCGAAATGGATCAATGAGCTACGGTGGTGCTATTTCGTTACCGGATGATCAATGACCGGGTGATACAATTTGAAATCAAAATCGGGGCTGTTGTCGCCATCGTGGCAACCAATACAATTCTGCTGTTCCGCTTCCATCGGCGTTAAATGGAGCGATTCACGCAGTTGTTTTTGGAGTGCGATATCCGTGCCAGCCTCCGCTTGAATGTGCGATCCGCCAGGGCCATGGCACGATTCGCAACCGACACCTGCGAGCTGAGGTGTTTTCTCGATACTTTCGTAACCGCCGTCCCATGGGAAACTCTTTTGCGGTTCCCAACCGACGACATGGCAACAGATGCATTCAGGATCGCAATGACGCGGCGTCGTCGCGTTTTCGAGCGTCTCCATCGCCGAAGCGTGCTTCGTACCACGCCAATGTTCGTAAATCTCTTCATGACACGCTTGGCACCGTTGCGACCCCACAAATCCACCCAGTTGGTCGGTGTTCGGATAGGGAATCGGACGACGCTGCAATTCCGCGAAACCCAATTCCTCGAGTGTCGATTGATAATCTCGCATCAAAGCCATGATCTCTGGCGAGGCTGTGTAACGCGAATCAAGCATGACACGTTGGTAACGTGGTTCTGTAAGCTTGTCCGCGTCGAATCCCAAAACCGCCGCCGCCGCTCCTTTTTCGCCCACTTCGACCAAAGTGGTTTGACCGATCTTTTGCGGTGCGTCCTGAGGCGGCGTCGCCGGACCGCCAGCCGTGACGATCACGTTAATTTGAGGGAATGCCTTGGCGAGTGTCGCGGTTTCCTCCGGTGACGCGTGGGACAAAACGATGATCAACTGGCAATCTCGTAATTTATCTAAGACGAGTCGCAGTCCCTCTTCCGCGGGACGGGTCGCCAAATCGCGATCGGATAAATTCGTTCGGAACGAATCGCCTAAAACGCCCGTCACTCCCACCGTGATGCCGTTGACTCGAAGTTTTCGGTACAACGCGGTAAATCCGGCGTCAAAACCAAACGGTGCGACATTGGCCGACACGAAAAGACTGGGACCGGCATCGGTCGGTGCGACGTATGAAACCAGTTCTTGCGAAGAAAGCCGCAAATCGCCTTGACCGAGCGTAATCGCCCCATACCCCATTCGACGCAGTGATTCCGTCGCTAATTGGAATTTCAGCTCTTCCTGACGACCGAAACTTTTGATCTGACCACCGACGTCAAAACCGATGGGATTCCAGCCCTGTTTGCGGAGCGAATCGAAAAATGTGAACCGTCGGCTCAGACCACCGTTCATGCGTACCAAGCCCGCGCAACCACACGGTTCAAGATAATCGTTCATCTGCCCCGTGAAGACCAACGTCAAATCTGGGCGTGTCCAACCTTCGAAATATTCGCCATTTTCCTGAATCGGATCGTAACCATTCGTTCCATATTTGCGAAGCTGGATCGCTTTTTCCGCTTCCTCCGCGGCCTTTTGACGCTTGGCCTCAAACCACGCGAGACGTGCCTCCGGGTCCACGTTTTCTTCATCATCATCCAATGCGTCGTCTACCGTCGCTACGGAAGAGGTCGCGGAAGATGCTGCGGGCGGAGTCGAAACCGAGGAAGGGGACGGCATCGAAGTCGCGTTGGAGGCGACAGGTGCTGGAATGGAACCTGTGGAATTGGTTTGATTTGCCGAAGGTGTTTCCGTAAGCGTATGTTTCGTGTCGGAATTCGAAAGCTTAATCACCGGAGCCGATTGTTCCACCATACGTGGTGTCACATCCGTAGGAACCACCAGCATGCTTGCCATGGCCGCCGAGACGTTGTTTTGCGGATTGGACGTGTCGGTTGGAGTGGACAGAGATGGCGGTGCGGCGTGCGGCGTCGAAACGGTCTCCGCCGCTGACCATGTTTCGGGTTGCGACCCGTTTGTTTCGACATGTCGTAAAACGGGCGACGTGTCCGCGAATATCCGTTGATGGGGAAAAAGATTCCAACATGAAAAGACGGTGATCACCATCAACAGAGACACGATTGCCAATGGGGAAAAGTTTGATACTCGCATATTCGGTTCCATCCGTTTTATCATTGATGCATATTGAAACTATTCGATCGAAAAAAGGATCGCTAGTATCTTATCGCCCGACCTACACCGCCGCGGCAGACTCGCGTCATTTCGCATTAATTGCGAATCGAAATTCGATTTGAATCGTGGGTACCGTCGAATGGTCGGTTTCTAGGGTAATCACTGCTCGTTGGTTCAGCGAATTGCCAAACCACGCGCCCTGTGGAGCATCTTTCGGAACGATGATACGCACGGGGATACGATAACGACCTTCCGAACCATCCAAAGGAATTGGCTCACCCATCTCGCACTGAAGCCACGAAGGTGTGGCCTCTTTCAGCTGGACTTTGATCGGCTTGGTGATATCGCCCTGCGCCAACACGAAAATCGTTTGATCGAACCCTTCGCCTTCTTTGACCACCTTGCCGCGCAGCACACCCGTACCGCGGTCCCAACCGGGACCGATGATCGACAACTCGTTGGTCACATGACCCGAAAGGTTTAACTCAAACGGTTTACGAAGAGCGGGTTCTACCTGGAAGGTGATGACTTGGCGAATCGCTCCATTCGGATGGTTTCCTTTGAGCTTTGCGAAAAGATGGTATCCGTTCTGGATATCGGCCTCTTTTTCGCGCGCTTTGGCCAATTCCTCCTCGGTCACCGGTTCACTGCGGAACTCGAAATATTCAGCCGTCGCCGGGTCCTGCCACGTATGACCGGAAATTTCACGCTTGGTGCCGAAAAAGACAACATCGACCGATTTCTCGGACGATTCGCCGCCCGTTGC
>JAQVKF010000106.1 GCA_028694795.1 Thermoguttaceae bacterium | reverse complement strand
CCCGAGTTGGAATGACAGCTTGTCGCCCATTTTCGGTTCCCACCAAAACCCCGTGTAAAAATCGTACACAGACCCAGGTAAATTCCCTGGCGGGTAGTAGGTACCAATTTGCTGGCCGCCATCTCCGTAAAGTGGATATCGATATCCCACATCCGGTCCGGTAAACCACGTAACTTTGGTTCCAGGTACGAAATAAATCGGGTGTTCGAGAGATCCAAGCAGACTAATCGGCATCGCCAATCGACCGGAAAGCTCGTCCATCGACAAACCTTTTGGACCTTTCTTGGCATACACCCAACTATTTTCAAACCATAATAAAGGTAATTTTCGTGCGGAAGAAGTCGGCGGCACATAGTCTTTTCCCACTCCGATTCCGGTTCCCCATGTACTAGGATCGTACCAATTTCCAGTCGTGGTCGCGCCACCGGTACTGGTCGGCAAACTGTACGGATCACCCGGATACGCCGACCCCGCCTGGATATCGCCGGTAATCGTGGCCGTTGTGGGCGCAGTCACCGTCGGAACCGACCCGTTCACGGTGGTACCGGCTGTAGGGACCGAGACTGCCGTACTGTTGGCCTGGGCGATTTGCGGCATATATTGGTAATATCCATTTCCATCCGCCGCGACCGTCGTGGTTCCCGATTGATAGGTCGCTGGCGTATAACCCGTTTGATAATTTTGATAAGAAGCGGGTAATTGGTAAGGCGTACCCACATTGGTCGTCCCGTACGCCTGATATTGCGCGATCGACGACGTGGATATCGCCACCACCGTCACGATCGATATTGCCCATTGATGAATCCATCTCACCACAGCCACCCCTAATCTATGTGGATAAAGCTCTAATCCGCTGCCCCGCTTCGCCGCATTCCAGAACACGGACGACCCACGAACACCAAAAACCATATCAGGGAAATCCTAGCGTCTTTCCGTATTCTCCGAAAAGCCGTACAATGGTTGTTTACAGCAGGGTGTTTTTCATTACTCAAAAAAAAACACCGTGTCAATGTCAGAATGTCGATTTTTTGAGAAAATTCCGCGTTTCATAAAATTTTACACCCTATCGTAAAGTTCGGACGGTTCAAGGATATCCTGTATGCAAGAGATGAAAACGCTTTATCGAGATGATCAAACGTTGTGTTTAATCGATCAAACGCTGCTCCCCACACGTTTGGAAACGCTGCGATGCGACACGGTGGAATCTGTTTGGGAGGCGATTAAAACGTTAAGGGTGCGCGGTGCGCCGGCGATCGGTTGTGCAGCGGCTTACGGCACGTGTGTCGGATTGAGAACGCTTCCACAGACGGCCACCATGGGACAAATCGCGGCTCGATTGCGTGAAGTGACCGATTATTTGGCCTCGAGTCGGCCCACCGCGGTCAACCTTTTTTGGGCACTCGACCGCATGAAACGAACCTATCAGACGGCGACGCAAAATTGGCAAAAATCGCTCGATTTGTCGGAAACGCTGGCCATACTTTGGCAAGAGGCCGACGCGATTTTTGAGGAAGATCGTCAAATGTGCCGCGCGATTGGACGACACGGCGCGGCACTGTTGCAAGACGGGTGGGGCGTATTGACGCATTGTAACGCGGGGGCGTTGGCGACATCTGATTACGGTACGGCGTTGGCGGTATTCTACGCTGGGGTTGAGTCCGGTAAGCGGCTGCATGTTTTCGCCGATGAAACACGCCCACTGTTGCAAGGGGCGCGTTTGACAACGTGGGAACTTCAACAACATGGCGTACCGGTAACGCTATTGTGCGATAACATGGCAGCTCAGGTGATGCGTGAAGGTCGGATTCAAGCGGTCGTGGTCGGAGCGGACCGTATCGCGGCCAATGGCGATGCCGCCAATAAAATCGGAACGTATGGCGTTGCCATTCTGGCCAAATATCACCAGATTCCGTTTTACGTCGCCGCGCCATCAAGTACGTTTGATCGTAGTATTTCAACGGGAGCGGACATTCCGATCGAACAGCGAGACTCCCGTGAGGTGACGCATGGATTTGGGCGTCAGACGGCTCCGGATGGCGTTGACGTGTACAATCCGGCGTTTGATGTGACACCCGCCGAGCTGATCGCCGGCATCATCACCGAGGTGGGAGTGCTGTGTCCGGGACAATTACCACCCCAGTGACTCACACGGGGGGAACGGAAGGCCGCATCGGACAAACATGTTTCAGAAGAATGTAAATTCAAGAATCCATCGGGGATAAAGCGGGAAAGGCATTAAAATGAGGGGGAGTCGTAGTCGAATCGTGGATCCGGTGGGTTTGCGAGTGATCGGGGGCAAATATCACGGCAAGAAACTGCAATATGGTGGCGATCAGCGTGTGCGACCGATGAAAGAGCGTGTGCGCGAGGCCGTTTTCAATCTGCTGGGCAAAGCGGTTGAAAAGAAGTTTGCCGTCGATTTATTTGCCGGTACCGGAGCGTTGGGCATTGAAGCGATGAGTCGTGGCGCGACGGCGGCTCTTTTTCTGGAACGTCATTTCCCGACGAGTAAAATCATTGGTGAAAATCTTCACGAGGCGGGCGTTTTGGAACCCTCGGAGATTGTTTTCGGTGACACATTTTTGCAATCACGATGGATGAATAAGTTGCCGTCAGCGCAACCCTGGTGCGTATTTTGCTGTCCGCCTTACGAACTTTTCGTCACTCAGCAAGCCGCGATGTTGGCACTCATCGGCTCGCTCTTGCAAGCGGCTCCGACGGATACACTGTTTGTGGTCGAATCGGACGATCAGTTTGATCCATCGCTATTGCCTCAGGCGGAGGCGTGGGACGTGCGTCGATACTTCCCGGCAACGGTCTCTATTTTTCAAAAATAGAGGTACCTTTCCAAAAGATTCCAAGCCCGACGAGGGTCGAATAAGCCTAGCAACACCGTCAGTTTTATGAACCGAATACTTTTTCGGTCAATTGCTGGGTTTGTTCCAACCAACGTACACGTTGTTCATGCGTACTCATGATGACAGACTCAAAGTTACGGTGTCGGAAATGATCGCCATCAATACCGAGCATCCCGAAGAAGACGGTCTTCCAGAAGTTTTCGAGTGGATCGTTATAGATCGACACTTCAATATCACGCGGCGTATTTGAGGTGGTAATGACCATGGCGCGACGCCCCACAACGCGAGAAATAACCCCATTCGGGCCGAAGGAATAAACGATACCAGAACGATACACACGGTCAATATATCCACGTAAAATTGCCGGGGGACCGCCCCACCAGTTCGGATGGATAAACACGTAACCATCTGCCGACAGTGCCTCGTCGATATAAGGCTGTATCGCTTCTGGAATCGGACCATTCTTGACCGTTTCGTCGTAGGTCATCAAGGGATCAAAATGTTCCGCATAAAGATCGTGAAAAATCACCTCATGTCCCATCATACCGAGCGTCTGCATCACGGTTTCGCACACAGAACGATTAAAACTTTGGGACGGATTCGGATGACCGAGTACCACAAGAATCTTCATTTTTTCACCTTTGAATGTTGCGCACCATGACCGATATCGACCACGTATCAAAACCTCATATTCTACCACACTATAGCCTTTTTTCACTCCTTTGTCAATCTGAAGCCCCACTCGTATCGTCGGGCAAATCGCGTACAATAGGGGGATTCCAGACAAAAAGTAGACGAGCAATACGATGATTCAATCGCCCATGGCGCGAGTGCGCACGATTTTCCAACGTTTTGGTTTAGACAGTTTTATTCTCGGAATAGGTATAGCGATTTTGCTCGCGTGGTGGCTACCGCAGTATGGCTGTACCAACAGCCGCTACCATCTTCACGAGGTCGCCAAATATGGCACCTCGATCATTTTCCTCGTTTACGGCATGGGACTTGGGCTTCAAAAACTGCGTGACGGATTCACCCTATGGAAATTGCACTTAGTCGTACAGATCAGTACATTTGTGCTTTTTCCTCTTATCGCGTTCGTTTTGTGCGAACTGTTTCAGACGGCTCCATACGCTCTCATCTGGACGGGAATTTTTTACATCGCGGCATTACCGTCCACGGTTTCGTCTTCCGTCGTCATGGTTTCGATCGCCAAGGGCAACGTTCCCGCCGCCATCTTTAACGCCAGCCTTTCGAGTATTCTCGGCGTTTTCATCACCCCGCTTTGGATGAGTTTTTTCCTACGTTCGTCCCAATTGCATTTCGAGTTAGGAGATACCATTTTGAATATTATGCTGATGGTGCTGCTGCCGGTCGTTATCGGCGCAGCTCTCCATCCGCTGTGGGGAAATTGGATCGAACGGCATCGGAAATGGACGAAGCGATTTGATCAAAGCACCATCTTACTGATCGTCTATACTTCGTTTTGCGATTCATTCGCCAACCACGCATTCGACGGCTTTAGCCCGACGGTGCTTGTGCTCCTAAGTGCCGGAATGATCGGTTTATTTTTCCTCTTATACACGACGATTAGTCTGCCGTGTCATTGGCTCCATTTCAATCGTGAAGATACGATTACCGCGAGGTTTTGCGGCTCGAAAAAATCGCTCGTTCACGGAACCGTGATGGCTCCGATTTTATTTCCTGGATTCGCGGCGATCGGCATCGTGCTGCTGCCACTCATGCTTTATCACGCACTCCAGCTGATACTCGTAAGTATGCTTGCACAAAAAAAGCGACTGAACTCACCAGATTGACAGGCATCATGGACGTGACACACAAACCACGATGACACCATCACATTTCCCATGGTGTCATCAGATACTCCGTACGCCTATCCTTTCCGACTTCCATCGCCTCATCGCTTAGCCATCTTACGCATCACCTCGACGCCACGTTCGATCATGGTGTCGGATGCCGCATAGGAAATGCGGAAATTCGTGTTGTGGCGACTGAAAATATTGCCCGGAATCACGAGTAATTCGTAATTTTTGATTCCGTATTCGACAAATTCGTCCGCCGTACCCCACGGTACTTTTGGGAAGGCGTAGAATGCGCCACTCGGTTTCACAAGCTCGTACAAATCGGACAACCCATCGTAAATCAGGTCACGTTTGTGACGATAGGCGTCAATGACCGGTTTGATGTCAGCATCGAGAGCCGCGGCCGCCGCGAGCTGGAAGGGATGCGGTGCGCAAACGAACGTATATTGCTGAAATTTCGTCATCTGTTCGATAATCGCCTTCGGACCATGCGCATAACCGACACGCCAGCCAGGCATTCCGTGCGATTTACTGAAACCATCCAGTACCAACACGTCTGGGTTGTATTTAGCCGCCGACACGAATGGGGCATCAAAACAAAACACCTTGTAAATTTCGTCGCTAATGAGACAGACATTCTTGCGAGCGGCAAGCTCCGCGATTGCCTTCACCGTCTCTTCGTCACAGATCACACCCGTCGGATTGGCCGGGCTATTGAGAATAATCGCCTTCGTTTTAGAGGTGATCGCCGCTTCGAGTTTGTTAAGATCGACCTGAAATTGGCTGTCTTGCGTATCGACCACGACACTGGTACCGCCAATCATTTTGACGAGCGAATCGTACATCACGAAAAACGGATCAAACAGAATCACTTCGTCGCCAGGATTCACCAAACACTGTAACGCGAGCAGTAGCCCGCCGCTCGTACCACTGGTGATGAGCAGCGAGTGCCGCGAATCATTCGACAAAACGTCACGCGCATAATTTTGCTCAATCATTTTGCCAAGCTTGTTGCGCAACACGGGCATCCCTTGCGTGAGCGCGTATCCATTTTTACGTGATTCAATCGCTTCACAAGCCGCCTCTCGACCGATCTGTGGTACATCGAAATCGGGCTGACCAATCGAAAGATTGATCGGATTCGGAAGCGTCGCTCCAAGATCGAATACTTTGCGAATCCCGGAACTCTCAAAAAGATGGGTACGATCAGCAAGCCAAGCGGCAGCAGACGACATGGTAAACTCCTTATTTTCTCATCTCGTATTTTATTTTGATTTTATCGAAACGTAAATCATCACTTCAAGAATTCAGATTTGGTCAGGCCTAACACATCCGCGTTTTTAGCCGCAAGAAGCGCGTTATGAGTAAAACGCACCACCCCAACAGGTGTCATTATATCATAGCGAGCATTTTTTAGCAGGGTGGGACGCGACAGAAATGCGACAAAAGCCAAAAAGCATTAATTCAGAGGCCCTACGGAAACTTGGAGAAAATGGACCTAAAACATGCCATAACGCAAAAACGCATATCCCGCGATCGACAAAAATGCGGCTAGAGCAAGTGGCTTAGTTTTCGATCTCCATCGTAGCATCGCAAATAGATAGCCCACCAAAATGAGCGTCACACCAACGTCACCCCAATGAAAAACCGGCCAAACCAAACCGCAAGTAGAAAAAGGCCAAAAAATCTGAATAGGCCAATCAGGTAAGCCACGCCCTCCAGATACGAGCGCATCGCATAAGGGGTGTGAAACCGCGGCCATCAAAATCGTCAAAAACCACACCCCGCCGATTTTTGGGTTAAAAATTTTCCGTATTTGCAGCTGATTTTGCCATGTTTCTGGTATCTGCACATGAAGCACACGCACTCCAACGCGAGTAAGACGTGTGACCAAATCGTAACGACTGTCGATCCAGGCTAATACAACGGCGAGCAAAAAACAAGAAAGTAAACCGTGCCCCCAAGCTCGATGGACTCGGTCGAACTGCCGCGAACTCCATAGCACTGGTAAACCATCCCAATCGGGCAAGGTCGCCGCTATTCCCGCAATCGCCGCAAGCTGCCAACCATATCGCCGCGTCGCCCCCATTGCCAACACCAGATCAACGCCTACCATCGCATGTTCCAGTGTAGTCATGAACGTTCCTCTGTCCAATCGAATCGCCACCTATGCCCAATCACCGTAACTCACCATGGAAATTTCTCTTCGAGTAACCGCGAAACGACTACGAAACCACGTTGATAACCGAAAATCACAACGGATGAAATTCATTCAAAATCGAAATTTTCGTCCTCGCCTTTTAATCGGAATCGGCGTACTAACGAAAAAATGCCATATCCGATTTCAAAAAACGTCCAACCGACGCACCATGGAAACAACACGGTCACATCGGCCAGCAAGACCGTTCCCATGTTGTAGAGCGAAAAAACCTCCGAACGAAACGCCGACACTATGCCCAGAATCAATACCAGAATCAAGCCAAAAATCGCAATTCGGCGCATTCCGCACAAACGCAGCCAACCGGGAGTCGCCATGGAAACCGCGAACAGTAAGTAAAGCGTTCGATCATTCGGTCGAAACCCCAAAGCAGCTCCAAAACACAACGTTCCAAAGCCATAAAAAAGATTATAAATGCTGAAAGCGAGAATCGCCGCCACCAGGGACATCCGGAACGCCTTCCACCACGCCGCCAGCAAAAAAATCCCCGAAAATCCGTAGAAAAACCACGCCACCACTTTTGGAAGATGGACAATTTCCAGGAACATCTGATTCAACACCAAAGGCGAACTGACGACGAAATCGTGGAAAATCACTTCGATTCCCGCCGTCAATCCCATACAACCGAGGAACCACCCCACGACGAGTATCACGCGTATGGCCACAGAACGCAGTTCCCAACACTTCTGTACTATAGAACGAGCCGCTGCCACCTCCACGGGGTCTACCAAAAGTCCTGACGTACTCGGCATGATCGCTCCCGGTTTCACAACCAATGGTTCTTGTTCCGCCTACTTGGAAATGCGACTTCACATCTTCGCCAAAAAACGTGATTCGAAAATCGTGATCCAGCAAATTTGCTCCATCGCATTTTCGGCTAAAATCCACACCGACGTTTAGAAGTCAAATTTCTTACTGGTAATCCTTTCGTACGCTTCGACGTATTTCTCACGTGTCTTGGCAATGATCTCCGCGGGCAACTCCGGTGGCGGACTGTTTTTATCCCAACCGGAAGTCAATTCAAGCCAATCCCGCACAAATTGCTTATCATACGAAGGCTGCGAACGCCCTGGCTGATACTGGTCCGCCGGCCAGAATCGCGAACTATCGGGGGTCATCACCTCATCAATCAAAATGATCGAACCATCTTCCAGCATTCCCCACTCAAATTTCGTATCCGCGATGATAATCCCCGACTCGATAGCACGTTTCGCACCCGCTTCAAATGTGGCGATACTATGATCACGCAATTCCGTCGCCACACGTTCACCCACCAACTCCACCATTTTGGCAAACGAGATATTCTCGTCATGACCTTCTTCAGCCTTCGTAGACGGTGTAAAGATCGGCTCCGGCAACTTTGACGATTCCACCAAACCCGGCGGAATCGCCACACCGCAAACAGTTTGCGATTTTTGATATTCTTTCCATCCGGAACCCGCGAGATACGCACGCACGACACACTCGATCGGTACGACGCGAGTTTTCTTCACGTGGTATGTTCGGTGACGGAACTGTTCGAGATCCGTTCCCGCGGGAAACGGCATCTGATCGACATCGGTCGTCAAAATATGGTTCGGCCCAGGCACCTGCGAGAACCAAAAGACAGACAATTGGGTAAGCACTTTGCCTTTATCGGGAATTCCATTCGGTAAAATCCAGTCGAACGCACTGATACGATCTGTGCTGACCAATAAAATCGAGTCGCCTAGATCATAAACATCCCGTACTTTACCGCGACGCACCGGTACGCCTGGTATATTCGTTTCAAGCACTACATGATTCGCCATCATCCCAGCCTCATCTCCAGAGTACCACATTGAACGATCTAATAACGTGTAGTTATACCATGTTCCGCAGCGTTTGTCACCGGACGTCAGCCTGGAAAAAGCCACCGTTCCGTATTTTTCCCATCTCGAAGTATCCATTACAGCTCACGAATCACACGACATGGATTACCACAGTTAGTTTATGGTCCAGAATCAAGCAGTGATCACTCTACCAGCATTGATGGTCACATCGTTGCCGATGGTCACGCCAGGCACAATGGTTGAGCCGCCACCGATCCACACCACACATAATCACCAACTGTTACAGGAGCGGCGAGAAATCACGGACGAAAATTCACTCCCCTGCCCACCTCGCTCCCATGGAAACGGTGCGGTAATCTACGTGTTACGACCTTTGGTACCGAGCCATGCGGCCAAAAGGTTCAAGAGTGACGGAATCGGCTGGGCATAATCGGGATGGTATTGACACATCAGATTTTTCCACACCATCGCCTCGCCAGCAACTCCGTGGCGCCGCAATCGCGCAACGCACCGGCCCGCATTTTCCTTTTCCGTCGGCATAGGTCCCGCTTTTCTATTTTTAGACACAACGAAACTTGAGCGACTCGCCATCCAACGCCACCATGATCCTCACACGACCTTCAACCGGAAACTCTCCACGGAAAACGATTCTCCCCTCTCCTGTGGAAAGCGTCCACGTTAAATGTATTCGTACAACAATTCTTTGGACGGATTCGAGATCACGACCGCCGAGACGAGCATGCCTTTTGCGCGCATTTCTTCCGCGGCAACTGCGACACCACTTTCGACATCGCTCATCGAACCAACCATCAGAATAAGTCCCTTACCACCCATCGCCATCGCAAGGTGAATGCGTAACAGGGTGACGTTCGCCGCTTTCGCCGCCAAATTCGCCGCGCCCAAAATGCCCGCACTGCAAAAACCTTCGACCACACCAAGCGCGCCGACATGATCTGAATCCAACACCACCGACTGACCGAGCGCGGCGGCAACCGCCTCGTGCACATTCGCGGTATACGTCGTATCGATCACCGCCTCGCCACCCTCTTTCTCACCCGCCTCGAGCGCCGCCTCGACATCGCTTGCCAATCCGGCGAACACGACGAGATACTTCCCCGAACAGATCGTCCGAGCCAGTAGCAACGTCACATTTGCCGCTTTTAGCAAAGCATCCTGTGCCTGATATCCTCGTCCGATACTCGAAAATTCAATCGCCGCCACGGATCGCAGCGCATCTGTACTGGAATATGCCATGTGATACTACCCTTATTTGATCGCTATAAACGCTGTAAACTCTGAATCTGGTTAAAAAAGGAATCCGTTTTATTCCCCCAAACAAGTAAGTGATTCCTTCGGATATACGGAACGCATCAAACGCTATTCCAAACCTTATTCTGCCGTGATGACGATCGTTCCGTTTTCAATTTTGGCGACACGTCCATGAATGGATGCGTGCACCGAAGCACCGAGGGCGGGCTTACCATCCTTCACCGGCGGACGCCCGATTTCCTGACCGATCTGTACCAGATCCCCCATCGCAACAAGCGGTTCGCATGGAGCGCCCACATGTTGCTTCAGCTTAATGACCACATGATCAGTCGTAAGCAGTCGATCCTCAAGAGGTCCTTTATTCGTATAAACACGCAATCCGAGTCTGCCGATCAACCGCGAGGTCGGTACCTGACGATCCGCTTTAAGCAACCGCGGACGTTCCGGATTAAACGGTGGATTTTCCCAACGTTTACGTTCACTTATCAATTTTTGCTTGTTATGTCGGCAGACATTCCGTGGATCCAACCCTTCAGGACAGGAGAAATGGCTGCACAAATTACACTCACAACAGAACTGCGTACCAGCCACATCCGGTTCACCCACCAAATTGAACCCCAAACTTCGCATCGCGCGATGCGGCTCAATCGGATGTCCGAGCAGGTAGCGAGGACAAAGCTGTGTACAAATGCAACACTGATCGCACGCTGATTTTCCGATCCGAGCGATTGCTTTCCAGTCGCGTAACAGGTTCCGTATCACGGGCGACTCTTTCGGCAAAACGAGCAATCCACCCGTGGTTTTATCGACAACATCATTGGCAAAATCAGTCACCAACGGCCCCATCATCGGTCCGCCGTTGACAAAATACGGTTTATCGATCGTCGCTCCACCCGCTGCCGCGAGACATTCGGCCAGAGAAATACCAATCGGCACACGGATCGTGATCGGATGCGCGACCGCGCCGCCCACGGTAAGCCATTTTTCGACCACAGGCCCCTGTCCCGTCGCCGCACGTCCAACATTCCACACCGTTTCCACATTCATCACAACCACACCGACGGCAATCGGCAAACCACCTGGTGGAATCACTCGGCCGAGCGTTTCGTAGACCAGCGTCATCTCGTCACCCGACGGATAGGCGTCTGGAAGCGTCATCACTTCCATCCCTGCACCTAACGCCGACTTGACCACCTCGATCACGTCGTGATATTTGTACTTAATACCAAATATTGCCCGTTTCGCACCGGTCAATTCCATGGCAACTGCTAGACCCGCCACGATTTCCGTCGTTCGATGCCGCAACAATTCTTTGTCTTTATGGAGAAGCGGCTCACATTCCGCCGCATTGATGACGATCGTGTCAGGTTTAGCCTGTAACTTGACATAAGTGGGAAAACCGGCACCACCCGCTCCCACTACGCCCGCATTCGCAATCTCCGCCGTCGTTATCTGTGCCATAATCAACCTTTATATTCATTTCACGCTGACATTATTCAATGAAAACTATCCGGCAAAAGCGGTTTTTTCCAATAAAAGACTCTTCACCAAAGTGCTCTCGATTCGGAACCCATCCCCCGTATGCAACAGCAACCGGCTAAGTGTCGCAACCCACTTACCCCGAATATATCATCTTCCGGCGAACGAAAAACAAGCCCCTATGCCGTATCTCCGGAATCAAACCAAAAACCCCGTTCCTCCCCCAAAAGGGAAAAAAGGGGCGCTTTCTCGACATCAAAATCTCACCCGACCGACCCATCCAAACATTACGAACCTTCCTCACCTTTTACTCTCGTTTGCCCCCACCAACCGATGCAAGACTCCACATCCACTGGTCGAGTCACAAGGTCCACCAGCACCTTATGGCTGAGACGACTCGAGATTGCTAGCCGAGTTATTTACCCGGCCAAAGCCACTAGTTATCTAAGTATACTGGTTGCCATACCAAGGTGATACCGCTGGCAAAACCACACGTCAAGCAGCGGCCGCTGCGCAGCAACGAATTGGCCACAACGAGTCGGCTTATTGTTTTTTGAGTGCGTCCATCACGCGATCAGTAATCGCCTTCACCAAAGCCTCTACCTCTGGCGTTTCCCCCATCGCGTGGGCTGCTGGATCAGGGTCAACGATGTTGGCACCCACAGAATCATCCGAACAGGACGACGGTTGGAACGCATAATGTCCCACGCCGCTATCTTTCCACGAATCACGGAAAACATCATTCGCGCAAAGATCACAATTCTGAAGCGACGAACGCGGATCTGTTTTGCCCCATTTCTCTTTGAGCTTGATCAGGTCACGAGCCTCTTCCCCTGTAATCTGGTGAACGCGGCCCAAATCCTTCGCCAACATCAAGATCCGGCAATAGGAATCGAGAATCTCAGTCCACCAAAACGCTTTTTCAACCGTTTCGCCAAAGCTGACCGTACCGTGGTTCGCCAGAATAATCACATTCGCCTGGTGAATAAATGGCAAAATGGTATCCGCAAAATCTTGGCCGCCAGGAA
This sequence comes from Thermoguttaceae bacterium, assembly GCA_028694795.1. GTDB lineage: Bacteria > Planctomycetota > Planctomycetia > Pirellulales > Thermoguttaceae > JAQVKF01. The sequence goes on along the minus strand of JAQVKF010000106.1, from coordinate 1,269 downwards.
TCGCATATTTGGTGATCGGCACATCACCAATAAAAATATCCGCTTCTGGAAGAATACAGGTCGGTACCGGCTCACGAGCCACACCAAACGCCGTCGCATATGGCGGGTGGCAATGCACAACCGATTTCACTTCAGGCCGAGCCTTCATGATCGCCAAGTGGAGCAAAACTTCACTGGTACGAGGACGTTTACCCGCCAGCTGTTTACCCTCCATATCGACGATACACAGATCATCCGGCTTCATGAACCCTTTGCAGATCTGCGTTGGGGTACAGACGACCTCTTTTTCGCTGATCCGAAAACTGATGTTGCCATCGTTCGCCGCCGCATAACCGCGGTTGTAGATGCGCTGACCAATATCACAGATTTCCTGTTTCACTTTCAGGAGATTCAACATGTACCTGTACTCCGCTCTATCTGCATGCCCCAACGATCGAGATCGCCAGTTAAAAATAATATCTCACAACATATTTTCCATTTATCGGTCACCGATTCCGAAAAAGCCGTCTTGACACGACATTCCCTTCATCTTCTCTTAAGCAACCCAACCCAATCCATCTACTTAAGCAAAGATGGATCAAGCCGAATATCATCCAAAATAGCCGCACAATACGCATCCACGGGTTTCGCTTCGGGCTGGAACGGCATTGCCGCCTCCGCCCCTTCACTAATCGCGATCAAATGTCCAAGCCCAGCACCAATCTGATCATAAACCACGATCGGTTCCACAGTGGCATTTGGGAGAGTTTGCAAGTCACCACCCTTCTCCGCGACAAGCAAATCAGCCGAAAGCGGCACCACTACCTTAAATCGACCACCCGCCAGTGACGGGTGCAGGCGACTACAGGTAACCGTTCCTATGACTTTGCCAATCCGCATGGATACATTTCCTCTTTGCTACCTATCAATCCCTTCTCACATCCTCCACCCATATCACCGTCGTTATATAACAACAAGTTATAGCCCACATTTATGTTGGGACGAAACAGCAATCGCTAATCTAACCGCTGCTGCAACGCTTCAGGACAGGGATAGGGACCGAATTTCAAAAATCGCAACACCATTTGACGCAACACCCAAAAACCGAACTCTCGCGGATCAACCACGAGCAGATTCGCACCGACCTCCGTCGCGTCACGAATCGCCCCATCCGCAACCGCATTCGCAATCATTGCGCTGCGTGGAATCGCCTGAACCGCTCGCAATCCACGACGACGATTCGTCAACCCCATCGCTACCGCCGCGTGATCCGTCACCAATACAACGAGT
>JAQVKF010000105.1 GCA_028694795.1 Thermoguttaceae bacterium | reverse complement strand
CGCGAACGAGCCTATCAACGAGCTTTGTTGCAGTACTTTCTTCCGGAAAATGATGCAACCGTTCGGGAAGCGTTGCGTGTGGCCGGGCGTGAAGATCTGATTGGTACGGGACGCGATGCTCTGGTACCCGCGTTTCCACCACGTTATTCCGCGAATGGTCGTTCGGGTGCGGACCATTTGGGGGAGGCGAATCCGTTTGGAACGAGTGGACGACGGTTGCCGGAGGGTGGAAATGGTACGAAGAAAAAGTCTTTTTCCATAAAACGTACAGAAAATAAAAAAAAGCGTCCAGGCCGTTGACAGTTCGATTCAAAAAGCCTATACTTGTGCGGGTCTGGTGATGAGCCACACACCTAGTCCGCTTGATGGCTGGTTGGTGGTGGGAAGTTTGCAGGCGATGGATCGCGGGATGGAGCAGTCCGGTAGCTCGCGAGGCTCATAACCTCGAGGTCATAGGTTCGAATCCTATTCCCGCAACTTAACTTCGGTGTATTGTTTGGCTGGTTTTCCAATCGGTTAGGATTGTCTAGTACGGGACGATATAGATTGGGGCCGTGTGGTGTGCGATGCAGCGTGGTATGGTTGAGTAGTTTGGTGCGATTAACTAAGAGAACGCAGTGGTGAAGAGCCTCTGCGTTTTTTTGTGCCTGCTGAGAAAACGATCGGAAATCGCGATGTGGAATTGGCTTTGCGTGGTCATTTTGGGGATTGTGGAAGGTTTAACGGAGTTCTTGCCTGTTTCTTCAACAGGGCATTTGGTATTGGTTGAATCGTGGCTCAACTTCCAAAACACTTTGGGCGACGGCGGCAAGCAGTTCGCCGACGCATTCAAAATGATCATCCAATTGGGAGCGATTTTGGCGATTCTCGTGGTCTATCCGCGGCGATTTATAGGGTTGGCCGATCTGCGTTGGCGATCTGGTTTTGCTGGAATTCGTGGACTTTCGCTGCTTTTTGTGACCTCGGTGCCAGCGGCGTTGCTCGGTGTCGCATTCAATGATATCATTGACGAGTGGCTACTTAGTCCGTTGCCAGTGGCTGCGGCATTGGCGGTTGGAGCGATCTGGATGCTTGTGATTGAGCGTTCATTCGTCCGGCGTGTATCCGCGGCAGTGTCTGAAGTTTCATCGGCCTCCACTTCGGAGCTGGATGGACTGGATCAGCTAACGTGGAAGCAAGCAGTGGGCATTGGTTGTTTTCAATGTCTCGCTCTTTGGCCGGGGATGTCGCGTTCCACCTCGACAATTCTCGGTGCGATGATGCTGGGCGTTGACCGTAAGACGGCGACGGCGTATTCGTTTTTTGCCGCGGTGCCGATCATGATCGGAGCGGCGTTTTGGACGGTGATTCGCAAATACGACGCGATCCTTGCGGGCGGACATTTTGGTCTGCTTGCGGTGGGGTTTGTCGTCTCATTTTTCTCCGCATGGCTCGCCGTTCGATGGTTCGTCAGCTTTTTAACCCGGCATACACTCCGACCATTCGGCTGGTATCGGCTCGTATTGGCCGCCATCTGCCTGGCGTTTTACCTGATGAAGTGATCGCTCTCGGAACAGGGATAGCGGTCTCTGTTAGGATGAGAGATCTAGAATGTGAAACGGATTGGGTGAAGGCTGTGTGGGTAAGTCGTCTTGCCGCAGTACCGCAATATTTTCCCGTGACGAACCGTTTCGCCGTTGGTTTCAAGCCCCGTACGATTCGCCACATGAGGGCGTGTTCACGCAAGTTGCCACTTTAATCGGAACGACTGGCATTACCAGCGTCAGGTAAAAAGTTTGCTCATTTTCTACGAAAATGCTTTTTCGTCAAACTTTTTTGAGGCGAAGAACCAACGGGAGGAAACTTTTTGCAAAAAGTTTCCTCTCAAACACCCTTTCCAAAACTTTTTACTAGACGTCGGAGCTGCAATGTAGCCAAGATGTTGCGACGTTTACGTGAACACGCCCTAGACGCACAAACTTCAATACCAACCAACATAAACCGCCCCGATGGTGGTCATTTCATTTTTGACTATCGGTTTTTACCATGCGATTATATGGGAACACATCCTAGAAAAAGGTGTCAAGAAGCGTGCCGGCGAGAAGTCGCCAGCCATCTGCCAACACAAAAAGTAGAATTTTTAACGGAATTGACACGGTCGATGGTGGTACCATCAACATTCCCATCGCGCTTAAAACAGCCGCGACCACAAGATCAATCACTAAAAACGGCAAACAGATTCGAAATCCGATCCAAAACGCCGTTTTTAATTCGCTCAGTAAGAATGCCGGCAGCAAAACGGATAGCGGTACCTGTTCGTAAGTCGTGATTTTCGCCGACTCTTCTGGTGGCATCCGATCTAAAAAAAGATGGATATCTTCCGCATTTTCACTGTGATCAATCTGCCGAATCATAAAGTTTCGTATCGGTACGATTCCCCGCTCAGTCGCAACCGTACTAGAAATTTCCGATTGACTATACGGTACCACAGCCGTCTCGTACACTTGGGTCCAGACGGGCATCATAATCGCCAAAGTCAAAAAAACTGCAAGTGACGTAAGTACCTGTGGTGGTGGAAGTTGCGGTAATCCAAACGCCTGACGTAACATTCCAAGTACGACCGAAATTCGCACGAACGAGGTGGTCATCATCACCAATGCGGGCACTAGGCCAAAAAGCGTGATCAGCATGACGCCGCTGAGCGTTCGCGAGATGCCAGACGGAGCCGTCCACGCCTCTATCGGCAGCGATGGTTCCTGATTCGTATGATCTACATTTTGTGCATTTTGACTGCGATTACTATCAGATTTTTGTTCAAATCTGCCATCCATCGCAGCATTTGCATTTTCTTGATTTTGTGTGGGTGTTGGATTTTCTGCATCCGCTTCGAGATTGAAACGGGAGACTTTTTGCGAATCGGCGGCATCTGTGGGTGAAGGGACAGACTGGGCGGTGGGTGAAGCCGTGGGCGGAACCATGGGGGGGGCCGCTTGCGACATGTCGTTTCCAGAGATGAATAGTGGCGGATTAGCCACAGGAGCCGCAGGAGCATCAGTCGGCAGCGAAATGACCGCATTGGACGTAAGTACCGGTTTGGTCGAGGGTTCCGCATTTTGTGCGTACAACGATCCGAAGCCCAGCGTTCCTACGGCGACTCCTACCCAAAGCCAATTCCACGAAAAGCTCAAGTTCATCGTGTCCCTCCCGGCTGATGCTCTGGATTGCCGCCAGAGGTCTGATCTGATCGCATTTCGCCTGTTTCCCCACGTCGCATTCGCTGAAGTGTTGTTTGGTAAACTTCGCGGAACTGCGTCGGATTTTGTGATGGGCGGTTTGGGATTGTTTGCGAATTCTGCGGCGAATACGTTATCGGATTAGACCGTCCCAATCTACGAAATATTTCGTCTGTTTCACCAGGATCATCCGTTTCGACCAGCGGAACCGGCCCAGATGGGGTGATGGCCAAAAACACCAGTTTCGAACCAAAACGGATGAGCAACACCGATTGCCGAGCTGTAAGCGTCGATCGGCCGAGAACCTCGAAGAGCCCATCGGGTAAGCGTGGCACGACCGTAGATGGAAATCGATGGCGAATCCAACGATTGAGCAGTATTAGTCCTCCCACTAGGCACGTCAATGTCAGCAAAATCCGCAAAATTGCACCCGTGGAATTTGTTTTCGAGTCTTTGGCCGCTTTGTTCGAGATGTGAGGCAGCGGCGTTTGAGGGCTTGTATTTTGGGCAACTCCGTCAGGCCTCGGCATCAATGTATGAGTGGATGTTGAAGTGGAAGCATCGGGAAAATCTGAAATTTGTACCGGTCGGAGCGTTGAATTGGCCCCGTCGTTTGCGTTGTCTGCGGCCAATAGGTAAGATTCGCAAAACACGACAGTGATGGCGATTACGCTCCACAGAATTATCCGATATCGCGAAGTTCCCGAAAACATGCTGTACTCATTGGATCAAAAGGGAATGGCGGACACCTTTACGGAAGGAACGATTTTTCCGGATGTGACCATGAATCGAAAAAATGGGAATCTGTCTGGCCAAGCGATTTTTGCGATAAAACTCACAAAGATATCGTCGTAAACACGGTCGCGATATCCTTAGCCAAACGGCATCCTCGCCCAAACGACCGGAACCATCGGAATTCATATCATTTGGAAGCCCCTCGTGGGGGAACTTTTCGGCAGGCGGCCTATTGGGAAAGGGGAAACCGTTGACAAATGCGTATCGCGAGATGTCCATCAATACTTACCAATTCTCCATTGGCGAGATGTCGATTTTGGTCGTAGATCTCGACGGGCAGACCGGATACATCGGAACAACATGGGGGAATTCCATCGAATATCCATGGGGTTTGTGTGGAGTGTTTCAGCCATTCTCGCAGCGGTAAACGAAGACGACCGAGCCGCACTTCAATGGTGCGCTGTACTGGCGTATCGTAATTGGATCTGGAATCGGCCACGAAAAATTACTCCACAAACGATTAGGACGACGGAAAAACCTAGCGGTCACTCTATTCCAAACGGCATACCCCCGTGCAATATGGTCGAAAAGACGAATTTTCGCAAGACCAATTTTCCATACTCGAAAAAGCATTCCTTTTTTGCGAAAATTTTCCACCCATTGGTGATTAATCTTACTGTTATCAAAAAAGATTGTATAATGCGTCGTAATAGGAGAGGCTTTTTGAATCCATCGAGGCAATATTGGGACGAGTGATGAAAGCGAAACGTGTCATACCGTGTTTAGATGTTAATCAGGGTCGAGTGGTAAAGGGAGTGAATTTTCTTTCGCTTCGTGATGCGGGCGATCCGGTCGAAATCGCGTCACGATATGAGTCCGAAGGGGCGGATGAGCTGGTTTTTCTCGATATTACAGCCAGTCACGAGCATCGTGGCATTTTGCTCGACACGGTGCGACGTACGGCGGAGACTGTTTTTATGCCGCTGACGGTTGGGGGCGGCATTCAGTCGATTGAGGACATTCGAACGTTGCTCAACGCGGGCGCGGACAAGGTGTCGATCAATTCCGCGGCCTGCAGTGATCCGAATCTCATTCGTGAGGCGTCACGGCGATTCGGTTCGCAATGTATTGTGGTCAATATTGATCCGAAACGAGTGTGGTATGGTGATCATTTGGTGTGGGAAGTGCATACACATGGCGGCCGTCGTCCGACGGGGTTGGAGGCGGTTGCGTGGGCACGGCGTGTCGAGGAGCTCGGCGCGGGTGAAATCGTCCTGACGAGTATGGATGCCGATGGCACGCAAGATGGATTCGACCTGGAAATTCTCAAAGCGGTAACGCAAAATGTGTCGATCCCGGTCGTCGCCAGCGGCGGCGCAGGATCGCCAGACCATTTGGCCGACGCGATCCTACAGGGTGGGGCCGACGCGGCGCTTGCCGCGAGTATTTTCCACTTTGGGACGTACTCCATTCGGGAAACCAAAGAGCGCATGCAACAGCGCGGCGTGGTGGTGCGGCTCTAAACATTTCGCTGAGAGTATTTCGCCACGATTTTGTCGATATTTATTTGGCTTTCGAGGCGCACTGGACACACTTTGACGCGTATGGAATCGCTTGGAGCCGCGGTTTAGGAATCCGCGTACCGCACGTTTCGCAAATGCCGTATGTACCATCTTGGATCCGCTGGAGCGCGGCGTCAATCAACTTGAGCGTATCGCCGCGATTTTGGAGTAACGTCAGCGAGAATTCTTGCTCAAACGTGTCGGTACCGAGGTCTGCGGGATGCGTTGGCATTTTGGAGACCGATTCGCTTCCATTTTCGCCTAAAGCCGTATTGGCCAACCCGGCAATGCCGCCGGTGCATTTTGCTCGCAGTTGGAGTAACAAATTGCGATATCGCTCAAGTTCTTCGGGATTGAGTTTGGGCATCGCTCTCTCCTATCATTTCGATGGTTTGTATTTCTCACACCGAACCCATTATAGGTTGTCGGTCTAGTGGCGGCAACAGACAAATGACGGCGATTTCTTACGCCCTCTTACTCCCCTCCTGCCCGCTATGCGGACAGTTGGGATGGAGTAGTCAATTTAGTAGTATGCAGCATCTTCGACAAGCGTGGGCCGGGAGGCGGAGCATCCCATTCCACACCTAAAATGGCTAAAATTCTTTGAGAATCGTTTCCACTCGACTGGTAAAATCGTCCACTTCTTCCGGTTTCTCAAAACCGACGATCAACACATCGACCGCACCGCTCTTCAGCACGAAACGAATGGATTCATCCTTCTTTTCCGGAGCGTTGCGATATTTGCCCTCGCCCATTAGTTTCATCGCGATGACACCAACGCCTTGATCGTGGACCTGTTTCAAAACGGGGACCACTTCTTCTGGTTTTCCATCCATATTATCGCCGAAAGCGTTAATACGGATATGGATTTGATCCACCCATTCGTTATCAAGACAGGCTCGCAGCGCATCGAGAGAATGGATCGATATACCATGCGCACGGATGATCCCCTTCGCTTTAAGTGTCGCTAGTTCATCCATGTACTTCGCTTGTTTTTCCGGCCATTTCAGGTCGTACATGCAGTGAATCTGCACAAGATCAATATAATCGGTGTTCAACTCTTTACGGAAACGATCCACCACGGTCAAAGCGTCAGGACGTTCCGTTTCGGGAATTCCACCTGGCAAAACCCATATCTTCGTACCGATTTGATAATCTTCACGTTTTTTGTCTCGGAAAGCCGACGCGATGGACGGATGCGTTCCGTACAGATCAGCACAGTCGAAATAACGCACGCCGCGATCCCATTCATGTCGTAGCAGTGCTTCGAATTTTTCCTTGCCAAGTCGCTTCTGATTCGATTCGCGATTGCCACCTGTCATTCCCGTGCCCGCACCGATGAGCGACGTTTCTACTTTCGCCCGGGTGCCCAGCGTACGGCGGAAGAACGGATTACGTTCTCCCGCGGGTACTTCATGCGCCGAACCGTGCGCCGTTACAAACACGGCTCCCGCAGTCGCCGCTCCACCTACCAAAAATTGTCGTCGATCAATGAACATTTTAGTTCCCTCCTCCTATGTGTGAAAGCTTCTACCCACGGCCATTGTAACGGAAATCCTGCCGTCGATACAAGCGGTTTCGGAGAAATCCGATCTATCCTCTCGATTTGCCCAATTCGCCGCGATGGTCCGCGCGAGGATTGCTCTTGTCGCACGTCCAAAAATTTGCTATACCCCACCGTCTTATGGTCTATCCGAGAAAATCTCATGGACTGTCACGATGATGGAACTACCGAAAATGATGGCACAAAAGCTCGTAAATATCCATATGTTTCGTAAACTGATCGCACGATGGCTACTGCTCGTGGGGTGCGGCGTCGCCACGCTATGGGGAAATTCACAAAATATCCCAATCGGCTATGCGGCTCAAGATTTTTCCCTCCTTTACACCGGACTGGTAATGACCGAGGAAGCGGAAATCTTGAGCGGACCGGGTAATAAATATTACGTGACCCAAACCGTGCCGCGGGGGACCCGTGTCGAGGTCTACCAACAACGGAATGACGGTTGGTGTGCCATTCGACCGCTTCCGGAAAGTTTTACGCTCGTGGCCTCTGACGCCGTGCGTGTCGATCCGAACGATCCGAAAAAAGCGACTGTATTGGTCGAAGCGACGCCGTCTTACATCGGAAGTTCCTGTAGTGACGCCAAACATACAATCCAGGTCAAACTGCACCAAGGCGAAACCGTTGAGCTGCTTAGCGGGCCGTCTGATAAGCAAACGTCCGATTTGTGGCTCCGAATCGTACCGCCCGCTGGGGAGTTTCGCTGGATTCGGCAGGATCAATTGCGGCCTTTACCCACGCCTCTGTTCGCGACGTCACGTCCGAATGCCACGCAAACCGTTGTGGCAAATCCGACAAATCGTTCGGCGAATGTCGTGGTAGATTCCACCGCGAATCTGAATTCCACAGCTAATCCTGTGGTAAATTCGCTCGAAAAGCCGTCCGAACCAACACTAGCCGTTGTCCCGCAAACGCATCAAGCCTCAAGAATCAAGGAAAATCCGGCCCAACCCCAGTCGCCGACTCCGAATACGGAGCCGAATTTCGCGGCGCAATCATCGTCCAATCGCGGCGTTGCGTCGTCCCCTGTGTCGGCAGGTCACACAGCCTCGTCGCCAGAAGCCGCTCGGCGTGGAGACGCGGCGGTTCAACCGACCGCGTTTACCCCAGGTTCATCCGAATCGGTCGGCCCTCCAGCGATGCTTCCTCCGCCGGGTGCGGCGGGATCGGCCGCATCGCGAGGGCGTTCTACCGGCGCGATGCCTACCGAAATGCCAGCCAATGGCACCAGTGCCATTCCCGCTCGCGCGATGCCGATGGAAAATGGGGGAGGGGCGGATGGGTTCGATATCACCGGCGATGCGGCGAGTTTGACACCTTTCCAAAATGGTTTACTACAGATTTCCGATCAGATTGGAACCGCGATTTCCGGGGATCCTGTTCAATGGAATCTTTCCTCGCTGCAGGGGGAAGTTGCCAATCTGTCGCAACAGGCACGTTCGCCGGAAGAACAGCAGCAAGCGCAAATGCTCACGCAACAACTGGTCGAATACCAACGGATTCAGCAGGAAGTCACGCAAAGCAGCCAAGGATTCAATCGTCCTGCGGGAATAGATGCGATGGGAAATCCACAGCTCGCTTCTATGGGAAATGGTGGCGTCGGAAATCCATATTCCACCTACCCCAACGGGATAAACGGCAATGGTCTCGGTGGTGTCGAGAATCCCTCGGTCTATTCGGGATATCCCAACGCCGGTTATAACGCTTATAATTCCACGAGTTACACTCAGACGGCGATTCAAGCGGAGGACAACGACCAATCGTTCCTCGGGCAAATGCGTCGTCATTTACGGAAGTTGCAATTTTGGCGACAACCGGAACAGCCGCAAGTCCAGCGAACCTTTAACGGGAATTGGGCGATGCCGCGTTATGGATTTACCGCTCCTAGTAGGATGGGAAATACCACTGGAATGAATACGAGTACTTCAAATATGTCGAACGGTTATGTAAACGGCACCTATCCGATGGGACAAAATCGAGTGCACTACGTCGGTTCGAATCCATATGCCACGGCGACCGATACGACCGCGCTGCCCTCTGCGATGGCGTCAGCTCAACCGGTTAGCGGTTGGCGACCACGTAGCGCAATGGTAAATCAAGGAACGAACGAAGTTGGACAAAATGGGGCGAATAGTTCAAATGGGGTGGTTTTTGGGAATCGTTCCGCAGTAGCATATGTTCCCACGATTTCGACTGCGGCGGGAAACACCGCAGGGGCGGGGACTTCTTTCGGTTCCGTACCACCACCGGTCCCAACAAGTGTCCAATCGCCATGACTTGAGACGCTGTGGAATGGAGTGAATCCGTGCGGAATCGTCCGTCACGGCGGAGGTTAGACTGTATGTGAATCGCAGCGTAACGGAAGACGCGGCACGTAGAAGAGAACGTAAATGGGAGGATGCCGTGGAGCAAGGCGGGTACCGCTCTCGCGAGTCATGAATGGTGCCGACCGGTGTTTGGGGAATGGCTGAGCTGTCCGTTGACTCGCCAAAATTTGCCAAACCATTTGCGGCGAATGGAGTATGAATCATAGGAGTAGACCTATGTTGGACGAGAATGATGATATTTTTCCAACATGTCCACTAAAAAACGTAAAAAAAAAGAAAAACTGTCTAGGGGGCTTGATTTTTTTCTGAAATCGGAAAGAATAAGGCAATCTGGTGGGGCGAGCGGCGTCCGCGTCGGAGGTGTGTGTTAATGGGGGAGGACGAGTGCGGAGCGTGAAGACGTTTTTGGCTTTTGTTTTTTCCACTCAAGAAGCCGAAGTGGCGGAATTGGCAGACGCGCTAGATTCAGGTTCTAGTCGCTTTAAACGGCGGTGCAGGTTCAAGTCCTGTCTTCGGCATGATGGCTCACGAGTAATCGTGGGTCTTTTTTTATGCGCACTGCTTAGTTTTAAGCTTTATTTTTTTGAAGATTAGGGAAAATATTCCGGTTTTACCAATTGAGTGGCGAACAACTTCTTGCCGTACTCGGTAGAATACAGAAGGTAAGGTGTTTCCCCCGATTTTGGTGCTTATCGGAAGACTTGGAAGATGCTCGTGGTGGTTTGGGGTAACGGACAAATATGCACCATGCAGCTCATTTTACGATGCCGGGCCGGGAGAAATGCCAGACTAATTTGCGAAACCGCATGAAATTTGACGGAGTTTTGGAGCCGAAAGGAGTGTGGCCATGCTGGTTTTATCACGACAGAAAGATGAGCGCATCGTGATCGACAATCGTATTGTGATCACCGTCGTCGATATTCGCGGTGACAAAGTCCGGCTGGGCATTGAGGCACCGCCGGAGATATCGGTACATCGTCAGGAGATTCAGGAACTTTTGCAGCAACGTGCTGCCGAAACGGGCGATTCACTCAGTTCTCCCACCCCGATACCGACGAATTCGTAGACTGGCGATTGGCAACGTGGGGGCGGCGACAACACACTGTTTGTGTGTTCACACGAATGCGTGGTTGTCAGCGGTCCTGGGTGGTTGGTTCGTTTCAAATCTTTTTTATTGGGTCCCGTGCACTTCATGGCTGCGGATGGTATTTCATGGCTGTAAACCATCGGGGTGATGCGGCGGTGGTAATGGATGATCTCGGAAGTAATCGCTGCGGATGATCGTGTTGGAAATTTCCCAAAGCGATTGTTTCTTTTGGATCATGACGGGGTCGTGATTTTTTCCCACGATTTCGCCGGTTTTGTAAGCCGCGCAATCATCTCGATTTTCAAAAATGCTTTGTCCCAACCCGGTAAATGGCACGTTCTGGGTGTCCATTAGCCGCAGTAACGTTGGGAAAATATCAATCTGACCGTAAACTCGTTCCGCAGCCGCCGTATCAATTGGAAGCGGGCAATTCAAAATGATTAGCGGCAGATAACATTCATCCAATGGAACGGGACGATCTGCCTCGTACAGTTGCAATGCGGGTGGCTGATGATCGCCAGTAATCACGATAGTCGTATTCTCGTATAATCCTGCCGTGCGGAGCGAATCCAAAAAATCGCCTAAACAGTGGTCTGTATACGCCACGGCGTTAAAATAGTAGTACTCCTCTGGTGTTTCGCAAGCTGATCGTGGAAAATTGACTGCGATCAATTCCTTCGTCCAAGGTGAGTGCATCGAAAGCGTAACCATTTGTGCGAGGAACGGTTGCGGGGTTCGCGAGAGAATGGGCAAAACATGACGGAACATCTGTTCATCGAGATTTTCATCACCCATCTGTAGGTCCCGACGATCTTGCAGCGACGTATAACCGAACGCCGGAAGTGTGAGCGTCTGATTCCAAAAACATTTGTAATCACAGGTAAAATGTTTGATCGAATAACCTTTCGGTGCCAGATATTTGGCAAGCGAATAGTATTGATTTCCGTAATAGTAAATGGAAGGTCCGGAGCTGATCGGCAATAATCCCGTGTTGAGAATCAGCTGGGCATCACTCGTATTTCCGTCTCGCGTTTGCGGCAAGATATATGGCAAATAGAGCGTGGTTGGCTCATCGAGACAGCGATTCAAACAAGGCGTAATCTCCACGCCGTCAAGTTGGTGTTTCAACGCTCGTGATGCGAAAGATTCAACGATGATCAGAATCAAATTTCTCGGCCTTGCGGATGGAGTTTCCGTAGTAGAAAATTCCGAGATGGATGATACATTCGCATGGGAAGCATCCGCTTGGACATCGTGCTCCGTAGTGGAACCAGCGTTGGTAAAAGCCGCCGCACGGGACGAGGCTTGTTCCTCGAAAAAACGATCGACCTGCTGGATCGCGGACTTCGATATTTCGGGTGGCGAGATCCAGTTCCAAATTTCAAGCGTAAACCATCGAAATAATCCCGTTTTGTTGAGTAAAACGGCATTACTTACGGGGAGGACGTGTTGCCTATCGGGAATTCCGAATTTGCAGTTAAATGCGGTCAAATTCTCGCATTTTCCGCGTAAAAGATATTGCAGTGGAAACACGCTCAGCAAAATGAGGAGGACGACGGCGAATTTTGCGCGGATTCTGCCGGGGATTTGGCCGATTTTTCGGCATAAAGCCCAAGTAACGCAGGTGCATCCCAATGGAATGAGTATGACGATATCCATCGGTTCCATTAGTTCTGGAACACTGGGTAACGCGATGGAGTAGTTTCCCGTTAGGAAAAGGGATTGCAACGGCAATGCAGTTCCGAATTGGCGATAATACCAAACCAAACCGATGGAAAGCAACGCGACGCCGAGCAGTGGGAGAAATACCGTCCAACGCCATCGTCCGCCCCATAGCAGTAGTGGACTGGTCGTTATCCAGGCATCCACGAACAGGAAAAAAAGAATACTCGACGACGTTCCGTATCCCGCTCCGATTTGTGCGTAGGTCAAATAAAGTGAAACGGCGACAGAGAGGAAAATGATGAAATAAGCGAGGAAGAACCATCGAAGGGAGGATGATTCCGGATCAGACTGATTTTGGGAATGTTGATTTTCGGTCATAGGATATCGGCGTGTTGGAACACCGGAGCCATCGGTTCATGATATGAAGTTCAATTGGAAAGGTGACGAATCGTAACTTGCCCGAAAGTGATTTCGCCACGAAAAATTGCGAAGACAACACAAAAATCCAATGAAACCCGCATTTATCCGCATTTCTGCCGTGATGAAAGGAGTACTTTCCGATTCGACAGGGATAACTCCCCCAATATAACAGAATACACGTCCATGTGCAATTCACTCAGACTGCGGCTTTCGAGCTCTTTTCGCCATCTAGAAGTGTCACGTGTAGAAATTAGACGAAAAACATCAACACGGGACGAAAAACATTACTGTTTGGCGGCCGTTCTGGCTCGCATATGTTCACGGCTCATCTGGCGCAATTGGCAATAAAGACACGGCATTTTGACCAATCCACCGCATCCCGGACAGCGTTGAGGGTTTTCCTCAGGAGGGACAAATCCCTCGTTCGAGGGGGGACGCTGGCGACGCATTCCCAATGAAATCGTTCGTACCGTACCGCGACTTACACCGCAACGGCGTGCGATTTCTCGCTGAGAGACCAGACCTTTACGTAGCAGTACTTCTACTTGTCCAACTTTCCAATCCGATAACATCTCTCCCATACTCCCGTACCAGCGAGCCAAACGTCGGTGGGGCATGCGTGACCACACCAGACGTTCGGATCATACAGGTAGTATTTTTTCCTAGAACCAAAAAACTGTCAAAAGCGGTCTAGGGGGAAAACTTCATTCCTCACCCGGTTTCCAGACCTGAATACGGTCACCACGTGAGGAGGATTTCGGATTTTCGCGTTGTTCGGAAGAATTCCCATGTCGTGAATCAGGGCCGCCTTCCGGGCGTCCGTAACGCTGGCCACCGAATCCGCCCGCCCGCCGATCCTCGCGACGTTCCCCACCGAATCCGCCTGGCCGTCGATCCTCGCGGCGTTCCCCACCGAATCCGCCTGACCGCCGATCCTCGCGGCGTTCCCCACCGAATCCGCCTGACCGCCGATCCTCGCGACGTTCCCCACCGAATCCGCCTGGCCGTCGATCTTCGCGACGCTCCCCGCCGAATCCGCCTGTCCGCCGATCTTCGCGACGTTCCCCACCGAATCCGCCCGACCGCCGATCCTCGCGGCGTTCCCCACCGAATCCACCTGGCCGTCGATCCTCGCGGCGTTCCCCACCGAATCCGCCTGGCCGTCGATCTTCGCGACGCTCCCCG
>JAQVKF010000104.1 GCA_028694795.1 Thermoguttaceae bacterium | reverse complement strand
CCCCCCCCCCCCCCCCGTGGTTGACGCGGAATCCTACCAACACCCCGAATGCTCCATGGCAGGCGCAGAATCCTGCCGCGACCAGTTCGCCACGGCAGACACGGAGTTCCGCCGTTACACCCCATGCTGAAATTCCGGCGGTTCCCAAAATTCCACCCCAATGGTCCGCTCCACCTGAGGCCCCTACCACACACCCCTCTTTTATCCCGGCCGGAATGCGTTATCCACGCCCCGGTTCATCCATCCCCACACCTAAACTCGCGGCCGATACGAGCTTTATATCGGAACGTACAACGGCGGCGTCCCCAACCCCTCCCCCTCGCTCCTTAAAACCGTTGGTGTGGGGAATGGCTATTTTATTCGGAGCCATCGTTTTTGTCTGCGTGGCTATTATCATCCAAAATAGCGGCGGCAGTGCCTCCCAATCGAAGGAATCGACTACGCAAATGGACGATTCCAGTGCGTTCGCAACCATTGACGCGAGTCAATCATGGCGATTGGATGAAGATGTGGAGGTCGTGATTCGGAGTATAAGCCGCGGTCCAGTGGAAATGCGTCCAGATGGACAAAAGAACACTCGAAATGCTTCCGACCTAAGTAATGAAATCGTATTATCCAAAGAATCATTTTTGAAAATTTATGTTACCGTTCGAAATCTAAATAATACGAAACTGTTCAATTTTACGGGCTGGAATTTTGTCTCGTCCAAACCCACACTGCGCGATAATTACGACAATCGTTACCGGATGGCCAAATTGGACACGAAACGAATGTTACAGTTCCAACAAGACGCCTCGATTTATCCCAATCAGGAAGTGACCGATTTATTGGTTTTTGAACTTCCAATCGAAACGGCGACCTCCTTGAAACTTCAGCTTTCCGAGGAACCGTTTTCAAATCGAGAGAACGCCGATACTAATCAAGCTCAGGTGGAATTTTCCATTCCGATTGCCATGGTCAAAAATGATGCGTTAGAGACCGCAATCACAGAAGTCAATGCGTCTGCCAACGTGTCTCCAGCATCAGAAGCACCTCCCGCAAAATCAGAAACGACCGCAACTCCCCCTGCTGAGGCTTCTGAAAAATCAACGGAACCGAAACCGAAGGGTGTCCCAGAAAGCTCAGGGGTGCTTACGAACAGGCGTGCTGAAAAAACGACTACAGACGAAAATAACGCGACCACCAGAGATCAAAAAACAACAATCCATGGTACCATTCCGTCGAAAACGCCGGAAGAGGCTTTTGGACTTTCGGCCCAACCGATCCAACTTCCACCAGAATAATGGGATATCTGAGAATCGTGATGTCCGAAAACGATGTCGGACAAGAAACGGATTTTGATATCCGCAAAAGAGCATCGCAGGCAATCGCCCAAATTGAAACAAGTATACAGTAGTGTATATTTGCTACTAACGACTCTATCGCATTTCGGATGGATGATCGCAAGTGAGTGCTGCCAGATGGTGTTGGTTCCATTCATCGAGAACCATCACCGGAATCAATACCGAACCAGATGGGACCACGAAGGAGTTTTCCATGGCTGAGACAGAAATCTTGGATCGTCTTCCGCCTCAAAGTTTAGAGGCGGAGCGAGGCGTGATTGGCAGTATGCTGATTGATCCGCGCATGATCGACGAAGTACTTCCGATTTTGAAGCCTGAAGATTTTTACACGGAAGCCCATCAAATTCTTTTTCAACGGGTCGTCAAACTTCACGAAGAACGCGGACGTGTGGATCGAACATTGCTGCTGGAAGCGTTACGTTCGGAAAGTCAACTTGAAGTGGTTGGTGGTATTGCGTATATTGGTGAACTTTTAGAGGCGACACCCGTAGCGGCACACGCGGTGTACTACGCAGGAATCGTGCGAAGTAAGGCGACGCTGCGTGCGATGATCCACGCCTCGACCGAGATTTTGCGCGACGCCTATGATCCTTCGCAAGAACCACAGGAATTGTTGGCCAAAGCGGAGGACCGAATCTTTGCGATTGGTGATGAACGCAGTAATGATTCCGTGGCCACAGTCGATTCGCTGCTACAGGAAGCGTTCGACATGTTCGAAACGCGAAAGGAAGGCGGAGCGACGGGCGTAGCGACTGGATACAAAGATCTCGACAAGATGTGCGGAGGATTCCATCCGACGGAACTGCTCATTTTGGCCGCTCGACCTGGTGTGGGTAAGACGGCACTCGCGTTGAACATCGTCGATCATATCGCGGTAAAAGAAGACGCGGCAGTACTTTTCGTGAGTCTCGAAATGGCCAAAATGGAGCTGATCAGTCGTCTGCTGTGTGCACGTGCGGAGGTGAATGGAATTTCATTACGCAATGGAACGTTTACGAACATTGATCACGAGAAATTACAAAAGGCGTCCGCCACCTTTTACGAAACAGAAATTTTTATCGACGACACCCCCTCACGTACGATTTCCGAAATCGCGGCGGTGGCCAGGCGATTGGCACGACGTACCAAACGTGAATTAAAATTGATCGTGATCGACTATCTTCAGCTCATCGAGCCGGACAACTCACGAGATCCGCGTCAGGAACAGGTGTCCAAGATTGCGCGTCAATTGAAACAATTGGCGAGAAAAATCGGTGTCCCTGTACTGTGTCTCGCCCAGTTAAATCGTCAGGTCGAAGCGGGCGGGAAAGATCAACGTCCGAAATTGAGCCATCTGCGTGAGTCCGGAGCTATTGAGCAAGACGCCGACATGGTCATGTTCATCCATCGCGAAGACTATGGTCTTTCCAACGAGCAGATCCAAGAAAAGGATGTCGAGGGTAAAGCGGAGCTGATCGTCGCCAAGCAGCGTAATGGGCCAACGGGTGAAGTCAAACTCGTGTGGAAAAAAGAATACGGCCGTTACTACCCCGAAGCAGTTGGTCACCCGGACGATAGCTTCCGTGCTTATCAGGATAGCGGCACTTTTTGATAGACGCTGACAATTCAAACCTGGGGAGCAAGACGAACGGTCCGCCGATTCCGGTCGGCTAAGGTACTCGTTTCACTCATACTTGACCGATAACCCCAACCCGGCCGCCTGCGCGGCAAGTCGGGAGGTAGTAAAAAGCGGACTCACGACCGCGTTGACATTCCGTGTGATTTCCAAGTCCTTTTTTGCTTTATTCCGTTATCTATTGCGAAACTGTTCGCGGCGTATTGAGCAGCACAGGTTTTGGTAGTTTCACGGAGCCTGTCGTTGGAGCCTCAATCGGAACGGTCAACTTCGGAGCCGCCGCGGCGGGCTGAGACGGATTCACCGATGGAGATGGAACAGTATCCACCACCGGTCGAGTCGCGTCTCGCAACCCATCATCTTCGTCTGGAATCGTCAGTAATCCATGAGCGGCGGCTTGTTTGGCACGTTGGGACGACTCACGCAACTCGACAACGAGCCGAGGCCGTCGCAACTCACGCGCGGCACGAACCGCTTCGACCGAGGGAAGCTGGGTCGCATCCCCTTTCACGCCGGCCCAAAGAGGATCCGTCGCCGCCAATGTTGGGTCAATTTGGAGTTCGTTTTGTACGTGGATCACGCCCGGTTCGAACAGTATGATCTGTTCCATCAACGAGCGGTCTCGCGAGGTTGCCACCGTTCCCAATAATGTAGCCACTTGATCATTCATCCGAATTTCCACACGATTCATGCGACTTAAATTGGGTGTCATCCGCATCCGGAGATTGAGCGATTTCGCCAATTTGACCGCTTTTTCGCGCGGAGCGGCCACGGCAAACGAGATCACTAACTTGGGAGCGTACATGGACGTGGCCGAATCAATTTGCGACGCCCCCCCCGTATTGATCGATTTTGCGGAATTAAAAGTCATCTTTCCCAGCTCACTACCTGTCACGAGACTACTGCTCGAGTCCCCCGTCGCGGTGGAACTACCACTAGTGATCGCGTTCGAGAGCACTTGATTCCCAGTCGTAAAGACCGATTCTTGATCCGAAATAGGCTTTTCCAGCATCTGTTCCGTCAAACTGGTAACATTCTCCATCCGGGATTCGGTAAAATCCATGATCGAGGTGGTTTTACTCTCTTCGTCTGCACTGGAGTTGGAGCCAGATTTTGAACCAGAACTGGATTTCGAACTCGAAGAACTTGAACTTTGCGCAAGAAGCTCCTGCGTCAGCACAGGAACGAAGCACAATGTCCCCATGGCCCATAATACTGCTGAAAATCGTATTTTCATCGGACGAACCCCTTCTGAAAATCATCCGTACATCTTCGTTCACGGAACATAGGAAGAATATCTCTGCATTCTCCCCTCACTACACGAATCGGCGTTTTCCGCATTTCCCTTGAGGTTTTGTGAAGCCGCCGGCGACGGCGCCACGGTATTGACGCCACGGTATTATTGGCGCCACGGCATTGACGCCACGGCATCGGCACCCGAAAGATCGCCTATCGGAACAAACGTCGCAAGTCACGAGTCAAATCGTCCGTGGTTTGCGGTCGATCGTAAACGACGCCCTTTTCGTCAACCAACAACGCGGTAGGTACATTATACACGCCAAGTTGTACGGCGGGAGCACTCTCAAGACCACCCTCCTCTCGAATATTAATCCAAGAAGCGTTCGTCGTCAACTTCTGTTGAGCCAAAAATGCTTTTACTGGAACATCTTCGGTATTCACGTTGACCGCCAACACCACCAGCCCCTTCGGACCATACTGCGTAGCGAGCTGTTTGAGCGAAGCAAATTCATCTTTCGCCGAATCGCTCCAGGTCGTCCAATAGTAGATCAACACAACTTTTCCAGTGAGTTTTGCCAGATCGACCACCTGCTGCGATTCGAAGGTTTTGCCCACGAACGGGATGGTATTACCGACACTTTGGAGGCGACGTAAAGCCCCTGCGGATTTCTCCGCAATCGGCATTCCCGCGAAATCTTTCGCCGCGCGAGCGTACCACGTTTTGGCCTTTTCCTCATCGCCCATCGACTCGAACGAACTACCGAGTTGGAACATGGCGTCGGCGGCTTTTTCACTCTCTGGAAATTCGACGATGAATTTTTCGAGCGTTTTGAACCACTCTTCCTGGATTTTCCCGTAGTCCACATCGCCCGTTTCTTGGCCCATTTGCGAAATGTAATTCGAGTATAACGTCAAATACTGGATGTACGCAACACTCTGGGTATCGTTCGCCTTCGCTTGCCGTTCACTCAGCCGAGCCAGTCGCGTCATCGCCTCCGGATCGTCACCGACTTGGGCCGAAGCCGCGGTCAGATCGGCGAATTGATGGATCCACGTTTTGAGATCGTCAGGCGATTTGGTCGCGGCGATCAATTTCATATAATTCGCTTCACGTTGATTGTATAGGTCGGCTTTTTTATCTGGTGCCGCACTCTGGATCGCGGCCTCAGTCTTTTCAATTTCGGTAAAAATTGCCTCCAATGCGTCCGGCGAGGCCTCTGGTCCGGCCGCGACCGCATTCTGCTGCGGCGGTTGGAAAAATAGACCAGGACCGGGGACATCACCTGGCGCAGCGATCATTTTCCATACATCGCCGACACGTACCAGCGTACCCAGCTGAATCTGTCCACTATTTTCGCCCGCATCGAAGAGGGCGATAGCGTTTTCATAGACAAGCAATTCCGGAGCATCATTCGCCGTACCGAGCCGAACCGCTCCCGGTCGTCCACCGGTGAATTGAGTCCAAACAGCGTTGGCGGGTACCACCCATTTCGCGCAAAAATCTTGAAATTGTTTCGTTGACGCCTGCAGCTGTTCCCCAATCTGTTTCGCTCTCGGCTCATCTAATTTTAATTGGGTTAACTCTTCTTGCGTCAGGAGCACGCGTCGAAAACGTTGGATATCTTTCGTCGCTAGGGCGGCCACGACTTCTCCGGCGGTTTCTTCGACCGAAATTCGTTTCCACGACTCAACTGCCCCTTTTTCGGTCGGATCCACGCCCCATCGCGTTCCACCAGTGTGGAACCAACGGAATTGATCCGCCTTTCCGTTAAAATCACTGTCAATGTCACGGTAAACCTCGATCCCATCACGGAAATAACACCAGGTGTCCAACGCATCGTCGCCGTTAGTATCTAAATATTGACGCAACGGCAGTCCGTTCGCGTCGTCGACCATCCATCCTTTACCACCCTCGACAGACCGATACTCAACCGTACACGCCGCGACGGCATCGCCTTCAGGAATGGTATAATCGACATTTTGGAGCGGTTTGAACGTCAGAGCTTGCTGCGGCGTTGGAACGTTCGTACTTTTCGCCGCTGGGGCCGCCACCACGGGCGCTGGTGCGGCCGGTGTAGCTGGAGCAGCCGACGTGTCCTGTGGAGTCGCCGCCGGGAGCCGCGATGCCACACGAATCGGTTGGGACGTGTTTGTCATCCCTGGAGCCGTCGTTTGAGCCACCTGGGGGATCGAATTCGTCGGAACCGTAGCGGGACGAGCCGCAGGATTGGTTTGTGGCAAAGTTCGTTGCGAGGGGGCCGCGAGTGAGGTATTCGCACGCGGAGCCACGACTTGCGGTGCGGCTATACTCTGCATCGGAAGCAGCAACGCAATCGAAAACGCTCCAACGGAAAAGAGCTTTTCCATACTCAAATGGTGATTCGTCTGGCTGCCATGTCGCAACATTCCGAACGAATGGACACGGGCATCCTTCGGACAACCTTCGTTGATAGGGTCATTCGAACATACAAAATGATCTGGAATCCGTATTTTCTTCATCAAATCAATCCTTATCCTATGCGTTCCAATATGGTACTTGGAATCCACGCCACATTTTCTTCGTTACCTGATCTTTTCCCACTGCGAACCCTGTTTTCGCAAACGCTTGGGATTTCACTTCTTCGATCTTTCACATTTTCAGCTTGGCGAACCTGTCGCATTCACCAAAACCACTACTCTCGTTATTATCGGCACAATCAGCATGCCGCTTGATTCTTTCCATGGAGCCGTTTTTTCCGAGGGGGAAGAGGGGAATTTCCGCCAAATTCAAAAAAATGGTGGACAGGAGCATTTTTCTCTATTACCATATACGGTGGGAAGCGTGGTGCGATTACGTTGTCTAAAAAGGCATATGCCACAGGCCTTTTTCCATAGAAATCAGCACAGAATGGAAGTCATCGCTTGGGCAATCCAGAAGGGTCGAAGATTGAGTGGGATCGTTTGTCCTCCGCGCTCCGTACGGTACGTGGCGAGTTGCTCGCTGCGCGCGAAGACGGTCATTGGATCGGTCACCTCAGTGCGTCGCCACTCTCGACGGCAACGGCAATAAGTGCCATTTCGATTGTATTTCGTGAATATCAAAAACAGAGAAAATCGGTTTCAGACACTTCTACGTCCGAGTCATATCACATGGCATGGTCGGAATCGGTCCAATCGGGAACGGTAGCCGATTCGTCCGAGTTTCATTCCGAATGCGCGATAGGCGATTCTCCGTCCGGTTCCGATACCACATCCGGAACTGTCATATTGGATTCCGCAGTGTCCGATTCCGCCGATTTTGGCACGTTTGATGGCATGCTCGCACGGGCCAAAATACGGCGATTTATTTCGCGGGGCATCATTTACCTGCTTCGAACTCAGAATGCGGATGGCGGTTGGGGTGATACAGAATCGAGTGTTTCGAATATTGCCACGACCATGTTGGTGCGTTCCGCCTTCGTATTGGCCGGTCCACCAGATGGTCCACTTCCGGCGCTTCATCCCACGCCCAATGAGGCATTAAAACGAGCGGATCAGTATATCGCCGATCAGGGTGGAATTCCAGCATTGCGCCGACGATACGGCAAGGACAAAACGTTTGCGGTGCCGATTTTGACGAATAGTGCGCTCGCCGCTCAGGTTCCATGGCGTGAGGTCGCGGCGTTACCGTTTGAGTTGGCGTGCTTATCGCATCGGCTCCTCGGTATGCTGCGTATTCCTGTCGTGAGCTACGCGATTCCGGCACTCGTAGCGATCGGCTTGGTACGGTATCATTTTCGTCGTCCATGGAATCCAATCACACGGATGTTACGACATTGGGCAAAACAACCGGCGTTACGGGTCTTACGAGCGAAACAACCGGCGAGCGGTGGTTTTTTGGAAGCGGTTCCACTAACGGCGTTTGTTGTCATGTCGTTGGCGGCGACGGGGCGCGTGGACGATCCCATCGTACAAAATGGCGTTCGATTTCTTTTTGATTCCGTTTTGCCGGACGGTTCGTTACCGATTGACACGAATTTGGCGACATGGGGAACCACACTGGCGATCGAAGCGATTGCGACGGTACCATACGCGAAAAGTTCGACGCAACATATCGGCCACCAAATGGAGCGTGGCGAAATCAGTCTCGATTGGCTTCTCGGTTGTCAATGGCACGAGGAGCATCCATTCACGCACACACCAGCTGGCGGCTGGGGTTGGACCGATTTAAGCGGTGCGGTTCCTGATGCGGATGACACGGCGGGTGCGTTGTTGGCACTTTCGACACTTCATGGGCAAACCACTGACGAAACGAGTCGCAAACGAATTGAAACGGCGGCGTTCGATGGCTTGCGATGGTTAGCAAGTTTGCAAAATCGCGATGGTGGTTTCCCCACATTTTGCCGTGGTTGGGGTGCGTTGCCATTTGATCGCAGTGGAGTTGATCTAACAGCCCACGCGATTCGAGCGTTCACGACGTGGACCACCATTTTGCGTAAACAGATTAAAACGGAGCGTCGGGGATTTGGTACGAAGAGCCGAATTCGCCGGTTAATTCGGGAACTTTGGCGTCGTTCGGCCCGCGGTGTCGCTTTCATCGAAACGCAACAACAGCCGGACGGCTGTTGGCTTCCGCTTTGGTTTGGCAATCAATATCACCCGGACGAAACGAATCCGATTTACGGTACTTCGAAAGTACTGTGCATGATGCGAGACACCGGTCGGATGTCGAGTGACGCCGCTCGCCGTGGTGTGCGTTGGTTTTTAGAGCATGGAAATTCCGACGGAGGTTTTGGTGGCGATTGCGGTGCCGTCGGTGGCAAGGGTTCCTGTTCGACCGTCGAAGAAACGTCTTTGGCTATAGAAGCATTATGCGCGGCACGAGAAGACGTCACGATGCGTGATGCCGTTCGACCGACGCTCGAAAACGCGGTACAATGGTTGGTCGAAGCGATTGAAACGAAACGATTCCGCTCGCCCAGCCCAATCGGCCTTTATTTTGCGAAGTTGTGGTACAGTGAAACGCTTTACCCGCTTTGCTTTGCAACCGCGGCACTGGGACGTTTCACAGCACGAGGATGTTTCTCCTCCCGTGAGCCACGAAAGCGATGACCATGGACGCTCCCCACGACGTACTCCACGACATTCCACCTGAAAACGCATACAAAACGGTTCCGCCAGAGCGTTTCATCCGTGAACGCTTGCGTTTTGCAAGTATAGCTGAAGCGGCCCATACGGATCGTTCACGACCGCTGTCCTATCGCGAGCTTGAACGCTTGGCGTGGAAGGTTCTTCGTGAAAACGCACCGATTCCGGCGGCAAATTTTACGTCCATGGTGAATCGGCGGCATGGTGCCCATCCGCCATATTCCCAGGATTTGCCGCTCGCCACCACGTGGGACGCCTATCATGGTTGGACGATGGTGATGTTAGCGTCGGCATTTTGGCGAACAACGATTGCTACGGTTCCCTATGCACGCCGAGTGTTGCTTCTGCCGCACTGTTTACGCGATCCAGCCAAGTGTCCAGCAAAATTTTCTCCACGTGAATTGCTCTGCCAGGAGTGTGGAGCGTGTGATTTAGCACGGCTGCGACAATCGGCGAAAGAACGCGGCTATCAGGTACTCATTGCGGAAGGGTCGCCAGCGGTCATTGATCTGATTTTACACGGCGAAGCGGACGCGCTGTTGGGCGTTGCCTGTCTGGATTCGCTCGAAAAGGCGTTCGACCGAGTTTTGGTGGCAGGTATTCCCTGCGCCGCCGTCCCGCTCCACGAGGCAACCTGCGCCCATACGCAAACCGATCTGGACTGGGTTCAGGAAATGCTCGAAATTCCCTATCTCCCAACAGCTCCAAAGGTGACGCACTTTCTGCCCGCTATTCAACAATCGTCCAAACTGTTCCATACGGAACTTTTGGACCAAATGCTGCCGCGACATCGCTCCGCCGCGCATCCATCGGCAACGACGACTTCCGCGACACAAACTAACCAAGCGTCCAATACCACAGCGACCGACGTGGAGGCAACCGATCCATTTGATCGTACAGAACAGATCGCGATTGATTTTCTAAAAGAAGGTGGGAAGCATTTTCGGCCTTTCATCACGCTCGCAGCCTACTTGGCGGCGAGGCGTGAGGTCACTGCGGCAAGCAGGGATGTAAGGGAAATAGTGAGGAAAAACCGCTCCGGAGGAGAGAGTTCCGAGGAGTCGGAGATCCCCACGATGGTTTCGGCGACGGCACTCGCGGTAGAGGTCTTCCACAAAGCTTCGCTCATTCATGACGACATCGAAGATGCCGATCTTTTTCGTTACGGTCGCCCGGCGCTGCACCAACGTTATGGCGTACCAGCAGCGATCAATTTGGGCGACTATCTGATCGGGTTAGGTTATCGGCTGATCACGCGACAAATCGAAACGGTCGCTCGAACGCCAGGCGAACAGGCGAGATATCTGGCAATCACCGCGGTACCGGGGATTTTGGCCGAAGCGCACATACGGCTCGCGGAAGGACAGGGGGCGGAAATTTTCTATCGCGAAGAACTGCCTTCCGACCTTTCCGTCACGCAAACGCTTCGCATGTACGCATTAAAAACATCCCCGGCTTTCGAGGCGGCACTGCTTGCGGGATTTCGTCTGGGTTTTTCGACCAGTGCCACGGCCGATGTCCAACGCTTCGAGGCATTGCGTCCATCGCTGGCC
Organism: Thermoguttaceae bacterium; assembly: GCA_028694795.1. Lineage (GTDB taxonomy): Bacteria > Planctomycetota > Planctomycetia > Pirellulales > Thermoguttaceae > JAQVKF01. The sequence goes on along the minus strand of JAQVKF010000104.1, from coordinate 3,033 downwards.
CAATTCGCCCAAGCGATTGGCGTCGCGTTCCAAATTCGAAATGATCTGGACGATTGGAAACCTCAACAAATGAACAAACGTCGAGCAGGAAGCGATATCCGAGGCCAACGTCCCACATTGCTGCTGGCAATGGCTCACGAACGACTGGGCGAGAACGATCGGCAATCGTTAGACCAGTGGCTCCATCAGACTTCACAGAACGATTCATCACATCTTGTGCAAATACGCCAAATTTATGAAAAAGCGAATGTATTCGAGTTAGCGGAAAGCCTAGTTGCGCGTTATCGTCTTCGCGCCCAGCAGATTGCCGCCCACGCCACATTCACCGAACCGCTTCGATCGCTGTTGCTTTATCTCACCGACCTGTTATTATGACAATCGCTCACAACGCACCATGTGAGCGATGGATTTTGGTAAACAAGCCAAGTAGGAGAAAAAACAGTCCGATGACGTCGCGTGAAAATAGGCCTTTGCAACACCCTGAATGGGAACTCGTCACCGATACGGAAGCGGAAATCTCGCTTGATGCGTTGCGTGACGCCTTTGCCGGAGTTTTCGACGCTCCTGCCGATTCTCCGCCGGCGTCATCCTCCATTACCCCCTCGTCAGATTCCACCGCCGCTACCATATCTAATACGACAGAATCCATCACGAGCGATGAAAATCGGACTGACATGCCGGCGGATTACGCGTCCGCGACAACCGGCGATCCTCAGACCACAGGTCACATCACGACCTCTCATTTAGTCGATCCATCCGATTCGGTAGCCGCCGCGATAAAATCATCCTCTCCAACACACGATTCCCATGCTCCACGGTCCAACGTCCAGTCCCATGTCCCACCATCGGCAACTTCCGCATTCTCTGCCGCTTCCCCTCCCACTCCATCGGAAGAGTTAGACGATGAAGTGGCTGAACAACCGGAAGATTCACGTTGCCGACTGAGTCCGTTGTCGATTTTAGAGGCGATGTTGTTTACCGGAGGCCCCGGCGGGGCACCACTCACCGCCGTGCGTGCGAGCGAACCAATGCGGGGCGTCAAACCAGAAGATATCCCCGAACTCGTGCATCAATTGAACCAAAAATACCTTCGCTCGGGCCGCGCTTTCGAAATCGTCCCCTGTGGGCAAGGTTACCAAATGAAACTGCGTCCGCAGTACGCTTCCATCCGCAATCTCTTTAGCGGTAAAGTCCGCGAGGCCAAGCTGTCCGCCGCCGCGGTCCAAGTGCTGTCGATTGTCGCTTGGAAACAACCGATCACAGCGGAACAGGTCACCGGCATTCGTAGCGGTTCTCCATCACAAACGCTCCTTTCGCAACTCGTGCGTCGACGTTTGCTCTGCGTGGAACGCCCTGACGGTGATCGGGTCGCCGTCTATCGCACTACGGAACGGTTTTTGCAGCTGTTCCATCTGCAATCGCTCGCCGATCTTCCCCAATCCGATGATTTCTGATCGAAAATCGCACCACTCCGAATTGTGTCCCATCGACCAAACAAAGAGGGTAGCATCCTCGTTGGAAATTCCCCGTAAACCCGCCGGCAACCCACACGCGCACCGCCCCGGGGAATCCGACGGCAACACGGTCTTGAACAGCCTTAGTGAGCGTTCGGCTGAGCACCGATATGATTCCACGGTATCTGTACGTTGCCGACCTTCGTCCGCAAAAATTGGGCGATCCAACCGGCCAACTTCGGATCGGCAGCAAGCATCGCGGTCCCCGTGGTATCGGTCGGGCATTCCCAGTAAAAGAACGTTTTCTGCGTTCTATCCTGGAGTTCTTTTTCATTTCGACGCGATTTCTCGAAAGCTCGTCGAATCTTGGCAGCCTCTTTCAGGTCTTCCTTATTCTTTTCACCGACAAACAGCATCACCGGCATTGTCTGTTCCACCACCGCATTCTGCATGGCAAGTTTTGTCAGATCGTACCCACGGACTCCGGCGACCGGCGACAAAAAGACCAACGCTTTGGTAAATTTCGATTGACGTACCGGTTGCGAACTGGTGAACGAGCGTTGCACACCGTCTTCACGATTCCAGTCTTGCACCACGCAATCGACCGCCGCGATACAATTCACATCCGCCGCGACAATACACAATTTATTCAGATTGAGTTCTTCCGCGTTATTTTTCTGCGCTAGCCAACCACAACAAGCCTGGATATCACTCACGATCATCGCCACATCATCCGCCTTCATTTTGGCCCACGGTCGCTCTTCCTTTGCGGGAGTCGTCTTTTTCGCCGCAGTCTTTTTCGTGGTCGCGTTTTCCGTAGCCTTTTTTGTGGTCGCGTTTTCCGTGGTCGTGTCTGTTTCAGCACCCGCCGCACCGGCAGTCTCCGGGGTCGTCTCTTCCGTCACCTCTTCACCCGAATCTGCCGTATTGGTATCGGCACTACCCGCATCCCCATCGCTCGCTTCCGCGTTCTCCTCCGCATTCCCCTCCAGGTCCTCACTAACCGATGCGGCATTTCCAGCCGTTCGCAAATTGACAGCCAACACCGCAAATCCCTGTTGCTGTAAAAATGGAGCGAGTTTTTGGTAATCGTTCCGCGAACGATTCGTCCCCGAAAGCAGGAGCACTGGTGCCGCGTCTTTACCGCGAACACTGCCAAACCATGTACCCACCAACGCGACTCCGTCGCTCGTCATCAACTCCTGTCCGCCAACGGCTTGGGGTTTCGGCAATTCTTGCGAATCTTTTTTCTCCTTAGTAGGTTCTTCCTTGGAGACGTCATTCCCCGCTACCGCACCCCCAGCCCCGGCTTGTGGGTTTTGCATAGCTTGTGCGTTTTGCATTCCACCGGCTTGATTTTGGGCCATTGGGTTTTGCTGTTGTTGCCGCGTCATCGCCATCTGCCTTGCCGCAGCGGGATTCACCTGCTGAGCCCACGACGACGAACCGCAGCAGAGCAGACCGAGGCCCAAGAGCACTGTGGCGGTGGATCGTACCGTACCACATTCGCCAGGAAATACGATGGAATAGACGCACGTCCTAATGGTTCGAAACCATTTTACGTGTACAAGATGTAAAA
>JAQVKF010000291.1 GCA_028694795.1 Thermoguttaceae bacterium | reverse complement strand
CCCGCGCACGAAGGCGTTGACACATGCGGGAAAATGAACCACTCGCGAGGCATCCGATTCAATGTCGAAAAAGCTCGAAAGTCGTCCGGTATCGAAATGATTGTCATGTTTCCAAGCAAACGAGTAAATGGCATCCCAATTTTGGAACGCTCCATACGCTGAAATCAGAACAAACCCTTCCGGCGCCCAGGTAATTGGTTGAGGTTCGTTAAATTCACTAATGGTGTACGGATGTCCTAAAACACGCGAGGCCGAAAGCCGTGCTATCGAACCTTCGGGATGATTGACCAGCGGTTCGTCACTCGTGTACCAATTTTTACCGTCCCACGGACGACCGGGGAAAACGGGGTGATTCCAATAATCATGGGCATCGACAAAATCCATCTGCGATTGATCTGATGCCACGCCCCAGCGCATTTGTGTTCCAGTGACCAGCGATTTGACATGCAAATCGTCTTTCAAAAAGCGATACATACCGGACCAATAATTTGATTCCGTTTCCCGTAAGAAATCAATCCAATCGTCACGTGCAGGTTTTGGAAGGTTCATGCTGCTCTTTTGCAGTGTTGGAATATTTCGGGCCTCAAGCGTTTCGTTTTTCGTAATACCAATCTCGCCACCTGTACGAAATGACATATCTGCAAATTCATATACACCAACATCAAAACCTGAGAACCCCACGCGCGCGTTCGATTCAGCGGCAGAAACCTCAAAAGTAAAGCTGAATCTCTTCCATTCAGGCCCGATCTGAATGGTCCGTTGAAGCCCTAAATCACCCCACGGATCGACATTTTGCCGGCAGTTTACTGTGAGCGTTCGTTCTCGATCACTACGTACCGCAAATGTAAACGTGTACGGTTGTTTCGTATTTACGCTCAGATTGGGGTAGTGCATTTGAGGGTTCCACGATACGGCCCCCATCTTTTCGATGGAAATTCGCATCGCATGGCGACCATCGGGACCGAAATCGCCCGTTTCCAACTTCGTTTGCGAAACTTGATCGCGTTCCACGCTCCAGCATTTTTGCCAGCTGTCCGAAAAGTCGGTGTTTTGCAAAAGTTCGTCGCCGAGCGGAATATTTTGACAGTTCCACGCCTGTCGCAATGTGGCCGTTGTCCCATATTTTTTCACCAGCCACGCATTCCATTGAGATTGGAATTCTCGCTGATACGGCTGCGGCAGGTTATCCAATTGTCCCCAACCCCACTGACACGACAGAGCGTTTTCATTGTTAATTTCCACGAATGCGACCGCCGGCTCATCGGTGTACGCATTTCCAGTGTATGGATTTACGTGCGTTAAGAGGCCGCGGGCATATTCCTTCTGTGCTTCGATCATCCGTGGTTCAAATTGGTCCAAACCTTTATCGAAATCCGGAATCTCGAATTTCTCACCCGTCGTAGATGTTTCTATGGGGAATCCTTCTTCCGCTCCGAGCGTTCGCGACACATGTAAATTGATATTAACGTAGATTCCCTCTTTTCGCAATTGGGCGATTAAATAGTCCAGTTTTTCGAGCTGTTCTGGATCGAGCGTCCGCTTATTGGAACTTTTGCCCCAAATGTCACGCATATCCATATGGTGTAGTCGGACACACGAAACGCCAAACCTCGCCAGTTTTTCCGCGACAGCTTCCGCACCCTCATACGATGGGAAACTTCCACTGAAACAGATATTCGTCGCCCAAAATTTGATCGGTCCAGCATCGGTGGTAAAATGTTCGCCATCGCGTCGAACGAAGCCGTGTTGACCAGCGGGTTTCGCCAACGTTGACGAAAGATCGGTGATCCCAGCGTCGGCTGTTGATTCAATATTCCATGCAAAAACGGATGGATCAGACGCGAAATTCGCTGGGTCTGCCTTAGTCAACGTTTGTGCATTGCTGGTATGATGTATGCTAATGGATAAAACAGCCACAATATACAAAACAAATCGGCCTGTATGCAAAAATCGCGACATTCCACTCTTCCTAGAGTGTCGTCTTACGAAACACTCATTTACATTGGAAAAATACCGTCGAATCATCGAAATACTCCTTCGCAGCGTTCATAAAGGGGAAACACGACCCATGATCGAGGAGCGGAGAATCGCCCCATTTTGTGCGTCGAATCGTTGTGAGCGGTCCGACGTGGTCCAACTTCGGCTGTCTTCCGAAAGAAGCTGATTATCTCCGATCACGAAGTATTCATTGTCGCCAAGTGTCACCGGCGTGTCAAATCCACGAGATTGCAAAATTCCCAATGGCGGGCGAAAAACGAGATTGCGATATTTTTTCGTCTGTTTTCCCTCCGTAATCTCCTCGACAAGCGTTGTCGGAACCACCTGTTCCGCGATTTTCGGAGCGTGTGAACGAAGATAGGGTAATTCATCCGTCACACCACGATCGGTCACCAGCGGATAAGCGGGAATTTCAATCCGCTGAGAACGATATTCCATGGGGGACATCTCTAAACATACACCGTTGATCCAAAGTTCACCCCGTACAAATTGTATCGTTTCCCCTGGAAGCCCTACCACACGTTTGACACATAATTTCTTCGAATTGGCTGGATGTGGAAACGCTATCAGCTCGAATCGACGTGGATCGCGGAACCAATATGCGAGATAATTGAGAACAATACGTTCACCTGGACAGACAGATAGTTTTTCAATACCTGTCATACGTTTTCCACAGTTTGGACATCGTACCGTGTCGGTATGAGGGAGCGATTCCTCCGGTGAAAGCGGTTCGGCGTCCAAAGTGAAATGAAACTGACAGTATGGACAATCGACCTCGAAATGATGCCCGATCAACGTGGGTGCCATTGATGTTCCGGTCACCCGCAGCGGGATCAGCACTCCACGAAAATAGCATTTCTCGCACAGAAAAGCGGCTACCATGAGCAATACCACGGTAAACCATAGAAATTTTTTCGTGCTATTTGATTTATTCATGTTTGCGGAATCGACGAAACTTTGGTGGTTTGGTAAACTCGTGTACGATGCGATCACGTACCTCTTACTTATTGAATTTACCGCTAAATGTTCTACTCCAACCCGACCAGAAACGCAAGCGGTCTAGCCGCGTGGTGCCGCCGATACGTAACGCGTAATGTTGAAGGGCGGCGATTTCCTTGAAAATACGGAATGAGTTACCCCTGTTTTTTTGTGATAGTAATCCATTCGCGTGTCTATCCGTTAGAGCGTTTGGACCGCATTT
>JAQVKF010000290.1 GCA_028694795.1 Thermoguttaceae bacterium | reverse complement strand
TGCGATTCGATGCTCGGAGCCGCGGGTGGCGTTATGATTGCCGCGAGCTTCTGGTCATTATTGACACCGGCACTTGATCTTGCGCAATTCACATGGTCCTCACGTTTTGCGTGGATTCCCGTAGCGATCGGTTTTTTATTGGGTGCCATCGTCATTCGTTCATTAGATTGGATTTTGCCGCATTTGCATCCCGGCTTGGCGTTAGAGCAGGTGGAGGGAATTCACACGCATTGGCGTCAGAGCACGTTGCTGTTTTTAGCGATTACATTACATAATATTCCGGAAGGATTTGCGGTGGGAGTCGCGTTTGGAGCATTTGCGGATGGTGCGGTCAGCGGTTCACCTGGTGGAGCGATGACGCTAGCTAGTGCATGGGCCGTGGCGGTCGGAATTGGGCTGCAAAACATTCCGGAGGGGCTGGCCGTGGCGGCCCCGCTACGAATGAGTGGACTTTCGCGTTGGAAATCGTTCGTAATCGGCCAATTTTCTGGACTAGTTGAACCAATCGCGGCGGTCGTTGGATTTATCGCGGTCACTTTGGTAGAAACGATTTTGCCATACGCCCTTGCGTTTGCCGCCGGAGCCATGATTTTTGTGGTCGTAGAAGAATTGATCCCGCGTTCCCATCAAAACGGCAATACCGACGCGGCCTCCAGCGGTGCCATTCTCGGATTCACGCTCATGATGATCCTCGATGTCGCACTCAGTTAGACCGCGTTCCAATCCATCACCCCACCACCAATCTCCCGTTTATGAGAAAATGGATTATCTAGGGATTTCAAAAAAAGAAGGGCGTGTACGGCGGGGTAGTCGCACACGCCCTATCGTGGACCGAAATCCACGAGTGGAGTACCATGATAGTTACCCGACCTTCATTCTCCCGTCACTTTTTTTGGAAAAATTTTAAAATTTTCGGACAGAACATCTGTTCCCATGAAAAAATAGCCCCCGATGATCAGGCATCGAGAAAACGTTCACCGCAAGAGTTCGGCCAGCCCCCCCCAACCATTCGAAAGTACCGAATAAAATATACAGCTCACCTTTTAGCGAAAGATATTTACGACATCAGCTGCACACAGACACCTCGTCTAACCTTCCCGTCCTAACATTCCGCAAGTCGGCACAGCCAATTCTGCAACGCAATCGGCACAGGCAGCCAACGAAATGCTACGGCCCGCAAACCAGAGATATTATTCGAACAAAGAGTCGATATAGTTCCCGATGCCACAATAATCGGGAATCACGTGATGGGCACCCGCCTCGATCAACCGTAAACGTTTCCACCCATTGATTGACGACGGTGATTCAGGAGCGTCGATCATCCGTTGTTCGTCACTGGCCACAGCGATCGCTACCCCACCCGCAGTAACGACATCCCGAATCTCGACAAAGCCATCGCCAAATCCCAACAGTCCACGACCATCGAGCGTATCTCGCCGCAAAATAATCTCATGGATCACCTTTGCTTTCGAGAAATCAGGAATGGTCCCCTCCGCCCCATAGATTCGAGCTTCGAAGAAATCGGTCAAACCGAGCAGCCGAGCTTCCTCTACCACCGCCGTTTCTTCCGTCCCACTAGCCAAATAGAGCGTCACCCCATATCCACGAAGCTGTTCGAGCAGATTCCGCGTACCTGGCACCAGCAGGCAATCTGGCGACGTTTTTCCCAAACGCAAAGCCTCGCGTCGCCGTCCGACGCGCTCCGCCAGTCGGCGTTGATACTCCGCCTCGTACACCTCCGGCGACAACGGTTCCATTCCACGTTCGCGTACCGCCGCAGCCAATTCAATCAACTGAAATCGCGTAGGCTTCCCCGTTTGTCGCATCAAAAATTCACGTACAATCGCTTCAAGTTGTTCAGCCGTCTCACTTGTTCCAGTCGTATCAAGTATTTCCAGCGAATATTTTACGAGAATCTCCGTCCAACCCTCACGAATCAAACTCAGCGTTCCGTCAAAATCGAAAAGCGCCGCGCACGGCGGCCCCCAACCCTCCGGCAAAGGGCGGACACGTTCACCAAAATCCTTTATATTCATGACAGACCTGCATTCATGACGGACCATTTACACCTGCTCTACTGGATTCCGTGTTCCCATTCACGATTTTTTGTCACAAAATCGTTCTTAGCGAGGTTCGATTTGACACGTTTCCAAGCCGTATTTCACAACCAGTATGTGGTAAACCGCAGCTGAATTTGAATCGGAAAATACCGGGCAAAGAGCATCCAGCATTCCACTATTTTGCCGACGGCACGGAACACCTTCGGCCAAATTCATCGTAATACAACCATGTGCACAAAAAACAGTTACGCACTACGTATCGTCACACCACCGCCCGATACCCATCCCATGTCCGAATCCCAAACGGTCCGAATCCCAAAACGTCATCCCCGTACCCCAAGCTGTGATACCTCCGATTCACCATTTGCGGTTTCGTCGGAAGTGGTTTGAGCGGCCGCCTCGGCATCGCGTACGGCCTTCACTTTCGGCCACGTTTCGACAATACTGCCCTTGCCACTTGTGCACGGAAGGGGCAGGGTATCTCCGATTTTTTCACCACGTTTGGCAAAGTCGGCCAGCCCAGCATCTTCGATCGGTTGGCGTCCGATACGTCGTGCCATCACCTTGTCCTGCAACCGCATCAGTCCTTCAAGCAGAGCTTCCGGACGCGGCGGACATCCCGGAATATAGACATCGACCGGGCATACCTTCTCGACGCCTTTGACGACATGATAACCGTATTTTGCGTACGGTCCGCCTCCAATGGCACAAGCTCCCATGGCAATGACATATTTAGGCTCAGGCATCTGTTCATAGAGGCGAGCGATTCGTTCCGCCATTTTGTGAGTCACCGTTCCGGCAACGATCATCAAATCGGCCTGACGCGGCGAAGGTCGAAACGCCCCCGCCCCAAAACGGTCGATATCGAAACGACTTCCACCAGTAGCGATCATTTCAATCGCGCAGCAAGCCAAACCAAACGTCACCGGCCAGAGCGATCCCTGTTCAGCCCAATGAATCGCCTCTTCAACCGTCGTCAGCACGATTCCCTCTTCAAATCGTCCCTCATACCACGGTTCACGGGAGCCTTTTGCGTCCTGATTCAGATTGGTTTCCGCCGTTGCCATTCCCTTACTCCTTATAGCCATCGCATGGAACGCGATATCTGGAGCCGAAAACGCCCCGATATCCACCCATTCGAATCTCTTCCGAATTACCCGATTCTC
>JAQVKF010000103.1 GCA_028694795.1 Thermoguttaceae bacterium | reverse complement strand
TCAAGATGCACGGTGGCGTGGCTAAGGCGGAACTCACAAAACCGGATGCCGGGGCTGGGCAACGTGGACTAGCAAATCTCGAAAAACATGTGCAAAATATACGCCAATTCGGTTTACCGGTGGTTATCGCGATCAATGCGTTTACCAGTGATACCGATGCGGAAATGCGTGTTATCGACCAGATGGCACAACAATTGGGGGTGCGTGTCGTTCGTGCGTCGCACTGGGCGGATGGTGGAGTTGGGGCGATGGATCTGGCTCATACCGTGCTTGAAATGCTCAAAGATGAGGCGGTGAATTTCCGCTTGTTATATCAGGACGAAATGCCGCTTTTTGAGAAGATTCGAACGATCTGCCGTCAGATTTATGGAGCGACCGACGCCGCGGCGGATCGAACGGTGCGGCAAAGACTTGAACAGTTCGAATCGCTCGGTTTTGGACATTTTCCGATCTGTATGGCAAAGACTCAATATTCATTTTCGACCGATCCGACCGCGCGCGGGCGTCCCACCCATTTCGAGATTCCCATTCGTGAGGTACGATTGGCCGCTGGTGCGGAATTCATTGTCGCTCTCACAGGCGATATGATGACCATGCCGGGTTTACCCAAAGCCCCAGCTGCGGAGGCGATTGATCTCGACGACGAGGGTAATGTTGTGGGATTGTTTTAAGGACGCGTCGTTAGAACGGGCTTGTGGTGTAATGAAATGGCACCGCGTTTGAATGTAGCGAAGCGGAATGGTATGACGTGTTGTAGAGTGAAGTGAATGGCCTTGGGGATGGTCCATCGTGAACTTTTTGAAAGGGTGCAATATGACTGATTTTCGCAAGGTACATAATATTCCTGTGGGGATTCTTCCGACGCTTTTTACGTTGGGTAATATCGTCTGTGGTTTTTTTGCGATTGTGATTGCCTCGCGCGTCGGACGTCCGCTTTCCACCGATGTGCCGTTGGATCAGCTTTTGGCCGATTTTCGCAATGTGCAGATGGCAGGCTGGCTGATTTTCGCCGCGATGGTTTTTGACGCGCTCGATGGTCATATCGCACGTTTGACGAAATCGACTACTGACTTTGGTGCTCAGCTCGATAGCTTGTGTGATGTGGTTTCGTTCGGTGTCGCTCCAGGTTTTCTTCTTGTGAAAATGTGCCCGAATTTTACAATCGAACATACGAGATCGGCGTGGGTGATCGCGGCGTTCATCGCTTCCTGTGCGGCAATGCGGTTGGCAAGGTTTAATGTGGAAATTGGGGAGAATGACGATCATTCGACTTTTTCCGGCTTGCCGAGTCCTGCCGCGGCGGGGTCGATCGCTGGATTTGCGATTATTTTCCATACAATTCTTCAGAGCGTTGGAGCGAACGATAATCATTGGTTATTGCGAGTCTTTGAAATTTCCCAGATGCTGCTTCCATTTTATGGTATGTTCGTTGCCATTTTGATGGTGTCACGATTGCGATATCCACACGTTGTCAATCGTTTTTTCCGTGGTCAGCGACGTTTTAGCGACATGGTGAAAGTGGTGCTGTTGCTGTTTGTCGTGATGCTTTTTCGCAATTACACCATTCCATTACTCTTTTTCCTGTTCGCGGTTTCAGGTCCCGCCCACTATGTGATCAAATGGATTCGAGGCCGTAAATTGCCTGAAGAAGATATTTTTTAGAGCTGACAGCGGTTACGGAAAAAGAATTCCAAGATACTGGTGTTCCAACGTATTCTGGGCCGGTCCAAACGTAAGTTACGTCGTTATCGCGGTGTAGTTGTGGACCAAAATGCGAATGGATGGACTCTTACTACGAGAAATAGAAACGATTGATGAGGTAATATTTGATGTTTACAGGTTTAGTCGAAGCAAAGGGTACCGTTGTCGAGATGATCGAAGGTCCGGAGATTGTGCGATTAGTTGTGGAAGACGCGTTGATCGCGTCGGATACGGGGATTGCCGATAGTGTGGCGATCAACGGTTGTTGTCTGACTGTGGTCGAAAAGATGGGGAATCGACTTTCGTTCGAGGCGATGCCGGAGACGATGCAAAGGACGAATTTGGGTGAATTACAAGTTGGTTCTCCGGTTAATATGGAGCGTGCTCTTGCGGTCGGAGCTCGGTTGGGTGGACATTTCGTTTCCGGACATATCGATGATTGCGGCATATTGGAACGTCGCGAGGATTATGCTGATTGGTCGCGTTTCTACTTCAAAATTCCGAAAGCGATTGGAAAACAGATGGCCTCCAAAGGCTCTATTGCGATTGACGGCGTGAGTCTGACGATTGTGGACAGCGAGTTGGAAATGTTCAGCGTCGCGTTGATACCGTTTACGCTGGAGGTCACCACGCTCGGTTTGCTCAAAGTCGGTTCGCGAGTGAATCTTGAAACTGACATTCTCGCCAAATATGTGGAGCGGCTTTTCGAAGCTCGATACACTTCAACGTAAGTGTCGCAATGAGTTGTCGCTACTGGTCCGCGGGAACGCCCGGCGGCGAGTTCGTGCTTTTTACTAGACGGTGGTGATTCAAACTTGGTGAGCAGGCATGAATGGTCCGTTCGGACGGTCACTGCGTCCCCGGTCCTCACTAGGGCGTGTTCATATATAATCACATAGTAAAAACCGATGGCCAAGAATGAAATAACAGCGATCGGGGTGGTTTATGCCGGTTGATATTGAAGTTTGTACGTCTAGTAAAAAGTTTTGGAAGGGGAGTTTGAGGGAAAACTTTTTGCAAAAAGTTTCCCCTCATGGGTTCTTCACCTCAAAAAAAGTTTTACGAAAAAAACATTTTCGTGGAAAATGCGCAAACTTTTTTTGAGCTTTTTACCTGACGTTGGTACGGCCGGTCATTCCGATTAAGGTAGCAACTTGTGTGAACACGCCCTAGTTAAATATTCACTCAATATTCCACTCCAACTCGACTGTCCACGTAGCGGACCAAGAGGAAGGTAAAAGTTCCCAACAAAAGACGGATAGTACAAAATCACATGCCGAAACGCTATTTGATCTCTATCTGTTCCATTTCTTGCATCACCTGATCGAAATCGTCCAACAGTTGCTGATGTTGCGAGGTTTCCAGCGCACGTTGGACGAGTAGCGATTCAAATACGGTACGTGGATCGAAATCGCGAAGAGATACGGAATCTGCATCCGCCGAGGTGAACCCTGCGGTGGTATCCGCGCCATCCCGTTTGACCACCAACAATTCCATGAGTGAGTCATATTGCTGGTCGTGCAGATATTGATTGAGCGTCTCGGCCGGTTCCATGGTCAGATCAGCGGCAGACAAGCGGACTTCCAACCAACGTCGTAGCGGCAGCGTCGGCAAAGTTGCCAGATGATCGAGCTGCCGCTGAATTTCTTCCAGTGTTCCGGAAAGCGTCGTCAGTTCTCGCGGCGCAGCAATCTTCACGAATTCCGGCTGCCGAGCTTGCGTATCCCAGATGACGACTCCTTTCGGATGCGGCGATTCCGAAAAATCGAGCGAAATGGGGGAGCCGCAGTAATATAACCGATTTTTGCGACCTTGCGCATCGGTGACTGTTTGTCGGCGGTGCAGATGGCCGAGTGCCAAATAATCCCATTCCGAGGACCAAATATCTACCGGAATCGCTCCGAGCGTTCCGATCGGTTCATGTTCAGAGTCGGAACTCAACGCTCCGGAAACGAATAGATGGGAGGTCGCGAGGATTGGAATCGGTGGGGTTGTTGGATCGGAATGAGCCGCTTCCGGATGGAACCAGCGTGTGACGAGATTCCGCAGATGGATCGTTTTGGCATGGTATTTTTCACAAGTGGTACGGATTCCCGCGACGTAGGCGAGCATCCGATCGTCGCAGCTTGCGCCGCGCAGCATCGAACGTACCTCCTGTTCACGCAAGAAAGGTAATGCGATGACGAACGCGGCGAGTTGTCCCGTGCGATTGCTTAGCGGAATGATCAGATCACGAGCCGTTTTGCCTTGGATCGAACCGATCACACGCACGGAAAGCGACTGGATATTTTCCAATACACCGCGTGTCGCCTCTAACATGGAGGGTGAGTCGTGATTGCCACCGATGACGACGAGGTGGCGGCACGGCGTCTGAGAAAGCTGGGCGAGAAAATCGAAAAACAATCGTTGGGCCGCTGTGGACGGAGTCCCATTGTCGTAGACGTCGCCGCACAGCAAGATCGCGTCGATATCACGCTGATGAACCAATTCCAATAGTTGTTTCAGAAACTCGGCATGTTCCTCGATACGTGATTGCTGAGCAAGCGTTTGACCGAGATGCCAATCGGAAGTGTGTAAAATACGCATAACCCCCCCGTCCGACGGTCGTGTTCCAGACTTTCGCTTGTCGAAATATTCGCTCAATTGACTGCTCCAACTCGACTTGAAGTCCCGTAAACTGGACGGCGTCAACGTAAGTTGAGTTTGTTTAAGATCGCAACACGCCCGCCCCGATGTCCAAATCGAGCGATTCAAACAGCCCCGCACGATAGCGTTCCAAGGCAATCGCTCCCATGATCGCGTTATCCGTACAGAGTTTGAGTGGCGCGATATGCACTGTTTTGTGACGCCGTTTCGCTTCCGCCAAAATTTTTTCCCGTACACGTGCGTTCGCGGCAACACCACCGCCCGCACACAAACAATCGAATCCCGTCTTTTCGAGGGCCAGCATTGCTTTGCCGCATAAACAATCCGCCACGGCCTCCTGAAACGACGCCGCGATGTCCGATACCTCTTGTGCGGTAAGATGAATGTCGGAAAAATCACTCTTGCCCGGCCCCGTAATCGTGTAACGAACAGCCGTCTTTAATCCGCTAAAGCTAAAGTCCAAACGATCGTGATCGTTCAATAACGCTCGCGGAAAATGATAGGCCTTGCGATTTCCGCCTTCTGCCGCTTTCTGAATGTTCGGGCCGCCCGGATAGGGAAGCCCCAGCATGGACGCTACCTTGTCGAACGCTTCGCCAGCTGCATCATCGATCGTACCGCCTAAAAGTTCAAAATCTAATGGTCCCTGGCAACGGTAAAGACTCGAATGACCACCACTGATGATCAGGCCGACGCATGGAAATATTTCGACACCAGATGCGACTCGGCAAGCGTAAATGTGCGCTTGGAGATGGTCAATTCCTATGAGCGGCTTACCAGTGGCAACACATAACGCCTTGGCCGCCGATACCCCAACCAACAACGAACCGGCTAAACCTGGCTTATACGCCACCGCAATCGCGTCCAACTCGTCGAACGTTGTCTCTGCGCGACGAAGCGTTTCGTCCAACACCGGAAGAAAATTCTCCAAATGCGCACGCGACGCAATCTCTGGCACCACTCCGCCATAAAGACTATGAACCTCCTGCGAGGCTACCACAGCTCCCAGTACCTCTAACTGGTCAGTAATCACCGCCGCCGCCGTTTCGTCACAGGTCGTTTCTATGGTCAAAATCCGAATCTGACCGGAGGGTTTATTCATGGTCGAACCAATTTTCCAATATTGACACGTTCAGAAGTGATTTCTTGACATCCACTGATAGATGCAACCCATCCCCTGCCTGTTCAGATAAACAAGCCTGAAGCAATTTTCTTTCGAAATTACTTCAGGCCGACGCAATCTTAACCGACATATCCCATGAAATCGTCACCAATTCCATGGCGATTTACCCCTCGGCTTAATCCCACCACCACTGGTCAGCGGCGAGTTCCGGACGGGTCGCATCGTACTTCGCGGCTACCTTACCGGTCTCATCCGCCTTGAGATTCGCGTCAGATACCGCTTCTTCCGGCTGAATCTGTACACCACCGGCGATCGGCACGCGAAGCGTGTTTTTGCGAACGACAGGATTTACCACCGGTTCAACCCATTGCGGCTGGGCTGAATTTTCACAGGTAAATTTCGTTTCATCGCCGAAGAATCCCATCTTCCAACCGGATTTCTCGTAATATCCGTTCTTCTGGATCAACGCGGCGACGATCGACATATCGACTACGTTTCGCAATTCCGCGTAAATCGGCGTCGTAGCCGCTAACTGGGGATAACGCTGCGTAAAACTGTTGACAAACGCTCGGCTTGCCGGATGAATCCGCTCACGATTCGTTTGGCTGCGTTCTCCGGACGACGCAATCGCTTCGTCCGCTCCACTCAATCGCAAACCATCGCTCACAATTTCCGCCGCCAGACCATCTTCGCTCACCCGCACGCAATCGTAATTTGGAACGAACCACCAACGCAGCAACGCGTTCGACGACATGCCCGAGTTAGCCGATTTCTCGATGAACGTCGTGATGCCCGCGTTCTGCGGTTCCAGCCCCAGGCCGATCAGCTTCATTCGATAGTCCGCTTCCACCATCACCTGCGCGAAATGCGTGTTCGGGGCAACACCGTCCACAGTCACCTTTTGCATTCCCAAACTCTCTCGCTGGCCCATGGCTATCTGGCGTTCCATACCTACCCCGGGCTGGTAGTTCACGCCTTTTACAAATTGCTGCATTCGAGCCAAACCCTCTTGAGTTGGGTCAATCGAGCAACCAATCATTTTCGTGTGATTACCTGTCGGACCATAGCAACGAAGCGCGACGACCAAATCGTCCAAACGGCATGTCGGCTGATTCGATTGGATGCCTACCACGTAACCCTGAGGCGTGGTCAGCCAACCTTCTGCGGGACCCGCAATCACGACGTCATTCGTCTCCGGATAACAATAGACATTTTGAATCCGAAGCAAACCGGCTAAATTCCGCATCGCATCCGTCGGAACACCACCGCATTTCTCCAATTCCGCCTCCAAACGATTGAGCGAAATCTTACGGCTTGGACTCGGTTTCGAAAGGTCCTGTCCCAATTGCATACGCGCCGCTTGGGCTCGCTGCTGGCGAAGTGCTCCGGAAAAATCTTCCTGCTGGAGTGTTCGCAGTACACCACTCGCGTCAATGCGAATACCTGCTCCAAACGAGATATTCTCATTGGAATCATTACCACTACTGCTATTATTGTTGCTGCTGCTGTTATTATTATTGTTATTGGTCTGGGCAATCCCTACCACACTAAACAATCCAAACAGGAGCGACAAAGCTCCGACCCAAAAGATCCGACGCATAAGTTTCTTCCTTTATGATTTTCGGGCACGGTCGAGTGTTTTTGTCCACGGCGAGACACCCCTCGGACCCCTCATTTTTTGCCAATAATATGGATTCTTGCCAAATGCCCCCGTAAACAATGCACCCCACAAACACCACTGGGATCGCAAACTATCCACAAAGCCTCCGACATCACCCCTTATCTTTCCCAACTTTCACGAACCGCAAAAGTGGGGATAAACTTACGTGTATGATGTATATTCTCACTACTTCCTAATTTACCATTCGAAAGCACCAAAGTCAAACTGATGTTTCGGAAAAATATGACTTTGGGACACACTTTTCCCCCTTCTTATCTTGATCGTACTTATTATGGTCAGGAATGCAAGAAATATGTCTCAAAAAACGCCGTCGTTTGCCGCCCTTTTGGATTAGATCGTCGAATTTTCGGCAGAACCGCTACATTCTATACGAATCAGTGCCTCAGCGTCTCGAATCAGCTGATTCTGTCGAACCCTGCATCTCTTCGGTATTGCCGACGGTTTCATGTTCATTCTCGTGCAATCGTGACTTGGCAATCCGGAAGCGCGTTCACAAACTGACGACCATAAAATTTCGTACGCACTCGTGGGTCCAAAATAACCACAATCCCCGTATCCGTGCGACTTCGAATCAAACGACCAAATCCCTGTTTTAGTTTCAATACCGCCATGGGTACCTGATAATTCATGAAGGGGTTGCCGCCACTCGCGGTAATCGCCTCGATACGCGCTTCAGTCAATGGTTGATCGGGTGGTAAAAACGGTAATTTCGTGATGATCACATTTCGAAGTGAATCGCCGGGAACGTCTACGCCCTGCCAAAACGTGTCCGTGCCCAGCAAAACCGCTCGTGGGGTTTCACGAAAACGATCCAAAAGCTGCGTGCGAGGCGTGTCATCCCCCTGACTAAAAAGCGAATAACCACGTTCGGTCGCCCATGGCGTTAATTCTTGCGCCACATTTCGAAGCATCCCATAACTTGTAAACAGCACAAACGCCCCGCCTTCCGTGCGTTCCAAATAACGCTTAATCAGCATCGGAAGACGATCTTCGTACTGTTTCGCTTCACTGCTGGGATCGGGCAGGCCTTCCATCAAAATCAGCTCCACTTGTTTACGATAATCGAACGGACTGCCCAATGCAAGTGTTGGACAATGGGTCAGGCCGAGTCGATTTTGGATGAACGCGAATGCCGGATTCGGACGATTTGCCGCTTGCCAAACTTCAGATTCTTCCGGAAAATCGTGGTTGCCAACCGTACCACTACTGCGACCGGTCATGAGTGTCGCACTGGTCATGATCACCGACGGAATCGTTTGGAACATTGCCTCTCGCAAACGTGGACCCACATCCACCGGCGCGGCGGAAAGCTGGACTCGCGTTCCATATTTTCGATGGGATTCCTCCACCCAGTAGACGGCATCCGGAATTTGCTGTGATTCCCAACGTTCAAGCTCGTCCGCAAACCCCCGCAATTTCTCCACCGCTGCCGTCAGATCGTAATGTTCCTCCTTCAGCGGACCTTTGTCCGAATTCTCAGAGGTGGTGGAACGTGTTTCGTTGAAATTCCGATTGCGAAACAGCTCCATCTGAATCGCCGCACGCGGCATCGTTTGGGCTTGGGCTTCAGCAATTTCACCCAAATCGTCGTCAATCCGCTCCGCAAGTGTCGATAGGCATTCGCTCAATTCCAACCCAAATAACCCAGCTTGCCGAACTCGCCCATTGCGTGAGTGCTGTGAATGGTACCAATCGGCGATTGAGCCGAAAAATTCTTCAGCCGCTTTCCGACAACGGGACAAAAGTTTCAAAAGATCGCGTCCGGTCGTCGTGTTGCTGTTGATGGTACCGCTTAAAAGTCCACGTCGATTTCGCTCATGGTATAAACGATTGAGCAGATAGTCAACCTGACCGCTGGAGACCGATATTCCAAAATGGTCTGCCGCGACATCTTCGATCGTATGTGCCTCGTCCAGTACCAATATTTGGTACGATGGAAGCAATTCGCCATCTTCCTGACGCAATGCCAAATCGCTGAAAAGAAGTGCGTGGTTGACGATTAAAATTTGGGCCCGACGTGCTCTCGCGCGGGCACGTTGGAAAAAACAGTCTGAATGGTACGGACAGGCACGACCGGTACAATGGAGCGAATCGCTGCAGACCTCTTCCCATACGGTGGCGTGTGGACGTTCCGAAAGTTCTGATAATGAACCATCCTCCGTTGTTTTTGCCCAAGTGCGCAGAGATTCCAAATCGTCAAGTTCTTCCTCACGCAAAAAGAGCGCCGCCGCCCGTTGGATTGTACTGACGAAACGTCGCTGGCAGAGATAATTCCGACGTCCTTTGACCAGTACGGCGGTAAATTCGTATGGTAAAATCGAACGCAAAAAGGGAATATCTCGATTCATGAGCTGTTCTTGCAACGCGATCGTATGCGTTGAAATCACCGCTCGCGTCTTCAGCTCTTCCGCCGATTCGTCATTAGGATCATCGCCAAAATCGTCGAAATCACCCCAATCTCCTTCCCCTTTAGGATCGGAATTGGGATCGGAAGCCTGACGCTTTGGTGTTTGCGTTCGATGGATCTGTATGGAGCCGGGGACGTCTTTACCGGCGATGGCCAAAATCGCGGGAACGAGATAGGCAAAACTTTTACCGACGCCGGTACCTGCCTCGACGAGCAATGGTTTTTCCTCACGAATCGCTTTTGCGATCGCCTCGGCCATCGCCAATTGTTGCGGACGTGGTTCGTAATGATCCATCCGTGCCGCCACTCGGCCACCCTCGCCCAGTATTTCCTGAATATTCATCTTCTTATATGGTTCCATAGAGGTTGAACGAACCACCGCGTTGAGTCGATCCGTAACGGGGTACTGATTTGCCCTAAAATGCGATCCCGGCGAATATGCCAAAATCATTCGGCCCAAAATTTCTGCTTTCAAACGCAATACCAAGGGGAATATGCCTCGCCGGAATGTCGATGAGGAGATTCACAGGGGTGGCATTTTCCATTTGCGTGTCGTACAATCGCCACCAGCGGTGAAGCAGTATTGATCGTCTGGCGTAATGGCTACACTCCAAATTGTACCTTCGTGTCCCGTGAATCGGTGGACGATACGGTTGGTTGAAATGTCCCACAACAGCGTGACACCATCTTTGCTACCCGCGAGAATTCGACGTCCGCTACGGTCAAACGACACGGAGAAAAGATCGCTTGACGCACCTTTGAACACCTTGATCGGTTGGGCGGAGTCAATATTCCAAAGCACGGCGAGCGAATCTTCCGAAACGCCCACCAGCTGACGATCATTGGGGCTGAACGCGACCGCTGTGACCGCCTCGGAATGGTGTTGGTATTGGCGAATCGGTTCCGCTGTGGAATAATCCCAGAGGATTACGTCACCCCCCGAATCTCCGGTCAACAGATATCGACCATCACGATCACACGCGACGCTGCGGATGGCATCTTGCTCTGGATCTTCAAAATGCCGCAATTCCTCGCCCGTAGACACATCCCAGAGGGTTACGATGCCATCTCCCGCCGCCGTCAGTACCGCCGTACCATCCGCGCTAAAGGTGATATCGTTTAAAACACTCGTGCTGGTATCGACCAACTTGTGGAGAATTTCCGTCGATTGAACATTCCACAATAACGCCGTGCCATCCAAAACCGCGCCGGCCAGCGTTTGACCATCCGGACTGATCGCCAATTCGATAATGCCGCGTCCTGCTCCAGTGTAGGTATGTAAAATCTTACCCGTCCGATAATCTTGTTGGAGAATATTGCCATCGTTCGAGGAGGTGAAAAATGATTTGCCATCCGGACTGATTCGCACGGAATATACCGTGTCGAGATGCTCGCGGTAGACCGCCACCGATTCGGTGGTTGGCGGCGTCGAACCCGTATCTCGCAACTGGGTCACCAACCACGCTCCGAAAAGGATCGACAGAATCGCGATGCCGATGTTCCACAAGCGATGTTGCCGAAGTTCTTTCAACGTCGCCGTCGATGCCAAATTGGGCGTTTCGTTGATGGTCGCTGGGGACTGCGTTGGTGTGTTTGGAATGGTTGTCGGAATGGTCGGAACATGCGCCGAATAACCGGGGATCACGAGTGCCGGATGGGGCGTGGAATGTTGAATTTGCAACGCTTGTTGGAGCGTGTCAAGAAATTCTCGGCAGGTTGTGTAGCGATCGGCATGTTTTTTCGCCAGTGCGCGAAAGATCACCGAACTGACCAGCGGCAGGTACCCCGGAATCGGAGCGGGTGCGTCGTTGAGCACATGTTGACGTAATTCCGAGGGCGTTTTGCCGGTGAATGGCAAGCGACCAGCGAGCATTTCGTACAGCACGACCGCCAGGGAATATTGGTCGGTCCGTGCGTCCAAAACCTCTGCGGTCCATTGTTCCGGGGCCATATACAATCGCGTGCCAGCCGTTTGCGATGGGTATGAAAGATCACTTCGCAAATTCATTGCTAAACCAAAGTCGATCAGCTGCACATCTAAAATTGTATCCTCCTGCGATGCGGGAAATGACGCATTTGAATGGACAATGGTGCCCTGTTTCGGTTCAAACTCGCACGAAACCCCCGGGACCAATTTTGAGGTAGAGGTGAGCGAGGAATCGTCTAACATGGACTCGGTCGTCGTGAGCGACGCAGAGGCCGCCGCGTGAATCGCTGATTCTTCGCTCGCATAACGGACTCGTACCAAAATATTGCTCGGTTTGATATCGCGATGCAAAATGCCAAAACGATGTGCATAATCGAGCGCATCGGCGATCGGCGTGAGAATTTCCAATGTTTTGCACAACGGAACTCGATGAATCGCTTGAGTTACCGGTGTTTCCACTAGATGAGAATTGCTTATCGGAGTTGAGGGTGGAAGCACTGATTCGGCGGCGACACTCGCCACGGCGGTCGGCGTGAGGACGACTGCGGGAAATCGCATCCGATAGGCTTCGAGCGTCTCGCCCTGAATATATTTCATCACGAGATAATCACCCACTTGCGGATGGTGTTTCATCGCGTAAATTGGACCAATATTCTGGTGCTGCAATTCGTGTACACGTCGAAACATTTCACGAACACGCTGCAGCTCTTCCGCATACGCTTGGATACCGCACGGAACGAGTTTGATTGCCACAATGCGATCGCCCTCTAAATCTCGCGCCTTCCATATCTCACCCATGCCACCGCGTCCAATCCGTTCCAAAACGCGGAACGAATCGAACGACATTCCCGGAAGCATCACCACACAGGTCGTATCCTTCACCGATTCGGGGGAAGGGGGGTGGGACGCTAGAACCGTTCCGGATTGAACGAACGTCGGCTGCGTAACCGGCTGTGCACTAATGCCCGGCTGCGCAGATTCCACATGGTGAAGAGGCAAACTGCCGGATGGTACATGGTCAGGCGGGGTGTTTTCTGAAGGTGAGCCGTTTGGAGGTAAGTCTACCGCGTCATCGAAGAGAACAGTCGCTTCCGACAGGGGGCCCGCATTCGATAGATCCTCCGTATCTGACATCACTTTGGCCGACCCCGTTCCATCGTCAGATCGTTCTTGAGCCGATGACGCGACGCCTGCCAATGCATCGCCGGATGGCGTGCCGGACACACCGCTTGGCGACACGACACGAGACTCCGCCGGGACGGTCAGGGCGGGCTGTTTGCCCAATACCTCCGTTTGATTCAGCGTTTCCTCGGGGTGACGTGTGGTCGGTTTGTGAACGAATTCATCCATCGAATCAATGTCCTATTGAATGGAAACACTATCTGCGCATCGCGTCATCCGCATGTTCGCGGCGTGGAACCTCCCGACGGATCGTGATTCCCCGACTTCCGACATTGCCGGACGTTTTCACGTTCTAGAAAGTTTCGCGTTTCCCCGCTCATTTGCCGCGTTGCGTTATTTGGCATCATCAGAGGGGGCTGGATTGGCAGACTTTTGCGAATCGTCCGTTTTCGCTGAGTCCGAATCACTCGCCGCTGAATCGGTCACCTCCGTTTGCGAAACGGTGGTGTTTTCCGAATCGGCTTCTGAACGATTCGTCCCATCTGAGCCGGTTGTACTGTCAGCCTCTTTCGCGTGGTCCGTTTCCCATAGTGGACGTTCGGGAAGTTTAGCTGGTGGACCGATTAGCTCCGTAATCTGGCGATCGTCCAATTCCTCATGTTCTTCCAACGCTTGAGCTAGAGCGTCCAATTTATCGCGATGCTGGCGCAAAATACTCGTAGCCGTTTCGTACGCATCCATCAAAATTTTCGATACTTCCTCATCGACCATTTGCGCGGTATGTTCGCTAAATGCTCGATGTTCCGCGATTTCACGTCCCAAAAAGGGTTGTTCTTCGCTGTCTCGCAGAGCTACGGGGCCGATTCGCTGACTCATGCCCCAGTTGCAGACCATGCGCCGCGCGATGGAGGTTGCCTGCTTCAGGTCGTTCTCCGCGCCTGCCGTCAGCTCGGAAAAAACGACATCTTCCGCCGCGCGACCACCAAGAATGAACGCCAAACGATCCCGAAGTTGACCTTCCGAAACGCTTAGCCTATCTTCTTCGGGAAGCAGTTGTGTTACACCCAACGCGCGACCACGAGGAATAACCGTTACTTTATGGACACGTTCTGTCTCGCACAGCAACCACGCCAGCAGCGTATGCCCCGATTCATGGAACGCCGTCATCGTCTTTTCCTTACCGGAGAGCATCTCTTCGCGACGCACGCCCATCATGATTTTGTCCCGCGCGTACTCGAAATCGGCAATATGCACTTTGTCTTTATTTTGGCGTGTGGCCCATAACGCTGCCTCGTTCACGAGATTCCGAATATCCGCGCCCGTAAAACCAACCGTACTTGCCGCCAGACGCCCCAGGTCGACATCGTCGTCCAGTGGAACATTACGCACATGGACTTTGAATATCTCCATACGTCCCTTTTGCGATGGACG
>JAQVKF010000102.1 GCA_028694795.1 Thermoguttaceae bacterium | reverse complement strand
TTTAATTTAAGTTTATCCTTGGAACATCCGATACTAGTTCTATGAAATACGACAAGAAATTTAGAGAACGAGCCATCGCTTTCAAAGAGGGTGGTGCTGCATTCAAACAGCTCAAGGCGGTGTTCGGCATTGATCGCCAAACCTACACCGCGTGGGTAAAACTTCGTAATGAAACCTGTTCAGTGATACATGAACAGGTGTTCCGGTCACGACAACGAAAAATCGACAAAGAGGCTCTGCGAAAAGCCGTTGAGAAGAAGCCGGATGCCTACCTCTCGGAGCTGTCGTGCTGTTTCAATGCAGTATTCCAGCGGTGTTTTACGCCCTGAAAAAGATGGGCATTACGCTAAAAAAAAGACGTTCACTTACGCCGAAAAATCCGAAGAAAAACGGACGAAATTCGCGAAAGATGTGGCCCAAATCTCCGAAGAGAAACGCGTCTATATGGACGAGAGCGGCGTGGATCAATGCTTGATTCGCGAGCGTGGTCGTGCTCCTCGCGGCACAAAAGTGGAAGACGTCAAACGTGGACAAAAGTTCCAAAGAACGAACGTGGTGGCCGCGAAAATCGGCAGAAATATGGTGGCGTCGCGGTGTTACTCTCAAAACAGGACGAGTCATCTTTTCGTCGACTGGTTTCGTAAAGCACTTGTCCAGTGTATCCAAAAAGACATGACTGTCATGATGGACAGTACTTCGTTTCACCCGAAAAAGAGACTGTGTCATCTGGCTCGTAGGCATGGAATTCATCTATTAATTTTGCCACCGTACTCACCCGATTTGAATCCCATCGAAAAGGTTTGGGCGAATATAAAACACGCGTTAGTGGACGTATTGCCACATTCACCGAATCTCGAAAATGCCATCCTAGAATATCTTCATCAAGGAAATTACTAAATTAAATGACTATAATCCGTTCGAGATGAGTTTGCGATTGTCGCAACGTGTCTTTCTTGTCATCGTCATTAGGACGTGAGAGAATCAACTTTCCTGACTTCCAAATCTTTTCCTCTGTCAAATAGGTCTCTCTGTTTCCGCGCGGATTTTGGCGAACACCAAGTCTGCACCTCCAAATACTCTCTGTATCGACAGATTCAGACATCTCCATTTCTATCGTTACTTCGGGATCTTTTCGAGCACTAAAACACCTAATCTTCGTTAACCCATCTCTTGAACTAATCGCCGATTGAAGTCCACCTCCCTGCTTGACAATATCATGAAGAAAACGGAAAACATCGAGAAAATTAGATTTGCCGGAAGCATTGGCACCGACGACAAACATCCGACGTGACGGTTTAACACCTACATTTCTAAAGTTACGCCAGTTTTTTAGTACTATCCTAGATATACACATAAATCTGTCACTCCGATTTCGTGCGTTGTTATTTTTCGTCGGATAGACCAAGAATGCTTCTACTCTGCCCGTAGTCGGTACTTTCAACCACTACATTGTTATAAAATATCGTAAAACTGGAAGCACTTTGGGCAGGAACGTGACATGTGTTGTATTATAAGAATACACAACAAAAGAACCACGGATACTGTTTCGTCCATACCCGTGACACCAATTTGAATAGCCGGGACGGGATTCGAACCCGTATGGAGATAATCTCCAGAGGATTTTAAATCCTCTGCGTCTGCCATTCCGCCACCCGGCCACTCTTTTCAATTTTTACACTAACACCACTTGAACCTGCGTAGACCGTCCAAACTCGCCAGCCACAAAAAAGCAACTGCGGCCAAACCATCCAACCACCCAAAATTCGTCGGACCGTCCGAAATGAACACTACTCGGCCGGTTGTTTGGTCGGCTTCTGCAGGACGTCCATCGGCAATCGGATTCCCGTCAGCTCGCCCTCACACACAATTTCTTCGTTGACTAAACACTGGAACGCCGCGATCAACATCCGATCTTGCCGATATTTCAATAATTTCGAGGTCACAACAAACCGCTGGCCCGGCAACACCACACCTCGGAACTTCACGTCACGAAGACCGCCAAAACCAACACAACCACCACTTAGCAAGTGATAACGATTCGCAAAATAACTGCAAAGTTGTGCCGCTGCCTCGCACATGATTACGCCAGGCATCAACGGCATCCCAGGCATATGTCCACGTACCCAAAACTCGTCTGGACTTAGGTCCTTATACCCCACACACAACCCCCGCGATTCATCCTCAAAGACGATCGCCGAAAGTTGCTCCATCTCGTATCGCTGCATATTCATACGGTGAATTTCATCAATTCCGTGGAGAATACGCGATAAATCATACTCAGAGGGGTCAACCAGGTAACTTTTTGCCAACGCTTCACTCCTCCGTTTTATACTTGTTCCATCGGAACTCGATCTCGTCGGATTCGCGATTGTTCCTCAAACACCATGGACTCCCAACCCAACCCGTTACCACGAACCACTCATTATACCGAACCATCGTCATCCCACGGTTCACCCGTATCAATGGCTCACGGATGCCGATCTCCCCTTGAAAATATCCATGCCTCCAGCCACCCCGCAAAACACGTAGTTCACCGAAAAATACGAACAGAGAACCACCACTGGGAGACGCAACCACTTACGACGCAGGATATCGCTGCCAAATTAGGCATCCAAGGATACGACAGAATCAGCGGATCATGTCTTCACCGAATCAGGTCTTTACCAAGCGACGGCGCGCACGACGGGCCTTCGCATTCGCTGGACGTTTTCCGTGATTCGCCTTCTTAATCTCGCGGCATGGCTTCGCCATGATACCACTCCTTATTTTGAATGATCCTTCATTTTCACACAACAGTAACAAACATCCAGCCGCGGCGAGCAAATATTCTGCCGCAGCGAGCAAATATTTGCCAACGACAAACTCCGGACTACTTAGTATATCCATTTTCCACGGATCAACAACCCCTCTTCGTTTTTTGAAACTCTTTCGCGGGCACCGCGGTCTTTATCGGAACTCATGGATAGTCTTTCGGGACGAATATTGCTTTCATCAGGTTCGATTTCTTCGCAATTGACCACACGCGGCATCAATTTTTTCACCCTTTCGATAACGAATCGCCACTTCAATGCCTGCACGTTCCAAAATCTCCGAAAATTCTGCCACCGTAGACGAATGAGGCGGATGGAACGGCAAGCCTTTCACCGGATTGTACGGAATCAGATTGATCAACGCCGGTTTCCCTCGGAAAAGCGAAACCAATTCCCGCGCACAACTTGGCGAATCGTTCACACCGCCCAGGACCACATATTCGAAAGTCACTCGCCGTTTCGTCTTCTCAAAAAAGTATTGGGCTGCCTCGAGAATCGTCTCAATCCCCGTCGCTTGATTCGCTGGAACAATCGCGTCACGTAGCTCATCGTTCGGTGCGTGGAGCGAAATCGCTAAATGAAATCGACAGCCAAGTTCCGCGAGACGCCGAATCCCCGACGGAATACCGACTGTCGAGATCGTAATGCGACGCGCTCCGATTCCCATGCCATTCGAATCTTCGGATCGAGATGCCCGCTCCAACGCAGCGTACACATTCGACAGATTCGCCAGCGGTTCGCCCATTCCCATCACCACGATATGCGTCAAACGTTCGCCCGCGGGAAGCAATTCGCCTAATCGCAAAATCTCCTCGAACATCTCCCACGATTCAAGATTTC
Organism: Thermoguttaceae bacterium; assembly: GCA_028694795.1. GTDB lineage: Bacteria > Planctomycetota > Planctomycetia > Pirellulales > Thermoguttaceae > JAQVKF01. The sequence goes on along the minus strand of JAQVKF010000102.1, from coordinate 10,432 downwards.
GCACGACGCCATCCATTCCCGTCGCACAGAACGCACAGTGCATCGCGCAACCCACTTGAGACGAAATGCAAGCCGTACGATGCTCCTTGTCATCTCGCAGCAGAACACATTCGATCCGCTCGCCATCGTACAACTGGAGAAGCAATTTTTCGGCGTCCTCTGGCGTTCCCTGATGTTCGAGTACGGTTGTCGTCCGCAGCGTGAACGTTTTACTAAGCGATTCGCGCAACGCTTTCGGCAAATTCGACATCGCCTCGAACGTCGACACGCCCACCTGATCGGTCCAACGTCGAATTTGCGAGACGCGAAAATTTTTCCGGAGATTCGGTTCACAGGCAGATTCACGATGCGCCGTTGGCGAACCGAATGCCGTTGGCGAAGTGGAATCAGACGGAACCGAAGACGCAATCCCTGAAGCAGCAGGGACCTCGGATGGAAGATCGGAGGTATTGGGACGAGGCGTAACGTGGCCAGCAGAGCACAGAGCGGCGGCGTGCGTGGTGGATGATTCCGCGAGCCATGTGGCGAGTTCCGTGTCATCAAGGGATAAAAACGAACGTTTTGACAAAATAGATTCCTTAATATCGAAGAAACGAATTGCAGTGAAATGAAAAACCTTTTATAGTATACGCTACAGTATATACGGTTCTTGCGGGAAAAGAAGGTCAGGACGTATTTCGGGTGACGATCGAGGTGACTCGGTGAACCGTGCGCGTACCGTGTAGAAATCCCGATCTGTTGAAATCGGATCGTGACAAAAACATGGTCGAAATCGCAGTCCAAGCTCCTGAATGGACTGCAGTGAGATTTGAAAATCCGCTAAAACGCTCGTTTTCGAGAAGCGGCAAATCAAACGGCCAGGTTCAATCGTACAGACGTCGTCAAAAAAATTGTATCAAATCGGCTATTAGTGGTAAGGTTTTCGGTTATGTCAGGTAATGAACGTGAAGTGGTGGCGAGTGCGGCGAATGCTCCGTTTTTCGTGGGTATCGACTTGGGTGGCACGAGTATCAAAGTTTCGGTTTTCGATAACGATGGACGTCGGATCACGGGTACCGAAACGAGCGAATTGACCAAAACGTGGGAAGGTCCGGAAGCTGGTGCCAAACGGATCGCCGAAACCGCGTTGCATTCGGTCTCGCTCGCTGGTCTGACACCGGAAAATATCCGTAAAATCGGTCTCGCGTCGCCTGGTACGATGGATATTCCCGCAGGTAAACTGGTGGATCCGGCTAACCTGCCTGGTTGGATTCAGTTTCCGATTCGTGATCGTGTTGCGGAACATTGCGGCATTCCGGTGGCCTTTGCGAACGATGCGACAGCCGCGGCCTACGCCGAATATTGGACGGGGGCGGGACGTTTGGATCGCGAACGCCGCTTGGGAGAAGCTGCAAAACTACCATATTCGATGATCTTACTCACGCTGGGGACGGGTATCGGTTGTGGATTGATCATCAACGATCGGCCTTTCGATGGTGCCCATAGTCACGGTGGTGAATATGGACATTCGATCATCGATTATGATGAAAACGCGCGAGTGTGCGGTTGTGGTAAGTCTGGACATTTTGAGGCGTATGCCTCCGCGACCGCGGTGGCTAAACGTACCTTTGAAGCGTTGGTCACTGGGCGTGAAAGTTCGCTTATGGATCGAATTTTGGCACTACCTGAGGTGCGTGAATTTGTCGATAAAAATAAGGCGGAAAACGCGCGACTCGCACGTCCGACATTCCTCTGCCGTGAATTGCTCAAACATGAGCCTTTTTATGGTCCGATTCCCAAATTGGTTTTTGAGGAAGCAGGTAAGGGTGACGCGATTTCCCTAGAGATGATCGACAAAACAGCGGCATATCTCGGTGTCGGCACGGTGACACTCATGCATACGATTGATCCGGACGCGATTTTCTTCGGCGGCGCGATGCTGTTTGGTGGACCTGGGTCGAAATTGGGCGAGCGATTTTTGAATCGGATTCGCGAAGAGATTCGTCATCGAGCATATCCATTTTTAGCGGAACGCACGACGATTGGTTTTGCTGACTTTGGCGGCGACGCCGGACAATACGGAGCGGCTGGTATCGCGCGGCTGGAGTGGCTTTCCGAGCAAAAGGCCTAATCCTTTAGCCTTTTTTGCCGGTTTTTTTATTAGGGCGTGTTCACATCATCATGATAGAAAAATTACCAACTAGCCGATGGTATCGGTATGAAGATGACAAAGCAACCATTTGAAAAAATCAAACACGTTTTCCCTAAGTCTCGGGATAGTGTACAGATTGATCATTTTACGATGAAATGTTCATCAACGTCGGCAATGGTTCGGATCAAGGCTTAGGAGTAGAGCGATTTTGCAACGAAAAATCGCGAGCGTAAACGAATGTTGGCTGGGATAGGCAAAAATCCTGCTCTACGTGGTGGAAAACGGTTGCAAATGGCGTGCGTTGCCGAAGGAATTTGGCAGCTGGATGCTGTGTACATGCGTATTCATTGTTAGCCGAAAATGGTGTATGATCCCATCTTTTTGAGGCTCTCCAAAATGAGCTGAAGCTCCATGTGGACACCTCCGCGTTGTCACTCGACAGTCGATGTATGAAAGTCCACCCCGATGGTAGCGGCGCCTTAAAAAACGGAAGACACTTGATCGATAAAACACGTGGGGTGAAAACATCAAACTCCATGTGATCGTCGCGAATGACACGCTCCCGATCGTATTGATGTTGTCGAAAGGCCATCTGAACGATGGCCCGCAGGGGCGAATTTTGCTTCGCAAACTGGACGGCCAGTTCAATGGATATGTGGCCCGCGGGCGAGCCGTGTGAAGTCGCAGCACCAACGTCAGGTAAAAAGGCCGTAGATCGACGCATGCCGGGAACGGAGTGACCGCATCGGCGGCCATTTTACCGAGTTGGCAGTACCAGCGTCAGGTAAAAAAGCCATGGATCGACGCATGCCGGGAACGGAGTGACCGCATCGGCGGCCATTTTGCCGAGTTGGCAATATCAACGTCAGGTAAAATCTTATAAATCGACGAATGCCGGGAACAGAGTGACCGCATCGGCTGCCATTTTGCCGAGTTGGCAATATCAACGTCAGGTAAAATCTTATAAATCGACGAATGCCGGGAACAGAGTGACCGCATCGGCGGCCATTTTGCCGAGTTGGCAATATCAACGTCAGGTAAAATTTTATAAATCGACGAATGCCGGGAACAGAGTGACCGCATCGGCGGCCATTTTACCGAGTTGGCAATACCAACGTCAGGTAAAAAGAGGCAAAAAGTTTGAGTAGACGGTTCTGACGCCTCGTCGCGTTTTTACCCATGATGATAAATTGGATATTATGTATCTTGCTTTTGTTCTCCTAGCCATCACCAGCGAATGGCTACGCCGAATGATGTGAACATGCCCTAGGCCGGATGTACGGAAAAATGGCGGTTTCCTCTTTTACTATTCCGCACTTTCAAAACCCGATACGTGAGATGTTATCCGTCGGACTGGCAAAGCGGACTATCAACCATCGAGTCGACGCAATCAAACAGATGTTTCAATACGCCTTGGATTGCGACATTGTCACCGCTGAGCAGTATTTCAAAATCAAGAGCGTACCACGGATTCGGCGGGATGATATCCGAGTGAAGCCGGAGCGGGTTGTACCACCGGTGGAAGTGGATGTAGTACAACGTACCCTTCCCTACTTTTCGCCGATGATCGCCGATATGGTGACAGTTCGATTGGGAATGTGACGGATCTGAACCTAATTAAAAGAGCGATTGTGTGCAAAATTTACAATGGAAAATCCCATGGAAAATCGCGAAAAACCATATTCTGTGGAATAAACATACCGTTTCTAGACGAGAATAGCTAGCCATCGCCCTAGCAATAGGTATATAATGGCGGTGTTTCGTCAGCATATGGAACATTTGAATCCATTTTTCTCAAAAAATCCGTTCGCTTTTACTCCGCATTCTCCCAAAATCAGGTGACATACAGTCCATCTGTACGAAAAACAGGGTAAAAAAGCTCGGAAAAATGGTCCAAAATGTGGTGAGACGCGAAATTTTCGAGGAGAATTCTCCCATCGACAACTGCCGAATGTCCGCCCGGTTCAACACATTTGGATGACGATAGAGAAGTAATGAAAACCTCAACATAGAGCCGCAATTAGGCATCTGGATCAGGAAAGGAACTAACATGAATCGGCTTTCACGACGTACTCTTTTTTCCATACTTCCCCTGGTTGGAATTTCTACCTTAGGATCGACGTCGGTCGGTTGGTGTGGAACAGAGGCGATGAACGAGGCGGACAACAGCGATTCTCCGCAGGAAGTGGCAGCTGAATATCGTTTGGCATCCGGTGCGATAATTTCTTTTCTGGCTAACGGTCGTATGCGTTGGACCGTGACGGACGTTTCCGGTGGTCTACACGGTGGGATCACGCCAGGCAGCGCGTTTCGATTGGAAACGACGGACGGTGAACGCAAAAATTGCAAACAGGTAAACAAAGTAGATCAGGCCAACGGAACGGCGGAACTAAATCTCGATTTCGGCGACGGTTGGATCGCCTCGCTTCAAGTGACCGCCCATGAAGATTTTCTGCTGTTTGAAGCAATTCGGGCAGAACCAGTGGATCGGATCGCGTCAATCACATGGTTACGTGTCGCGGCGCCAGAAGGAGCCTCCCTGTATGAAACACTCAACGCAGTGGAGTGTGACACGATTCGATTAGCAGATGGGGAACAGCGTTCAGAAGGGGAAAACAGTGGTTCGCCACTCTGGATAGCGATTATGGCGGGGGAACCGAAAGTGCAGGCCACTGCCAAGCAAAGTGGTGTGCAATATGCCGATCGTGAGGGGTGTTCCCATCGTTTTGAACCGTTACTTTTTCCCGAATTATCCAACACGACAACCGACATGATATCGAACACATCGTTGGATACGACAAATCTTCCGCCGAATGGGTCGAATGCGTTGCTCTCTGGAGAGCAAACGCCGCCCGTTCCACCGCAGCGGTGTGCGGCAAGGTTTACAGCCACCTGCGACGAGAAACCATCCGGCTGGAGCACACGAGGCAAGGCCTTTGAACAAGTCAAAGATTGGCAAGGATTGTGCGGTGTGCGTCTTCGTGTACGTGGTGATGGGAAAGGCGAACAACTCAAAATCCAATTCGCGGACACCGCAGGAGCTTGCCGCGACTATTATATTCCGATTGATTTCGAAGGCTGGCGTGTCGTGACCATTCATGAAACGTCTTACGATAAAATCAATCCACAGCGCGTCGCAAGAATGAATCTTTACTACAATGGCATTCCCGCTCAAAGTACGGTCTGCTGCGACATTGATTGGATTGGCATCTTGTTAAGTCACGATCCGGCGACCGATCAGGTGAAGGAAACGGAAATCAATCCGAAAGACACGGCTCCAACAAACGCCGCCTCAGCTGAAATGAATGATACGACGAATCTTGGGCATGAAGAGTTTCGGCTGATCGAAGATTTCGAGTCGGACGCAGAGGCGTGGTGGAGCGATGCGGTGATCACCCCGGAAGTCACCACTTTTGCGCGCTATGGGGGAGTGGTTCCCGCAAAATTCGGACTCATTCTGTCCCCAAAAGCCCGTGGATTCGATGCCATCCGACGGTTCGAGTTAGCGGCGGAGATGCCGGTTTCCTATTTTGAAGGAGTGTGGAACAAAACCTCACCACTGACGAAACGTTCTTACCTATTTTTGACGAGTTTTTGTGCGGCGCAATATGACGAAGCGTTGGCGATGGCCAAGCGCGGCGGATTCCGAACAACCTTGCTCGGGCAGGAGTCGTGGTGCGAATCGACCGGTCATTATGGTGTCAATCGTGCTCATTTTCCAGGTGGGCTTCCTCAGTTGCAGGAGATTTTGCGGAGGTTTCGCACGGAAGGCTTTCTCGTCGGCTTCCACTTTTTGGCGGCGTCAATCTATCCGCCTGATTCGTACCTAACTCCCGTACCGGATCGACGGTTGGTCAAACAGGGGCACGCAGAGCTGGCGGCAGAGATTAACGAAACCACCGATTTTATTCCGGTGACCGTCGCTCCGACCGAATTTCCCGCCGAGGATGGTGGATATATGGGGAAAGGTCTTGTGCTGCAAATCGAGGATGAGTTGATCACCTACCAGCGGCTCGTCACCGAACCGGATGTCAACCATTCCGGACAGGTCGGATTCGCAGGGTGTACACGTGGACATTTAGGCACCGCTGCTGCGCCGCATCGTCCTGGTGCTCGTGTTGATCATTTGCTGCGATCGTATGGTTACCATATGTACGATATGGATACGACACTCTTCGAAGAGGTTACGGAAAATTTTGCGCAAATAGCCAATGCCTGTGATATCGATATGATCTATTACGATGGTTCGGAAGCCTTACAGGGTGAACATTGGTATTATAATGCGAAACTACATGACACGTTCGCTCGCAAATTACGACGCCGTGACGTCTTTATGCAGGCGAGTAGTCATTCCCATTATTCATGGCATTTATTGGCTCGCAGCGCGTCCGCGGACGGTCACGACGACCTGAAAGCATACCTGGATGAACGTTCACCTGCATTCCCAGGAATGCTGAACGGAAAAATGCCACTTGATATCGGTTGGTATTACGGCTACGATCCGAATTGTTCGCTGGATATGTATGAATACGTTCTTGGAGCCACCATCGGTTATGATTCGTCCATGTCATTTCAGACCTCCGTCGATGCGGCGAAAAATCATCCGTACACGAATGAAATTTTGGATTTAATCGGCATTTATGAACATCTTCGGCTTTCTGGAGCGGTGGATGAACCGATGCGTGAACGATTGCGGATTGATCCGCGATTGGGCGGCTATAAAACGGATGAAGAACGCGTGTCGCTTAGTCTTCGATATCGTCGTGATTACCGGCTGATTCGTACTGGTGAGATGCAAACCCCCACACAATTCCAACGGGTGATTTACTTGCCGTGGCAGACGACCGAGTTGCCGGCAAATATCACGGAGGGTTGGACGTTTTCCATTCCAGAACTGTCCGATTACGCCTCGCAATCGGATGCTGCGAGGGAGATGGCGATCGGAGCAAGAATTCACGTCAACCATGCGGATCCTCAGATTTCCGACCCCGGATTGGTGCGGCCACGTATCCGGATTGAACGGATGGATTCCATTACGCCGGCACCCACGGTGTCAACCTTTATGACAGAGAGCCGCGTTTTCGAGTATGACGGGGTGGTCGCGCCGGGACAGTATCTTATTTTCCGACCCGGTGAGCCGACTATGCTGTATGGAAAACCACTGGAACACGCGCAGATGACGCCGTCCAACACCGAGATACTACGACTTTCGCCTGGAACTTATCGAGCGTGGGTTGATGCGGACGAGGTGCGTGGAATTTCGCTGCGAGCCGGCATTACACTGGAACCCATGGAAAGCTGGTCCATCGCTATGTCAAAAACGGAATGAGGCAAAACGATGGAAATGGCGATTCAGACGGGTGAAATGAAAACGAAAATCGTTAAAGAGTGATTTTAGAAAATCATTCCGACCTATCCGCCTAGAGTACCGCATTCGTGAGCCGATACCAGAAGGCGGAATCGCTAACAGCGACTCCGCAACTGCATCGGCGGACTATTCATATCCGCTCATCGAAGCGGCGGCCTCATGTCTAGGGAGTGTCCACATATAATCACATAGTAAAAACCGATAGCCAAGAATGAAATAACTGCAATCGGGATGTTTTATGTCGATTGATATTGAAGTTTGTGAGTCCAGTAAAAAGTTTTGGAAGGGGAGTTTGAGGGGAAACTTTTTACCCGACGTTGGTAATGCCGGTCGCTCCGATTGAGATGGAAACTTGTGTGAACACGCCCTATGGCGTGTTCACATAATAATTATAGAAAAATCGCCAACTAGCCGATGATATCGGTATGAAAATGACAAAACAACCATTTGAAAAAATCAAACACGTTTTTCCTAAGTCTCGGGATAGTGTACAGATTGATCATTTTGCGATGATCAACATCCTGCTCTACGTGGTGGAAAACGGCTGCAAATGGCGTGCATTGCCGAAGGATTTTGGCAACTGGCACACAGTGTACATGCGTTATGTTGTAGTGTACATGCGTATGCGTCGATAGGCCGAAAATAGTGTCTTATTCCATCTTTTGAGTCTCTCCAAAATGAGCTAAAACTCCATGTGAACACCTCCGCGTTGTCACTCAACAGCAGATGTATGAAAGTCCACCCTGATGGCACCGGCGCATTAAAAAAACGGAAAACAATCCATCGGCAAAACACGCGGCGGAAAAAACACAAAACTCCACGTGATCGTCGCGAATGACACGCTCCCGGTTGCGTTGATGCTGTCGAGAGGCCATCTGAACGACGGTCCGCAAGGGCGAATTTTGCTTCGCAAACTGGACGGTCAGTTCAATGGGTCAAGTGTACTTATGGACAAGGCATACGAGGGCAACGCGACGCGTTCACTGGTCGAATCGCTCGAAATGCGACCGGTCGTTCCACCGAAATCGAATCGCAAAAAGCCGTTGGAGTATGACAAAATCCTTTACAAACGCCGCAACGAGGTGGAGCGTTTTTTCCGCCGCATCAAGGCTTATCGTCGTGTCTTTACCCGTTATGATAAATTGGATATTATGTATCTCGCTTTTGTTCACCTTGCTATTATTAGCGAATTGTTACGCCGAATTACGTGAACACGCCCTAGACCAAAGCATATTCGGCCGGAATTGAAGTTTCACGGACTAAATCCGGATGCCGTTAAGGTTATGGCCGAGACTGGGGGAGATATTTCCGACCATCGTTCGATGCGAATAAGCGGATTGCCTGATGCGATTTTGACTATGTGGTGACCGTCTGCGATCACGCTTCTGAATCATGCCCCGTATTTGCAGGAAAAATCAGGGTAGTTCATGTGGCTTTGATGATCCGCCGCGATTGGCGCCAATACGGGGACTGAAGAGCGATTAGCCCCCTATCGCCGGGTACGAGATGAATCAGGGCATTTGTCGAAACATTGCCAGCTTCCCTCGATCGTAATACATGCCAATAGGAGTTACTGATGAACAAAGCAATTGTTCCGAGTGGCCGATTGTCCTTTCTGGACCGCTACCTTACGGTTTGGATTTTTCTGGCGATGGTGATTGGCGTCGGACTGGGACGGTTTGCGCCTAGCGTGGCTGGGTTGATCGACAGTATCAAGATGGATGAGACGACAAGCCTCCCGATCGCGATAGGCTTGATCCTGATGATGTATCCGCCGCTGGCTAAGGTGAAGTACGAGGAATTGGGCGACGTATTCCGCGACTGGAGAATTCTGGGGCTGTCGCTCGTACAGAACTGGATCGTTGGACCGATCCTGATGTTCGTTCTAGCGACTGTGTTCCCGCAAAACTATCCTAGCTACATGATTGGTCTCATCATGATCGGATTGGCACGGTGCATCGCCATGGTGATCGTATGGAATGACTTGGCCAAGGGCGATACGGAATACTGTGCCGGTCTGGTTGCGTTCAACAGCATTTTTCAGGTGCTTTTTTACAGCCTTTTCGCTTGGCTGTTCGTCAAAGTGGTACCGCCGATCCTGGGCATCGAACTTGGTGACATTGACCTGTCGAAAATCACGATCGGCAGTATCGCGCACAGCGTGTTCATCTATCTGGGTATTCCCTTCATCGCCGGAATGCTTACCCGATTGGTTTTGGTGAAGTCGAAGGGGAAGGCTTGGTATGAGACGAAGTTCATTCCTAGGATCAGCCCTATCACGCTCGTGGCCCTGTTGTTTACGATTGTCGTGATGTTTAGTCTGCAAGGCGATAAGATCGTAGAACAGCCTTCCCACGTGCTGATTATCGCCGTGCCGCTGTTGATCTATTTCCTGGTCATGTTCTTGGTCAGTTTCTTCATGGGGCATGTGGTGGGTGCCAGCTATGGCAAGACGGCCACGCTAGCGTTCACGGCCGCCAGCAACAACTTTGAGCTGGCCATTGCCGTAGCCGTGGCAGTCTTCGGGATCAATTCGGGGGAGGCCTTTGCGGCGGTCATCGGCCCACTGGTCGAAGTGCCAGTGATGATCGGCTTGGTGAATGTGTCGCTCCACTTCAAACAGCGATACTTTGCGTAGTCCACGGTGAGCGTGGGGATGTGAATGTTACTTGCGAGTGTGAAAAAAGCGAAAACTGTGATGATTGGCAGGCTGGAAATTTATGGGGAAGTGAGTCGAAGTTGACGACGGATGGGCATTTGGCTAAACTCGCAAACGATCTCAACCGATGAAAGGCACCGATGGATACTAGGGCGTGTTCACGTAATTCGGCGTAACAATTCGCTAATAATAGCAAGGTGAACAAAAGCGAGATACATAATATCCAATTTATCATAACGGGTAAAGACACGACGATAAGCCTTGATGCGGCGGA
>JAQVKF010000101.1 GCA_028694795.1 Thermoguttaceae bacterium | reverse complement strand
TTCACGCAGACTTTTCGCTTTTTCAAAATCTTTTTTTGCCTGGTTGATCATCCAGAACGCCATTTTGGTCCATGCTTCACGCTCATAACTTTGGGCTAATATCCTCGTGGAAATGCGGCCCTGCAGCGTTCCCTCAATCTGCCGAGTAATACGACGGAAACAGGCTATCGACTCCGAATAACGATCAAGCGACGAAACCACCAGACCGCCCTCGGTACCGTTTTCCGACTTTCGAGAGGCGTTTGCCATATTTTTCGCCCCGGGGGCAGCCACCGCACGTACGATTAACCCCTCAAGCTGCGAAAGATCGACCAGCACATTGGACGACGGATCCGTATTGGCCGAAACCGTTGCCGTGTTGAGTGCAAGCGACGTGGAACTATCTATCTCGTTCGATTTCTCCGATAAATGCGTCGTGGTCGTTTGGAGTAATGGCTTCATCCCTACCACTTTCAACCACTCTGCTTCTAGTTCTGACGCCTGACCAAGTAAACGAACGCCGCCCGCGTAATCTTGGAGCGAACTGATCGTAAAACGACCATAATCGATTAACGCACGACGCAACATACCCGTTAACCAACCGCGCTGCACCGGTTCCGATTCCACTTCACATTTTTGACGATAATTCGTCACTACCGCCTCGTAGGCCGCCCGTACCTTCTCCATTGATTCCGAATCGGAATAGACGGTTGCTATTTTATGCCGAAATAACGCACAGGTATACAAATCTTCTGCCGACATCTCACGTGTGTTCCCGGATGCCGACGTTTCCGACGACGAAGCGGAGATACTCGATTCGTCACACGTCTTTTCAAATTGGTCCAACAGTTGGATGAACGTATCCGCGACCGACTCATCCAACACGGTTTCGAGTGTGGTCCGGGTACGATTCATCTCCAGAATCGCTTCTACGAGCGTTCGTTGAGCGGGTGAGAATGAACGCTTGCGATCGAGTAAAATCGAGACCTCGCGAAGTGTCCGATCACGTAAATCGAACAGCGTATCGGGATCCAACTCACCCAACGTAGGTTCCGCGTCATCGACCACGACCGATTTCGACGAAAAATCAGACGTTTTCGATTGGACGATTTTCTGAGAAAGTGTGGAAACCCGCTCGCACATCCGCTGGAACATCGCCGTACGTACGAATGGCAGCATCCATGGCATTTCGTCAAACCACCATGTGCCGTCAGGACCGGGCAGCGTCGCCCAGTTGTCCGCGAATCGCAGTCGGCGGCGACGTTCCGCCTCTAATATCGGAGAATTCAGCAAATCTTCCAACCGCTTCGCCTTAGACGATTGATAACGCCAGACACCATAAATACCGGTCACAATCGCGACCGTTGACATCTGAAACCAAAGGCGTCGTGTGACGCCAACCCAAGCGTGTGGCCCTTTCGAGGAATCGGTAAGATTTGATTCTGCCGAATTTGCCACGTTGACAAGCGTATTTTCCGGTGTTTTCACAGCTGAAGAGACCTGCGTCGTTCCCTGAAGTTGGGAAGGCGTGGCCAGATACTCCGCCGTAGAGTGAGTATAATGTGTTACCGCTCCCGGACCTGGTTCCGTCGCCGCATCCGGCGAGATGTCGAGCGTTTGCGAACGGTGTTGACGACATAATTTGAACAGCGATTCAGGATTGGCCCACGGTCGAATCGCCGCCATCACTTGTGACGGTTGCGCAAAGCGATCCTCCGTGTTGCGAGCGATCATTTTTTGGAATACCGCGTTTAATTCGGTTGGAATTCCCTCTTGTTCCGGTAATGAAGGCAGTTCATCCGCCTGATGGGCGAGTCGGTGTAACTCCTGTTGACGCTCGCGGCTGTCGCCCGACGCCCGGTACAGTGTGCGACCACTCAGCAAGAAGTAAAGCGTACAACCGAGACTATAGATATCGGCCTGAATTCCCGTGTCCGCGGGCGAATCCCACTGTTCCGGAGCCATATATTCCGGCGTTCCTAACACGGCACCCGGCTGTGTCAACGCCGCCGTTCGTGTGCGCTGTGAACCACGAACGCCACGAGCAAGCCCTAAATCGAGCAGTTTGACGACCGCGCTATTTTCTTCCAGAATCAGATTTCCCGGCTTGATATCTCGATGGACCAGTTTATTTTCGTAAAGCGACTGAAGTCCGCACGCCGCCTGACGAATCACCTCGCACGCTGAGCCGACTGAAAGTACGCCCTGTTCGTCTACCAGCGTTTGGAAATCCGGACCGCGCAAATATTCCATCGCCAAATAATAAGTTTTGCCGACTTTGCCGCCATCATAAATGCGGACAATATTCTCGTGCTGCAATTTACCCAGTAGCCGTAGCTCTTGTAAAAATCGCTCGACCAACAATGGGTGACTTCTCCATTGATCAGAAAGAAGTTTGATTGCCACCAATTGATCGGTCCAATTGTGTTGTCCGAGATAGACGACACCCATGCCACCACTGCCAATTTGCTCTAAAATGCGATAATTTGCCAATTGGGGCGGCGATACAATCTCCGGATTGAGAAAAGTTTGTTCAATGAGCGCAAACGATTCTGGAAATCGACTCGTGTAATCAGAGGGGCGAATCCGTTCTCCTACTTCCTGAAGATATTCCAGTTCAATGTGAAGAAGCTCACGCAGCCAAATGGGTTTGTCCGAATCGGGCGCGGCGGCCAATATCGTTTCAATGCGTGGTCGATCTCCGCGTCGCAACGCTGCTTCGAACCGATCGCAAGTGGCGTTACACTCCACCGAAATGGAGACGGAACTCCCGTCGCCTCCGTCTAAGGAGGTTGCCGTTGACGATAAACCTAAAAACTCCCGAAGATCTGGATAATCCACAAGACACCTGTTGATATCGTTTCCATGGAAGTCACCACTACGTCACACTCTTCACGATCGAAATATTCCACCCATGGTTCGCCCCAACCCGATCAGGCGGCAATGTACCGCCGTGAGTGATCGCTTTTGACTGTACGGTGGTGATTCAAACTTGATAAGCAGGCTTACCAAATCGTTCGGACGGTCGTGGAGTCGCAACGGGCGTTCCCGTCCCGCCCATCACCTACTGAACTTACCGCCAAATACTTCGCTCCGGCGGTTCTATCGGGCGTTAGTAGTCCAGCGGCAATTTGTTCATCTGTTCGAGTGTAAATACGGGGCCTTCTTTGCAGACGTAGACCGGTCCACAATTGCAACGACCGCATTTTCCCAGTCCGCATTTCATTCGATTTTCGAGGCTTGTATAGATTGCGTTATCGGCAAATCCAGCCTTGGCCAAAACCGGTAGTGTCAGCTTAATCATAATCGGCGGGCCGATTACCAACGCGACCGCGTTGTTGGCCACGAGTCCCGCTTTTTCGACGATGGACGGAATAAATCCGATTTCGCCATTCCAATCGGGCGTCTCTCCACCTGGATCGACTGTAGTCAAAATTTGAGTATTGGGAAATTCAGCCCATTTAGCCAATTCGTCTTTGAAGACGAGGTCACGCACGGACCGTGCACCATAGACGACGGTCACCTTGCCGAATTTGGCACGATTTTCCAGAACGTACCAGATCGCGCAGCGGACGGGCGGCATCGCGATACCACCGGCGACGAAGACCAAATCTTTTCCCTCCCACGATTCGGTCGGATAGTAATTGCCATATGGGCCACGGAAACCGATCGTATCGCCCGCCTGAATATTCCACATCTCTTCGGTGACTCGTCCCGTTTTACGAAAGCAAAGTTCCAAATGGTCTTTCCAATCGGAACTCGAACAGATATTGAAGGTGGATTCACCCGAGCCGAAGACGGAAAAAATTCCGAACTGACCGACATGGAACGAGAAATTCTTCTGCTTTTCCTCGTCACGGAATCGAATTTTCAAACTTTTAATGTCGACCGTCTGCTGTTGTACTTCCAGTACTTCCATCAGGTCGGGTTGGTAAATATTCTGTGTCATGGTTGATTCCTGAAAAATTTCCGTTTCCTCATCTTTTTGTACCGACCCCTATTTTATCGACAATTGATCGGAAAATCAAACCTCTATGCGGGATATACGGATTCCGGTCTCAAATGGGTCGATTTTTCGTTCGCGAAACGTTTTGGAAAAATGGAATCAATCGCGTCAAATTCAGGCGGAGCGTTTTTTCGACCACGATGGATATAGACGCCACACGATCCAAACAGCGAGCAAAAGATTGACGCCTCCAGCGAAAAAATCAGTACCCAACCGCGCGAAAAATACGCCAGTGATGCCGCTCCACTGGGCCCCCCAATACGAACCTGCCACAAGAAGCACCACACGTAAAAGATTCGCACAGGTCGCTAAACGAGGGTGGCTGCAACCGGTCAGAAAACAACAGCTAAATCGATGAATCTCCGTCATACCATAGCCAAAAGTCACAATTTGAAGATGCCAAATCATAATTTGTACGACCGTCGGATTGGTCACGAAAAATTCCGCGATTGAGCGAGCGAAACAAAAGGCCGCGATCGCCACGCAAAATTCCATGACAAAGGCAAATGTGACGGAAAGTTTTAACGTTTGACGAATGCGATCGAATTTCTCCGCCCCGAAATTCTGAGCCACCACCGACGTGAGTGACATGCCGAGAGACATCGTGATCAGACACGCGACGGCTTCCAGCCGTCCGACCGCCGTACACGCCGCGACCGCCTCGTGACCAAATCGTGAGATAATCCACACAATCACACTATTGCCCAACGGCATTAGCAGATATCCCAATGTGAGCGGAATCGACATTTCGATGATCGTGCACCATAATTTCAATATACCTTTGACGTCGCATAACATACGCAAATGGAAGAGCTTGCGCTGACGCTGAAGAGCCGTCATCGCCAAGCATGCGGCGATTCCCTGCGAAAGGACCGTGCCCAGGGCCGCTCCACGCACCCCTAATGGGGGAATCGGACCGCCGCCAAAAATGAACCATGCATCCAATCCGACATTCAATCCCATGCCAAAGAGCATCAGTAACCCCGCGTGAACAGGCATTCCAGAACCGATCATGAGATGATTGCCGAGCATCATGAACGCGACCGTAAAACAGCCCGCATACCAAATGTACATATATTCCGCAATGACAGGAATCAACGCGGCGTCGGCACCGTACTGTCGAAAAGTCCATTCGAGTGTCGCATTGCCGGCCACTCCGCAGACGATCGAAGCCAACATGGTAAGCAGCAGTCCACTGGTGGCAATGCGAGCGGCTTGCGTTCGATCGCCACGCCCAATCGCTTGAGCCATGGGCGTCATTACGCCGACACCTAAACCGATGAACACGCAACCGACCAGCATCACGACGGGAAAGACGAACCCCATCGCCGTCAATGGTTCCAAACCGAGTTTCGCTAGAAAATAGGTATTCGCGATATTGTAACCAGAGAGTGAGAGTGTGCCGGGCAGCATTGGAATCGCCGTATGAAGCAGAAGTTTCCAGACGGTATCGCGAGTGTAACGATTGGCGGAATCCTGCACATTGAATTGCGAAATATTCGACCGCAGCGGATTGCTTGGCGACAGATTGTCAGACACGGAAAGGGTGGAATCCACGGAATCGGCGATAAGAGCCATTATTTATTCCTAATGATCGGTGGCGTATTCGTATTGTTCCAGTCCATTTTTCCCGGCTATGGAAGCAGTCGGTTGGATGGGAGCGGAATGTTGAACGGAGGATTTTCGTCGGGGAAACATGGAAGGAACTGAAACTTCGGTCGGGTACTGTTTTGCGGCGAAAAATCGTGCATGGACGCAAAAAAAACGAACGGAAGGAATATCCAATCAGCGGAATAAAGATGAAACTATTCGCGCCCAATCTGCAAGTACCCGAAAACACCGTGGGACAAATAGATTTATCATTTTTTTGACTCCCCAAAAGCCATCACTTTCTTCTCCAGTGTCGTATTCCAAAATTGGAAAAAGGGTCGCTCTAGTAAAAAAATCTGCCCAATGACTGCACATATGATAAAAATACAAATGACACTTAGTATTACGTGAACAAATAACCATTCTGAATAAAACATGGATGTATTTTGTAAGGTGTCTTTCCAAAGCCATTGCCGCATGACATTGCTATTTGCATGGATCAGTAGAACCCCAAAAACTGATTTGGAACAGTGTTGATAAACAAACTATACCTTAAATGGTAGTTTTTGAAAAACAGAAATAACGATATTGAGGTCAGGACAGCCAGAATCTTATTCGAATCTGATAAAAAAAAGTAACATCTCCATCCCGGCTTACTAAATAGACATTTTCCAACAATGGTTGAGGTCGAAAGCAGCAATACCGCAATCGAGATTACCCCCCAGAACTTTGTATTTTCGAACCAACGATTGGGGTAGCAGCGAATATAAGACGAGATGAAGTACAGAACTGAAAACCATGTTATATAATTCATACTCACAGGTATCCTCATGGACGGCAGTATCGTGTAAACGAATAGGAGAAGCAAAAGCTGATGCTCTCTCTTACTCATATGACGAATCAAAATATTGAGAAATGGAATAAATAAGAAAAACAGGAGGAAGCATCCGACAAAATTGCTGCCAACGCTTGATATTGGCAATAGGCCTTTGATCACAGCTTTCAACGAAAGAGGAATATAACCTGTGACAACGAACAATATTAAAAACACAAATTGATAAAACTCAACTTCTAAAAGCAACTTCATAAACTTGGTAAGTGTAATTTGCAATTTACACATAAAATAACCGGTAATCAAGAGAAAACAATTGATTCCAGTTTTCCCCCATGCTCCAAACAGCAACAGGAATATCGTGTTTCCGGAACAAGTCGCAGACTCTATTAACTCCATCAATCCAGAATTGGCCACATAATGATGGGCGATGATCGCCAGCATCAATAAGATACGACACAATTCAAGATCGGAATTTCTTTCGACAGTGCCCGCTTCCGGTTGTGATGTTACCGTCACCATAACTGAAAATTCCCTACGTCTTACGTTAGCACTCCGATTAGTCTCTTCGATTCTAGAACAATGACAAAACAGTCCATGCGTTAAAAAACGGTGATTACATTATTTTGCGATGTTCCAAACAAAACCGCTAGGGCGTGTCCACATATAACCGCACCGTAAAACTGGTAGTCAAGGACGAAATGACCGCAATTGGGGCGTTTTATATCGGTCGGTATGGGAGTTCGTGCGTCTAATAAAAAGTTTTGGAAGGGGAGCTTAAGGGGAAACTTTTCACAAAAAGTTTCCTCTTATTGATTCTTTGCCCCAAAAAAGTTTTACGAAAAAGTATTTTCGCGGAAAATGCGCAAACTTTTTACCTAACGCTGGTACAGCCGGTTGCTCCGATTGGGGCGGCAACTTGTGCGAACACGCCCCAACAAATGGTCGCGGAGGACTAATTTCGGATCAAATTCTCAATCGTTCCACCTGGTGGGATCATCGGCAACACGTATTCATTGTACGGTACCGCGACGTCTAGTAAGAACGAGTTTTTCGCATTGAGCATCGCATGAAGCGCCGGTTCTAACTCGTCAATTTGCGCAATACTTCGTGCATCCCAGCCGTAGCCATGGGCGATCTCGACGAAATCGGGATAACGATCTTTCGGACCTAAACCGTCGCCCTGACCACGCCATTCTGGACGATCAATCGGTCCCAAATAGGTATGCGCACGATTGCGACCGTAAAATCGATCCTCCCACTGAACCACCATACCGAGGTGTTGATTATTGAGCAACAGCACTTTCATCGGAATTTTTTCGCAGGTACAAGTGGCCATTTCCTGAATATTCATCTGGAAACTACCATCGCCATCAATATCAATCACCATGGCGTTGGGATTTCCGACCTTCGCGCCAATCGCCCCGGGCAGTCCGAAACCCATCGTGCCAAAACCGAGCGAGGAGAGCCACGTGCGAGGACGACGGACATGATAAAATTGAGCCGCCCACATCTGATGTTGGCCCACTCCGGTCGAAATGATCACGTCGTCTCGATTCTTCGTCAACTTCCACAATGTGTCGATCGCCAGCTGCGAGGTGATCCAGCCGTCCACCTGATGGTAACTAAACGGATCGGCTTTTTTCCACTCCGCAATCCGCTGGTGCCATGCCGAAAGATCGGCTTCCGGTCGAATATTTGCTCTGCATAATTGTTCCAAAACGCCCAGAATATTCGCCGCGATTCCCAAATTAGGCTGTTTAATTTTCGCGATTTCCGACGGATCCACATCAATATGGACTACTTTACCATGAGCGGCAAATTTCTCAACCTTGCCGGTCACGCGGTCATCAAATCGAACTCCCATCGCCAGAAGCAAATCTGCCTCGTTGATGGCGTAATTTGCCGCGACCGCTCCATGCATTCCGGGAAAATGAAGTCCCAACGGATCGTCGTCCGGATACGCGCCCAGCCCCATCAGCGTCGTCGTGATCGGAATGCCCGTATTACGCACAAAGGCAGTCAACGCCTCGGAAGCGTTCGCCGAGATAATTCCGCCACCCGCATAAATGACCGGCTTTTTCGCCGCGCGAATCATCGCAACCAGCTGAGCTATTTTATCTTCCGTGACTTCCGGCAGTACCGCAGAGTAACCGGGCAAGTTCATTGGGGGATCGAAATCAATATCGCTCGCGACTGGAGCCAACTGGACGTCACGTGGTATATCGATCAGGACCGGGCCGGGGCGACCTGTCGTGGCGATATGAAACGCTTCCTTAATAATTCGCGGCAAATCTCGCTCATCGGTCACGAGATAGTGATGTTTCGTGATACTGCGGCATAGTTCCGTCATCGGCACTTCTTGAAATGCGTCGGTACCGATCACCGAACGAACGACCTGACCGGTGATGAAAATCACGGGAATACTGTCGAGTTTTGCGTCGGCAATGGTCGTAATGAGGTTCGTTGCTCCCGGTCCGCTCGTCGTCATACAAACGCCCGGTGAGCCGGTAGAACGTGCGTATCCTTGCGCGGCAAAACCGCCGCCCTGCTCCTGACGCGGCAAAATCACACGAACACGATCCGCCTGACGGGTGAACGCCTGATGCAGTGGAATGCTATAGCCACCAGGATAAGCAAAAACGGTTTTGACTCCTTGGCGAATCAGTGCGCTGACGACGACATCCGCACCATTTTTCGGTTGAAATGTGGTCGTTGGTTGTTCCTCCACCGTTTTCGCCGCCGTTTTGCCGTCTTCCACCATATTACCTCTTCAACATAATCTGCCGAATGCCACCTTATTAAGATGCGCGTTTTCTATTTCTTCCACAACCGGGAGTCGCTTTAAGCGGAACCCCCCATCGTAACATCATAAACGTAAATCGTACCACGTTCATATATTTTCGCAAGCGGCAGTCCCAAAGCAATTGCCCTTGACCCGCCTCAAAAAAATCGTTATCGTCCTTTGGCCTCGCGATCGCCTAGTGGACGCAAAGGATCTCGTGGAATCCTTCCCCAAAACTCTTTGGAAAATCGGCTTCGCGTGAACCATGCCCAAAAGTGTCGATACCGTGATATTTTTCGTATCCGCCGCCACCTGTATTCAGGAAATATTCCCATGAAATATCGTACAGCGATGGAATATCCCCCCCATTCATTTTCAGACGTGTCCACGCCGGAAGCGGCCGTGATGCCGCGACGTCAATGCCTGTCGGCAATCTCCGCGATGGGGCTTCTTGGAATTGTCTCACTCGAAGCGGGGTGTGCTTCGCAAAAGGGCCAACTGCTCGATGCCGACGATCCGATGCGAGTGGGAAGCCATCAGGCCGGTTCGGAAGTTTTCGATCCCGCGACCGAAAGTGCCGTGCGTGGACTTTTGGCCCGTGTCGAAAATTCGAGCGAAATCAACACCGGTACGCCGCGACGTATTTGTTTTGTCGGAGTCGAAAACGCCAGCGCCGAAGAAATGGGCGATATCAAACAAGATTTGAACGAAATGATTCGGACGCAAATTACGCAGTTCCCCTGTTTTGAAACGATTGATTCCCGTGTGATCGCGTCGGGGTTGCGTCAGACGAATTTGCGAAGTGACGATCTGCTGTTACCGGAGAATCGAGCCAAATTTAACGAGGCGTTAGGTGGTATGGGCAAGTCATTCGATTATATTCTATTCGCCAAAGTAACGACGGCAACGACGCGGGATAATGCGGATTCGCAGGTCAAATATTCCTTAACCTTGGACCTCGTGGACGTGCAAAGCGGAACGACCGCTGCGCGAGAATCCGTGGCGTTACGCAAAAACTATAATCGAACGGCTAGAGCCAAATTTTTTGGCATGTTTTAATAGACGTGGGCGACGCTTGTCCGAACGGGCCATTCATGCCCGCTCATCAAGTTGGAATCACCACCGTATGGTAAAAAGTTTGAATCACCACCGTATAGTAAAAAGCGGTAACTCGCCGCTGGGTGTCGCCGACCGTCCTTGCGTGGTCCGCGTGTTGCTAAGGAATTAGGCTGAAATGAATCATTTTTGTTCCATGCCATTTCAGTTTCCGTTTCAGATGGTCATTCCGATCTTGCTGACGCTGACTGGTTGCGTCTCGCAGTATAGTAAACATCTGTGCGATATGCGACAGGATTTTTACCAAGGACGTACCGTCGTCGCTCTCCAAAAAAATGAGGGACGAAAGCAGGAAGCCCCCTCACAAGAACAGGATGTGCTGGAGCTGAACGCGGCGATTGTGGAATTATCACGCGGTAATCCGGCTAGCGCAGAACAAAAATTACGAACCGTGCGCAACCATTTCGATGATATCGAAAATCAATCGCTCCAACAGGGTGCGGAAAAGTTGCTCTCCTATTGGACCGATGATAATCGACGTTCGTATGAAGGCGAGGATTACGAAAAAGTACTTATTCGTTCGTTTTTAGCGATCTCGAATTTGCTCCAACAGGGCGACGACGCTCAGGCGTATTCTTACCAGATCGCGCAAAAGCAGAAAGAGATTATCGATCGTGGGGCCACTCTGCCGTCCTCGAAAGAGAATCCGAAACTTGCGTACCAACAGGTTGCGTTGGGACCTTATCTCGAAGGTTTGCTTTGGGAATCGACATGGTTGAATCAGAGCGACGCCGCGGCGGCGTATCAAAAAGTGGTCGATTGGGCACCCAATTTCGTCGAGGGCGGCAACTCGCTTCGACGCGCACAGACGGGGGTTCCAGCGAAAAAAGGTCACGGCGTCGTTTATGTGTTCGCTCTGGTTGGACGTGGACCGTACAAAGTGCAAGAGCGTGCGGAAGCGACGAGTACAGCGTTGCTCATTGCCGACCGTATTTTCTCAGCTGTCAATCAATATTCCGTACCACCGACGGTCGCTCCGGTGTTGATCCCCGCGATCCACTGCGAAGAAAGCCCTGTTCAATCGGTCCAAATCAGCGTTGATGGACGAAACGCCGCCGCGACGGAAACGATTCTTGATGTGAATCAGATGGCGGAAGGACAGTTTGAGGTAATTCGTGATCAGATTATCGCGAGGGCGATCGTTCGACGGATCGTGAAGAAAGGGACGCTGTACGCGGCCAAAGATATCGGCAATGTCAACGGTTGGGTCAGTTTGGCAATGGATGTCGGCGGCGTCGTTTGGGAAGCATCCGAAACGGCGGATACACGTTGTTGGGGACTTTTACCGGCTAAAATTCAGGTTGCTCGGCTCGAATTGCCGGAAGGAGATCATCTGCTAAGTTTCCGAAGCTGCGGATACAGCCGCCATGCTGAAGGGGCTCCATATCAAACCTCGATTCGGGTCTTCGCCGGCCAAAACGCTTATCTGCTGGTCAATTTTCCCGATCAAACCCTTACCGGTCGGATTGTCATTAGCGAAAATGCGCGAGAGGGCGGTAACACATCTCCTCCGTTACCCCAAAATAACGTGGGGCATAGCCCATAGTGACCCATGGATCGCATTGGAGATCACCGTTTTCGAATAACCGCATTCAACATGGTTCATCCGTTCGAGAGAATTGTTAGGGCGTGTTCACGTATAATTGCATGGTAAAAACCGATGGCCATGAATGAAATAACAGCAATTGGGGTGGGCTATGTCGGTTGATATGGAAGTTTGTGCGTCCAGTAAAATGTTTTGGAAGGAGTGTTTGAGGGGAAACTTTTTGCAAAAAGTTTCCTCTCACTGGTTCCTTGCCCCAAAAAAGTTTTACGAAAAAGGATTTTCGCAGAAAATGCACAAACTTTTTTGAACTTTTTGCCTGACGCTGGTACCGCCGGTCGCCCCGATTAAGGTAGTAACTTGTGCGAACACGCCCCAGTGTACATCTCCGCCATCGCATCCAAATTCCAACACATTCAAAAATGATTTCGTAGGACAGAGGAACCCATTTTGTCAACATCACATCCCACTCGTTCAACGTCTTACGCGGGCGTTTACCACGGGTACGCCGATTATCCTGGAAATATTTGCGGTTGGAATTATTTTCGTTCGCCTCCGCGTCGCTGGTCACCGTCGCTGACCACTCGCGAGACCTCCGAATCGTGCGCCGTGCCGACCGATCCGCTCACCGATACCACCCGGCTCGAAGCGGTATTGCTGTTGGCGCGTGAACCGTTGGGCATTCGTCGCCTCGCTCAATTAACTGGCTCAACCGATCTAGTCCATACCCGTGGTTTGATCCGCGAATTGAATCAAATCTATGACGAGCAAGGGTTTGCGTTTCGTGTGGTCAATGTGGCGGGCGGTTACCAACTGGTGACACGAGAGATTTTCGCCTCCTGGTTGCGACGTTTACACGGTGTTCAAGCGGAAGTGCGATTGTCCCCCTCGGCCATGGAAACGCTTGCGGTAGTCGCCTATCGTCAACCCGTATTACGGACTGGAATTGAGGCGATTCGTGGCGTTCAGTGCAGTGAAATGCTTCGACAACTAATGGAACGTGATCTCGTCAAAATCGTCGGACGCTCTGAAGAACTGGGCCGACCTTTCTATTACGGTACGACGCGACGATTTCTTCAAATTTTTGGATTACGTAGTTTGCGTGAATTGCCCGATGCGGAACGCTTCCGTATGATTGACGAAGACGACGATGGAACGGATCATTCAAGCGTCCTGGACCACGCCCTGCCACCATCGAGTCTCTCCTTTGAAGATACTAACGATGAGTAAAAATAAGATGATTACACGATATTTGCCGGTCGCGATAAAATCTGCGGACGAAATGGGAGTAGCTGACGAAAGAGAGGAAGCGGTTTTTGCAGTGTGGAGTACTTGAGTGTGGAACATTCGGTATTTCATGGGCTGACGAAACTTTGCAGGCCGACAAAATTGGCAAAAAAACCAAAGATTTTATTTTTTTGGGGATGTAACATGTGGCTTGCATGCAACATCCGAGTAAAATACAGAAGGAATTTCGGGAAGAGGAATATATCGCCTCCCATTTTTGTCGTACATTCGCGTCAAAAGCATCCTAGGCAAATTCAAAAAACAAATTTTTTGTTTTGAGAAATATTCGTAACCGTCTATGATCGTTATAAGTTTGGCGATCTGACCGTGTCCAATCATGTCATTGGGGCATCAACAGTAAAGGGGATATCCGTGAGAACGATCACTCTGCATTCGACACATTTCGATCAGCAGTCTATGGAGAAATCCGATCTCGATTTTTTGACCATTGGTCCATTTGCCAGTGAAGGTACGGATGATCAAGAGAATGAGGAAGAGGGCGAAGGGAACGAGGAAGATGACGACTTCGAAGATGGCGATTGGGAAGAAGTCGACGACGATGAAGAGTGGGAAGACGACGAAGATTGGGACGAAGATGAGGAGGATGATGAAGATTGGGACGATTGGGATGATGACGAAGACGACGAGGAAGATGATAAAGATGAAGGAAACGAGGATGAAGATTGGGGTGACGAGGAAGACGAGGAGTGATTCACGGTTGGGTGCCTCTTCGGGATGTGTCTGAAGGCACGCATTTCGAGTCACCATATGCGGCGGAGGAGGTCATCGCTGTCCACCGTTAAAAATACCCGTAAACAAGGAATGAGGACGAGTACGACGTGTGTTCGTGGTACGGTCCTCAGGTCGTTTTGTCCGCGGCTGGTACGCTCTTCTATAATATGAACGGGTAGGTATCGGATGTGCGGAACCCGATCGGAGACAGCCGGAGGACACGCAATGGGGAGGCCAGTGGGCAATGCGCCGATTGTGGAGGCCGAGTTCCCGGCTGGGCTAAATCG
>JAQVKF010000100.1 GCA_028694795.1 Thermoguttaceae bacterium | reverse complement strand
TTCAGGATGCCGATCTGGAGTATTCGCCCTACGATTATCCGGAACTGTTGCGACCAATCCTTGAGGGGCGTGCGGACGTGGTGTACGGTTCGCGTTACTTATCGGGTGGTCCGCATCGTGTTCGACAATTTTGGCACACATTGGCAAATCGCGTGTTGACGCTCTGGTCGAATTTTTGGACCGATCTCTGGCTCACAGACATGGAAACTTGTTACAAGGTTTTTACACGAGAGGTGGTACAGGCGTTGGTACCGACGCTGCGAGAAAACAGTTTCAGCATTGAGCCAGAGATTACGGCCAAGATTGCTCGTCGGCATTTCCGTATCTGGGAAATTCCAATTCAATACGATCCGCGTACCTGGTCACAGGGCAAAAAAATTGGGGTGCGTCACGGTTTCCACGCGTTATGGGCCGTGTTGCGATACGGCATTCACGAATAAAAGGCGTGGCCTGGTTGACGTTACCTTTGGCCTGAACGGCCATTATAAACGGTGTTGGTCATATAGTGGGCGCTTCCTATTTTGCTGTAGAATTCGCCCTGTGGTAGCTCGAACCCCGCCTGCAATAATGAGTCCCAAAATGCGGTATTGATATCAAATCGCTGATCTAGAGTCGCCATAAAGCGAGGAAATTTCAGATTATCAGTCCATGTTTTTTCCCACGTTCGCCACAAGATTCCACAACTATCAGCGGGCAAAAAAAGTGACCCAAAATCGTCCGGTCAATTGAATTCATCACAAAACAGAGCGTTGCCCCACGATACCCAATAGACATCACACTCGAGATGCTCTTGATAAAACATTTGCCAAACGGCCGCGATGGTCTCTGATCCAGCCTGGCGTTCCCGCAATATCCGTTCGACCGCTCGGTTTGTTTTCCAGTTATATCATGTCCAAATACGCCGCGTGAATACGTTAAATCCGTCGAAACCATGTAGCATCCAATGTTTGCATGGCGAACTCTGGGATCAACACATGACAAAACCACTCGATAGGCTTGCTTTCAGGTCGAGTGGTTTACAGGAACGTATCAACTTACGAAACACGAAACCCTACTGAACGAAATTCGTCATCTTGAAAAACTCGGAATGATTTAGCGTTCGATCAGACGACGCATTTCCGGCGTAATCGGCAGGACTTCAAAGTTTTTGAACCACATCTCGACTTCCGAGCTGCCATGAAGTTGGAGTCCGAGCTTACCGGTAACTTCGCCTTCCGGATCTTGGATATCGACGATACGGAAATCGTTCAGGAAGGTCGTGATATGCGGACCGCAGGCACAGGTACAAACTGTATTCCAACCGTTTTCCGGATTCTTACGAATCTGGTCCACGAGTTTATCGTCACGTCCGAGCCAACCACGTCCAGGCGTCTTGTCGCCCGCCGTATGCCAAATACCCGCTTCCGCACCATTGCCCGCGATCTCGTTCTGATAACCTTTGAGCAGCCACGGCGTCGGCACTTCGCCCGCACGGAAATAGAGCGCGCTATTGCCACCAAAGACTTTGTACGTGACACGCGCGGCAAAATCGTCATAATATCCATCCGAAACGATCAGACCATCACGCGGTTCTTCCGCCGTGTGATGACCACGCAGATAAATGCCCTCGCCGTCTTTTTCTTGGAACGACCAGCATTCCGGCAACACTGCTCGCGCCGCGACCAACTTCATGCCATCTTTACCTTCCACGAAGAACGGATGCCATTCACTCGTACCAAAATCTTTAATCCGGATGTTTTTCCACAGAATTTTGCCCTGCTCGCCCGCGTGAACCTGCAACGCGATAAAACCGGACATATCGAGATAGTCGAACATATTGACGACCGGCACACCATTGATCCAGGTACGAATCGATGGTCCCATGCATTGAATCTCTATCGCATTCCACTCACCCGCTTTGTACGCCTGCTGTGCAGCTTTGAACCCTTCGGCGTTCACATCGGGCGTATTGTCAAGCCATGTACGATCATACTGGAAACCGCGACGACCTTCGTCATAAATACGGCAGGTGTCGTTCTTCTCCGACGGATCAATTTCGCACTGGTAACCAAAAACACGCTCTTTATCGCCCTCTGGACGTGAGTGTGAACGAAACTGAACGCCCGAATTACCCGGAACTTCTACTTTGCAATCGAGTTTCAAAATGAAGTTGCCGAACTCTTTGTCCGTGCAAAGGAACGTGTTGTCCGCTCCCGGTTGACGTTCGCCGACAATGCAGCCATCTTCCACACGGTAGGTCGCGGGACCGCCTTTTTTCGACCAACCCCACAACGTCTGACCGTCAAACAGCTGGACAAAACCTTCTTCCGTTTCCTGAGCCGTGACCGATTGCGTCGGAACACACAGCAACAAACCAAACACGCTTAATAATGCCGCACCCCATACTTTACGCATCACATCTCCTCACAGTTATTCCATACTTCCGTCGAATTTCACTCAACCGATGAAACTACCGACCCATTCTAATCATTCCATATCACGGAAGCAAGCAAAAGATCAAAATTTACAAAATCTTCATTTGATCCCAAAATACTCCGCTCGGCGCACGAAAAAAGCTCGCGCGAAACACACGAGCCTTTCAATCAAACGGAACGAATTTCTTCGTCAAATGCGGGAAACAGGACTTGAACCTGCACTGGTTTTACCCAACTAGGCCCTCAACCTAGCGCGTCTGCCAATTCCGCCATTCCCGCGAAAGTGTTACAGAATGTACCCGATTCCCCCCATTTCGTCAAGGGGGCACTCTCATTTTATCCGAATTTCGGGAAAGTCGTAGGGGAATCCAAACGGGCAGTCCGCCGACGTTCACCATGTCACAAATGGTGGAGGGGCCCCTATTGCTACCCCTGTTGTGCTTGCGTTACCTTCACTATCTTTGATGATTGCCATCGACGAGCGAGCCAAAACTCGGTGATGACCAACAACACACCCGCGAAAAGGAGTGGAATCCAAAAATAAATCACCCGAAAGAGCAACACCGGCGCGAGGGCAACGCTGCCGTCGGGGACAAATTTCAAAACGACCAATTCGAGAATTCCCAGGCCGCCCGGAGCGTGTGTGAACGCGGAAACCACCTGACCAAGCAGGTAAATTCCAAGAAATTCCATATAGGGTACATGAGCACCTTCGGGAAATAGGATGAAAAACGCCGTCGCTCCCACCACGAAATCTGCCGCCGCGATCGCTGTCTGCATCAACGACACTCGCAAGGGCGGAAACTGAAACGTGTGGCCTAATAGCTGAATCGGACGACGGTAAAAAGCGGCCAAAAGAAAATAAACGCCTACAATCGCCGCTAAAACGATTCCCAAAAAGCCAATATGCGTCAATGGCTGATGAGCACATGCTGGAAGTTGCCGGGCAACCACAAAACAACCGCCACCCACTCCACTTAACGCCAACCAAATCCAGACACCACGACTCCGGATGGAAAAATGCCGGCGATGAGCGAGGGCCAACACCGCGTAAAGTGCGATCGCAAACAGTAGCGTCGCACCCAAGGCTTCCACGCCGCGAGCCGCGGTAAAAAGCGGTGCCCACTTCGTCGGAATTTCCAATGGTGCCGTCAGAAAAACTGTCGCCGCCAGTGACAGTGCCCCTAACCAATAGGTCACACCGAGAATCACGATCAATTCCATAATCTCCACCGCACGGAAACCGAGCAAAGTGTACATCCGAAACCGTGCCGCCGCTCCACCTAAAAGCGAACCAAAATTCAGGCTCGCGATCTGTCCCACCAGCGACGCGACCACAAGCCGCTTCGCCGGAACCGTATGACCGAGATAGTGGATCGCAATCCAATCGTAACCGTACAAAATCGTGTAATTAAGGATCGTGAGCAGGCCCGCCAACCCAATCTGCCACCATGCGACCCCCGCAAGACTCGTTCGGAAATCTTGAAACGAGTAGTGTGACAGCTCCTTTTTAAGAAAAAAACAAGCCGCGATGACGACCGCAAGGACGGCCACGATCTTGAGAAGGTGTAAAAAACGTTGCATAAACAGCTTTCAGTACGTTAAATATCCATGATATAAAAGTAAATCCGTGCCTCCCGTGGCGATGCGATTTTCCTAACGGTGTAGATCAACCGCCGCGGGCACGTCATTTATTGGTCGGAAATGGTGGTACGTCCTGTCGCAACATCAAATTCATACAATGCGGGAATGAGCATCGCCGCAGTGGCGAAGCCGTAAGTCACCGCGATTACTAAAAACACACTTAACGTATGTCCGATCAGCAGGCTGGCAATTGCGTAAAAGGTCGCCAGCGGGGCGATAAACGACGCAAAACCAATGGCAGGCGATGGATTTCTTGCACCCAACGCCACGTATAATCCCAAACCTCCACCGATCATAAATGCCAAAAACGATTGGAGTTGCGTCTCAAACGAACCGCTAAACAAAATCATCATCCACATGCAGGTGGCGATCCCCAAGAATAGGAAAAAAACCGTTCCCAAACTCGTTGCCGTGCCCACGGAAGAGGATTCGTACGTCATACCGACATGGACGCCCAGCACGGCGACGAAGAAAAAGAGCAACGCCAAATCGACCGCCATGTAAATCGCGTTCTCGACCGCCACCTGACCGGTCACGCCAAGAACGACGCATAAAATCAGAGGTAAACCCCACATCTCTTTCGTATTATAAAAAATACCGCCCAGCTTTCCCCATAAAATCTCTTTCGGGGTCAGATCGGACACCAAAAGCAGATCAAGCGATTTGGCGTCCCGTTCGCCCGTAATCGAAGTCACCGCCTGTGCGTTCACCAGAACAATCGAAATCAAAAAGAGTGGAACGAGCGTCATCGCCATCGCTTCCGCCGTGAGCCGTGTGCCATACAGCACTTGGTTCCCCAGATAAAACGCCGCCGCCGCGAATAATAGCAAAAAAACCAGACGAACAACCAAAATCTTACGACCGTACGCCCATGTTCGAATCTCTCGCCATAGAACCGGATTATCCCATACCTCACGATGTGGCTTAAACCGCTGTTCTCCTGCATCCGCCACCCGTGCCGTCGCCGCGGCTAATGGGGTCACGGCTAATGGGGATGACATCACGCCACGGCCTTCCAGATTTTGCTGTGAAAGATCCGTTCGCTGATCCGGATTCGCCGAAACTGGCTTCGAATTGGCTCGATTCACCGCTGAGGCACTTACCGCAACTTCGCTCGTTGCAACGATATCACCTTGTGCCCCAATCGCTTGCGCTGCTTCGAGTTCGGCAATCGTTTGGGGTGCTTCACGGTTATCGGCACTCCAAATGCTCGGACGGTGCCACGTTTCGTCTTCACGTCGAAAACGTTCCGCGTCATGGGCCGTGTTCCATGTGCGAATACGGAGCATCGACACCCCGTTAAGAACAACGCAAAAAACCACCGAAAGTCCCATAAAGAAAGCAACCGGCGAAATGTCCAAGCCTGTCACCGCATTGCCCGAACTCAAGGCTCCCATTCCTCCACCTAAATCGGCGAAAGGACGGCTCGCGAACAGCACCGCTTCAAATGGACTGACCACGACCGCGACGATTTCCGACGGAATTCCCATCAGTGTGGAGCCAAAAACGCCCATCGCCGTGAGACGACCGAGTCCCAGCCAAAGCACAAGTACCAGCATTGTCATTGCCAACGCCTGAAACGCTTTTTCACGCCAAAGGGCAAATGTCGAACCCAATGAACCGGAAATGAGAACGCCCGCAATCGTAATGCCCGTCACCCATGCGACCTGTTGGGGCGAAACACCTCCAAAAAACGTACCAAAAAGAAGAATCGGGACCGCCGTCAACAGCAGCACAAACAGCCCAAGCAAACTACTCATGAGTTTACCAGCAACGAGTTCCGAATTGTTCATCTTCGTCATCAAAAGCAGATCGAGCGTGTGTCGATCTTTTTCCTGAGCCACCGCCGCCGCGGACAAAATGCCCCCGAAAAAGACGAATATCAACAATTGGAGCGTGGCAAGCAATTCGAAAAGCGTCGATCCAAATCTCGCAAAATCCCCTGGATCGCGAACTCGTTGCGTACCGGTCAAAAGCAAACAGACCGTACACGCGATTACCAGCATCGCAATGCCATACGCCGTGCGTGCCACATAAATTTTCGGTCGACGCGGCATTAAACGAAGCTCTCGATGAAAAACGGGACCTAATATCATGATGCCATCCTTACTACGGTAGAGCCACGCAAAACATTATTCTGGAAAAGCGAGTAATCCGGTTCTTGTATATTTCTCTAAATGGGTATTGGGGCAATCACTATGGTTTGGGTATGTATCCCATGTAATTTCATAGTTTTCCGCCTGATCGCCCCAGACTGTCCATCCCGCACGTTGACCACGACCAAACATTTCCAAATAATCGGGTGGACTGCAAGATTCGATAATGGGATACTGCTCTTCCGGCTTTCGACTGTGTTCTCTCTTACGACTTTTGATGATATTGACTTGGCTACGTCCTGGGGCAAGCGTTCTCATCGAACCATGAATACCAAAGAGAAGCATTTCTGTCGTATTACGAAAATAGAAACCGACTCCTCGACCATCTGGTCCGCCATCCTTTCGAACTTTGTGCCAGATGATATTCGTTTTGTAAGTAAATCCCCACGATTCCATTACAGCTAAGCCTTCCGGAAGCAACGCATTGGGAACCCAAAGATAGAGGTGCGCTAAAGGCGTAATCGCATCACAAACAGGAATGCTGCAAATCTCTGGAAGCCCCAATGTAGCGTAACGATTCAAACGTCTATGTTCTGGAGCCACTTTGCCTGTTCGATTTTGAAATTGCCATGGTGGATCTGCAAGGATTGTGGAAAACTTGTGACCATGAACAAAAGCTGCAAAATCCTCGGATACATTCATTGAATTCATTCCTCAATAATGCAGTTTGATTTAATTCCAAAAACCAATATGGGACATCCCGCACCACCGCCACCATCAATACGCGGGAGCAATTTACTCATATGCGTGGTCGATGCACCATAGCTCTCGCCTTTCCCTATTTTATTAAAAAAAGATTGCAATTCGTCACAACGAGTTAAGATAACACCAACACTCACCGCTCGTAGATCAAAAAGCAAACGAAAATTGTTCAAATCTCGGTCGAAAAAAGGATCTTTGTTGTTCCATTCCAACTCCATGGCGATTCCATTTTTGAAGCAATCTACCTTATGAGTTGGGGTATCTATTTCGACACCATCCACTTTAATGGCAGTCGAGAATCCTTTTTCAACCCAACCGCGTTCTGAAAGAAATTGATCCAACCAGATGGCAATTCGTGATTTTCGTCCACCCGGCTGCCTGACCCAATCCTCTGGAATCCATAGTGCTCGCAAAGCATCTATCAAGTCATTCCATTCTTGGGGAAAATCGTACTTAAGAATGGCAACGGCGTGTTTCCATTCATGTACTTCAAACTTTTCCCGGATATCCGGAGGAATATCGTGAATGACCATGGGTTAGACTCCTGACACTTACGCCATTTTGCGGATGATCGCGTCGGCCATCTCTTTCGTACCGACGGCCGTCGGATCGTGACGGTCCGCCTTCATATCATACGTCACATCTTTACCTTCCGCAATGACCGCGGCGACCGCGTTTTCCAGCCGATTCGCCGCATCCATCTCCTTCAAGTGTCGCAGCATCAACACCGCCGACAAAATCAATGCCGTCGGATTCACTTTGTTCTGACCGGCATATTTGGGCGCGGAACCGTGTGTTGCCTCGAAGATCGCGCAATCTTTGCCAATATTCGCTCCCGGCGCTACGCCTAGACCGCCGACTAAACCTGCTGCCAAATCACTCAAAATATCGCCGTAAAGATTCGGAAGCGCCACCACATCATACAGTTCCGGCTTTTGCACGAGCTGCATGCACATGTTGTCCACAATACGATCCTCAAACTCGATACGACCGGCGTAATCTTCCGCCACACGACGAGCGGTCGCCAGCCACAAACCGTCTGAATGTTTCATAATGTTCGCTTTGTGAACC
This sequence comes from Thermoguttaceae bacterium, assembly GCA_028694795.1. GTDB lineage: Bacteria > Planctomycetota > Planctomycetia > Pirellulales > Thermoguttaceae > JAQVKF01. The sequence continues at coordinate 6,212 of JAQVKF010000100.1, read as the reverse complement.
GCAGTCACTTTGTGACGACCGTTCTGAACCGCGTATTCAAACGCATAACGCAGTAAACGTTCACTTCCCGAAATGCTGATCGGTTTGATCGAAATACCCGTTTCATTGCGACCGGAACGAATCTTTCGTTCGCTCAATTCGTTGATCATGTCGAATAGTTTTTCGGTATTCGGCTGACCAGCGGCAAATTCCACGCCCGCATACAGGTCTTCCGTATTCTCACGCATGATGACGATATCGACCGGCACGTCAAAGTAGGTTCGCACACCAGCATATTTTTTGCACGGACGAACGCATGCGTAAAGCCCAAACTCCTGACGCAACCAGACGTTAATGCTTCGGAAACCGGTGCCCACCGGCGTGGTAATCGGCGATTTCAACGCACAACGTGTGCGACGAACACTGTCCAAGGTCGCGTCCGGTAACGGGGTGCCCGCCGTCTTCATGACGTCGATACCCGCTTCCTGAACGTCCCAATCAATCTGAACGCCCGTCGCATCCACGCAACGTCGCGCCGCATCCGCCAACTCCGGACCTACTCCATCCCCTCGAATCAGTGTCACATCATACGCCATCTTGTTTTCCTATGCTTCTATCCGTTGGTTTATTTCCCTGTTTTGAGTCCATCCAAACTCAAAAAACTCGTTCCACCCCGTAGTCGATTCACGCCCCGCAAGAACCATTCGCCCCGACCATTTCCCGCTCAGATGATTCAGCTTACGATCTACCCGCCTATCCAATAATGTCACCTACAAAAAACGGCGTCCGCAACGTTCGGCCACATTTCGTGTTAGCCGCTTGTCGCAGGACGCCGCTGTGATAGGCCAAACTGCAAAAACCGAATCCATGAAAAAGACCGTTCAACACATTGGACTCAACGTATCCAATCCAACGCGTCGCGGCAGTCGCCATCTTCACGACCACCCTTCCCACTTTTCAAACGATTCAGTATGGCAATGTACGCCAACCAATAATTCATCCAAACATTAACGCTTCGAGAACTGCGTTCCACGACGGGCTCCACGCAGACCGTATTTCTTTCGTTCTTTCATACGGCCATCACGAGTAAGCAAGCTCTGTGTACGAAGAACATCCTCGACATCCGGAGCGAAAATTTTCAACGCACGGGCAATACCCATTTTGCAGGCGTCCGACTGACCCGTCAGACCACCACCATTGACGCGGATAATCACATCCACGCTTTCCAACTTACCCGTCTGCGTCAGCGGAGCAAGAACGGCATTCTGCTGCTGCACACCTGGGAAGTATTCATCAAAAAGACGATCGTTGACTACGATACGTCCCTGACCCGGGCGAACACGAACGCGCGCCACGGAACTTTTACGACGTCCGGTACCAAGAATATCATTCAGGCCGCTGCCTTCAATGATCGGAGTTTTTTTACTCATCGTTTGTATCCCACCAGTAATATATCTTTGATTTTGGAATTGCATTCGCCCCTAAAACACACGATCCGATGAGACGCTCGCCGCACCACCGCATCTGGCTCTTCCGCCAACGCACTCGAACCGCCATTAGGGTTCATAACGCCTTCCTCGTGTATTCCACCTAGAATGTTGAAACTCACCACTGATGCACTATACCCAACTCAACTCGATATTGCTACGTCTTTCGACACCGCTGTATCTGTTCGAGATTGCCATATCCACTGGCACCGCCGCACCCATTCACAAATACTGGCGTGCCCATAAGTACCGCATCAGCCGCCGCTTCCATACACCCCGATCCACACGAGTTCACGCTTATCTGCGAAAATTAGATCACCTTCGCTTGGTTCTTGATACCGAGCACGACCGCTTCCGGTTGCTGCGACTGATACGGATGCTCCGGACCAACACACACCTTCAAACGTTCGAGCATACGACGCGCCAATTTGTTTTTCGGAAGCATACGTCGCACCGCCTCAATGAGAATCTCCTCTGGAGAATTTTTCATGCGATCCGCTGGCGTTTCACTACGCTGACGAGTGTAACCCGTGTACCATGTGTATTGCTTCTGCGTCATCTTCTTGCCCGTGAAAACCACTTTTTCACAGTTCGTCACGACGACACAATCGCCCGTCAACGCGTACGGCGTGTAGGTGGGACGGTGCTTGCCCATCAAAATCATCGCGATATCTCGCGCCAGACGACCCACCACACAATCAGTGGCGTCCACCACGTACCATTTCGGTTCAATTTGCCCTGGTCGGGCCATATATGTTTTCATCTTCACTCACACAATGCGTATCTGAGTTCAATTAAATCGATATATCCACTATCCGCCAAAAACGTCAAACCGCGGGAAAATTCCATCTAGCCGATGGGAAATCCACTCGAGGCAAGATCCCTGATCATCACGTTTCCGCGAATCCTCTGGTGTCGATCGCGTGTTCCCGCACGGACCAACGAAATGATGATGAACGGACCCGTTATTTTACCCGATCTATCACCATCTGCAAGGGGGGGAAAAACACGCGAATTATCGACTCCTGCCCCCTTATCACTCGTTCAGCACAAAGTATACTATAGGTATTCGATTTCGGTATTGCATTAGTGGAGTATGGCCAGATGAGTACGAAAACACGCGTGGCAATTTTGGGTGCAACGGGTTACACTGCGGTCGAGGCGATTCAGCTTCTACTGCGTCATCCTCACGTGGAGGTGACCGCCGTCACCAGTCGTGAACCTGGTCGTCGCCTCACGCAAGTGCACCCCGCGCTCACTGGTCGGCTGGATCTTGTTTTCGAAGAATACACCACACCGGAAAAATTGGCGGAGAAGGCCGATGTCGTTTTCGGATGTTTGCCTCACGGTGCGAGTGCGTCGGTCATTCCGGGTTTACTCAACGCGGGGTGTAAGGTGATTGATTTCTCGGCGGACTACCGACTGAACGATCCGGCCGTTTTCGCGCGGTGGTATGGCAGTGAATCGCACGATCCGACACGATTGGGACACGTTCCGTATGGTTTGCCGGAACTTTTCCGTCCATCAATCGTTGGAGCTCAACTGGTGGCCAATCCCGGTTGTTATCCGCAGACGGTGGTACTGCCGCTCGCTCCGCTATTGAAAGCCGGTCTCATCGAACCGACGAGCATCATTGCCGACGCGAAAAGCGGCGTGTCTGGTGCGGGACGCAACCCAAAACTTAACAATCTCTACCCGGAATGTAACGAGAGCATCTCGGCGTATGGTGTCGGAACCCATCGGCATACACCGGAAATTGATCAGGTACTGTCGATCATGGGCGGCACGGCGACGGAGGTTATTTTCACCCCCCACCTTACTCCGATGGATCGTGGAATATTGACGACGACCTACTCGGTTCCGACTCGCCAAGTCACGCAGGCGGAGCTGTATGAATGCGTTCGCGAATTTTACAAAAATGAGCCGTTTATCCATGTGGTGGACGATCTTCCGGCAACGAAACATGTTGCGCATACGAATTTCTGCAATATGGCGTTGCGAGTCGTTCGCGGACGTGTGATGACAATTGCGGCCATCGATAACTTGATCAAAGGCGCATCGGGATCAGCGGTGCAAAATATGAACATTATCCGTGGATTCCCTGAAACCACGGCTCTTTTATAAACTCGTTTATGGCGATCAAGCCTTTTATAAGGGGTATACGCATCGTTATGAGAACCGTTGCCGCGGTGATCTCCGTTGAATTTCGTCGACTTTTGCGTCCGCACCGATAGATTTTTTCGCAAAATTAGCATAAGATTCGTAGAGCAAATGAATAGTATGAATAAGTAAATCTATTGGATCAAAATTCGTCTCACGGAGGTCATGTCATGCAGCGTTTTTTATCGAAAAAATTCAGAGGTACGCATACGCTTTGGTGGATGATCGGTGTTTTTGTTTTTTCAGGCGTGCATTCCTTCGTGGTCGCCCAACGTCTCGTGGCGGAGGAATCGTCGAAGTTCGTCACCGTCTGTTCCGATGCCGGTGCGGGTGGTTACGAGGCGTTTCCAGATGTCGTTCGTTTGGTGGATGGCCGATTGTTTTGCGCTTTTTACGCGGGTTATTCGCATGTGGCGTTTCCATGTGAAAAACTACCGAAAGGTGGACGCATTGTCGGATGTTACTCAGAAGACGAAGGTGCCACGTGGTCCGCACCGCAAACAGTGGTCGATACGCCGCTCGACGACCGCGATCCATCGCTGCTGCAAGCCCCGGATGGTCGGATTATCTGCAATTTTTTCACACACAGTCCCGGGAATTTGCATCGTGATTCGTATCTGGTCGAATCAAACGACGCAGGGAAAACGTGGTCTGAACCTCGGTTGCTGCATGAGAATTTTCCATGTAGTTCGCCTATTCGCATTCTTTCGACCGGTCGCTGGATTCTCGGTTTTTACGAGGGGGCTGGAAAATCATACGCCGCGGTCAGCTGGAGCGATGACGCGGGTCGCACATGGTCACCGCTGGTTAAGATTCCATGCGAACGCAAAGTCGATGAGTCGGATATCATCGAATTGCGGGATGGCTCGCTCTACCTGCTTCAACGTGATTGGATGGGCGCGTCACGCTCGACCGACGGTGGCGAAACATGGAGTGAATCGACCGATGTCGGTTTTGCGGGGCATTGTCCTTATTTTCTGCGGGTCCCCGAAACGTCCGAAAAGAGTGGAAATTCCCTTGTCCTGCTTGGTACGCGGCTGCCCAAAACGATGCTTCGATTTAGTCGAGACGAGTGTGCGAGCTGGAGTGAACCAATGGAAGTGGATTCCTGCGTCGGTGCGTACCCCTCAATGGTACCACTTCGGGATGGTTCGATTTTGATCGTTTATTACGAAGAAGGAGAGGGATCGAGTATTCACGCCAAAAAGTTTCGGGTGGTCGATACCGGAATCAACTGGTTGACTTTTTGATATTTCCAGTTTCTTGACGTTTAGGTATGCTGATGTTTGGCTTTTTTGACGTTACATGTGGAGACGTTTGGACCTCGACATTTAGGTCCCCCTTGCGGATCAAACATTTTCGACTGACATATTCGTCTTTTTACTGGAACCTGATATGCGTGAGCGTTTTCGTGATTATTGGCAGCGCAGCCGAACGCCACTTGCGAGTTTGCTGTTTATTTTACCGCTTCTCGTATCGTACGAACTGGGCATTCGGCTGATGAACCACTCCTTGGCACAGAGCGGTGGCGGCCTTTGGTTACGTCGGCTTTTGCAAGGCCAGTTCCATATGCCCGCGTGGGGAATGCCGCTACTGCCCGTGACAACGTTGCTACTCCTCCATCTGTGGTGCTATCGCAAAACAGAGGAATCCCGGTCTGCCCAGACGCCAAATACGACCAATACGCCTTATTTGACGAATGCAGCGAGCGTAACGAGCGAATCTTATCCAATGGTTCCGAGTGGTCCAGTCGCTCCCCAGAAAACTGCGGTTACAGCGATCAAAACCTCGCCAGCGACCCAAAAGTCGGTTGTCGCGTCACCATTGGGACGCGGACGTTGGCTAACGATTTTTCCGGATATGCTCATCGAATCGGTCATATGGGCAATGATGCTTCGTGGTTTATTATCAGTGGAACAACGAATCTCCGAAATGATTTGGCAGACGGGGCCATTATTCCAAACGCCACCGATTGAGTCGATACAGTTAGGCGCGGCGATGTTGATTTCGCATTTAGGCGCCGGAATTTACGAAGAATACCTGTTCCGTTTGCTGCTGGTCGGAGGTTTAGCCGTGATGTTGCGTCAAAATATTCGTGAGAAAATAGCCTTTGGCACGGCGATTCTCATCGGAGCGATCGTATTTGTGATTGCGCACTATCTGGGGACGTACGGCGAACCGTTTTTGTGGCACGATGCGGCGTGTCAGCTGGCGATTGGTTTTCGTTTTACGGCGGCCATTTTGCTCGGTGTGATTTTTTGGCGGCGTGGTTTTGGCATCGCGGTCGGGGCACACATCTGTTACAACCTTTTGGTGCTGATACCACTTTCATTTTGAGCGAATCGTCGTGAGTGAGAGCCGAATTCGTGATCGGATTGACAGCTCGTCATACTCATTCGCCATGTTGGCAAGAATTGTCCACTTGGCGTGGTTCGCCTGCACTTTCCACACCCAGTAGGAACGGTATAATACGACGTTGTGTGGTCGATCGGAGGACGGCTTGTCTCCGTTTGGCATCGGTTCCATTGATTTGAGGTTGCGGGCGAGTTTTTTATCGCAATGCCCACCTCACTTGACTCCGTCCAA
>JAQVKF010000099.1 GCA_028694795.1 Thermoguttaceae bacterium | reverse complement strand
CTGTACCGCGTTATCGATATACGTCACATCCACCCGATTTGATCCATCGCCCACAGGTCGCAATTTGCCCTGACGCGCTCGACCGACCAATTTGGGCACAAGATGCGGATCGTTCGGTCCCCAAATTAAATGAGCACGCAACGCACACGTCCGCACGCCATCCGCCGCGCGCACAAGCCGCTCCGCCATCGCCTTCGTTTCCGAGTAACAGCACAAATAATGCTTCGGATAAGGATAATCTTCATCCACTCCAACCAAATCACGACCATCGCACACCACGCTTGGACTGCTCGTATATATGAAGTATTTTACCCCATATGTCCGGCTCGCGGCAAGTAAATTTCGCGTCGTCTCCACATTCGCGCGATAGTATTGCCCCGCTAACCCAGTCACTCCCGCAAGTCCCGCTGTGTGAATAACCAAATCACAACCTTCACACGCACGCCCCGCCACTTCCGCCGAAGCGAGATCCCCCTGAAATAGCTCGACGCGTGAACTCTCTGAAGTGGTTCCATGGGATAAAGTTCGCGAAAGCACCGGATAAGCGGCCAGTGGTCGTCGAATCGCCGCTCGAACAGTCCAACGCTCCGACCAGAACGGAAAAGACACGGCATTCTTTAGCCCGGCGAGTGTCGCCACTAACCGTTCGCCTAAAAAACCACCCGCTCCTGTGACCAAAACTTTCACACGGCTCTCCCTCGTCTTGGCGTTTGCGTTTGTAAAAAAACTAGCCCTGACCGGAATTTTCCCGATCTAACGGCGGATTTTCCAAATCTATCGGAGCATACATGGATTTTATCAGCCCTTCAAGACGCCCATCGGTTTGAGACGAGCAACACGCGACGCCAATCCCGCCTGCTCGACCACATGGACCACACGACTGACCTCTTTGTAGGCATCCGGCTGCTCCTCGGCCAGTCCACGACGACTTCGGCAACAGGCGACCACACCACGCTGCCGCATTTCGTCGTACATATTCCGTTCACCGGCTTCAGCCGCCGCACGCGTTCGACTCATGAGTCGTCCCGCGCCATGGCATGTCGTTCCAAACGTTTTGGCCATGGCTCCCGGCTGTCCGACGAGTACCCAGCTTTCGCGTCCCATATCACCTGGAATTAGAACGGGCTGCCCCACCTCGCGATATGCCGGTGGCAGTTCCGGATGACCGGCTGGAAAGGCTCGTGCCGCCCCCTTACGATGCACACAGAGTTCCTTTTCCACACCATCAACCGTATGGTGTTCTATTTTGGCGATGTTGTGCGCCACATCGTACACCAATTCGAGTTCGAGCTGTTCCGCACTTTCGCCAAAAAAGTCCGCAAAAACATCTCGAACTTGCATCGTGAGCAGCTGTCGATTAGCCCAGGCGTAATTTGCCGCCGCACGCATTCCCGCAAAGTATTGTTCCGCCTCCACAGACCCTAACGGCGCGCAAATCAGCTGGCGATCCGGTAATTCGATCCCATATTTAGCGGGAGCGACTCGCATCGCTCGCAACGCATCGTCACACACCTGATATCCTAATCCGCGGGACCCGGAATGGAGCATGACGCAAATTCCATTTTCACGCAAGCCCATCGCCGCCGCAACTGATTCATCAAAAATCTCATCCACATACTGAATTTCGAGAAAGTGATTCCCCGAACCGAGCGTTCCACACTGTTTTTCGCCACGCTGAATCGCACGAACGGACAACGCACTCGCGTCTGCCCCCTCCAAACAGCCGCCGCTCTCCGTATGTTCAACATCCGCTGCAGTCGCGAGTCCCTCGGCTTCCAAAAAATGACAACCCCGCTCCAACAGTTTCGTCATTCTCGATTTTTCGAATCGAAACGGTCCGCCTTCGCCCATTCCCGCGGGAATCCGTGGAAACAACGCTTCCATGAGGGATTCAATTCTCGGCGTGACCTCCGAAAAATCAAGCCGTGACCGCAGCAAACGTACTCCGCAATTGATGTCATATCCCACACCGCCTGGCGAAACCACCCCACCCGCGTTCGGATCGGTCGCCGCCACACCTCCGATACAAAAACCATAACCGCAGTGGATATCCGGCATCGCCAAACTGGCACCCTGAATCCCCGGCAGGCAGGCCACTTTCGCCACTTGAAGCATGGAACCGTCGCCAGAGGCCGACTGGAGAAGTTCACGATCCGCGTAAATCCGCCCTTCAACCCGCATTCCATAACGATCATCCATCGGAATACGCCACGTCACTTCATCTATCGGCTCCAATTGACTTAATGAAAAGGCTTTATCGCTCATGGTATCTCCCGTGCATCTGCTCCCGCGACCCAACGAACGAGGTTTTGAAAAAAACGAGCGTAATCGCCACCCACTTCGATGAATCCCGCATTCGAAAGCTCTGGAAAATCTTGTGGTAAAAGCAGTTGGTAAATGCGCGGCGTCCCCCAATCGACAAAACCACCGACCCAGTGTGGAGCCACATCGGTCGCCAACGCAGCCGTACGCCCCTTCGCACATTGCCCCACCACCAAAAGCGGAATCGCCCGCTGCGGCGTAAAAGTCCATTCCATTGGCAAATCAAGACCATTCGACACCGGTTGCGTCGCCGATAGCTCCGTCGGCGTCAATGTTCGCAACGCATGGGACACCACCGTTCGTGTCACATGGAATGGAACCGCTTCGAGAACGGTCTGCGCATCGGATTTCGCCGTGAAAAGATTCACACCACCGATACCCGGAGGAGATTCATTCCACGGAAGTCCTTGTGTGATAGGATGTTCCGTCACACAGCAAATCAAACACGGCTGAGAAAAATTCCGCCCATCATCCTCCGCAAGCATCTGAATCGGCAACACCTCAGCCAAGGGCGTCGCGTTGTACTCACCATCCGATTTCAGGCCGTGGTACGATTCCCAACCACCGAGCATGAGCAACCCCGCGCCGCACCGCACCGCCGCCGCCACATGGGCCAAATTCGCGGCCGCTTGAGGCTCCGTTTTGCCCCAACACACGGATGGATAATCGCTCACGATATAAGCCGAATAGGAACGCAGCGAAAAATCATCGGGTGGATTCGTTCCACTCGGCACACGCTCCACCGGAATTCCAAAATGTTTCAACACCCCACAGAGGTACGCCGCTGCCCGCGACGCATCATCGTCACCCAAATAACAGACTGGACGCATTGGAACTCCCCCCATTTCACATGTTTTGACCGGGCATTGAAATTGCGATCACTTGGACGATTTTCATAATCACCTTCGTCAAGTTTCGCCCGACCCGCATAAGTCCCCTAAATTTCGGACCGAAATCATTTCAAACCGCAACCATCAAATCCTCCGAACTCGGATTTCGGACCGAAATTTCTGCCATGTCCCACAACTAATCATCAATCGTTTCGGCATTCGCAAACGCCGACTCATAACTAAGTGGGTTGTAGAAACGAAACGGATAGGCGCGGAAATATTCACTCGGTCCCGCTGCTCGCATTCCCTCGACAATCGTGGCGATCTGCTCTTGCGATCGATATGCGGCGATCGAATCGAGTTTTTTCTGCAACATCTCCTGCGTTCCTTCAATCCGATAATCCGGAGTATCGAAAAAATCGCAATAGCAAGCATATTCATACACCTGGGGCACTTCCGCGAGCGGCGTCCCCAATTCGGGCCAAATATTGCCCTGCGCGTGAAAGAGGCTGATCAACATCTCACGATGCACAAGTTGGTGATCGGGATGGAGGTCGGTCAAAGCGGGAATAAACACACGAGTTGGGCGACATTTCCGCAAAATCCGCGTATACGAATTTTGCAAACCACTCGCGATATTTTCGATCGTGGGATAACCAACCGTTTCAAACCGACGCCCGCGGAACATCGTTAAATTGCAATCTGGGTAACCGAGCCAGGTCAAATTTTTCTCTAAAATACCGAGAATTTCGAACGCCTCGGTCGTTTCTTGACGGCGAATATCCGAAATGGTCCGCAATTGCGATTTGTTGCAATACCCCATTCGACCATCCGTCGTCACCGCCGCGTAAACCGTTACGCCCGCCTGGGCCGCGGCAACCGCAGTCATTCCCGCACCGATCACAATGTCATCGTCGTGCGGTGCCAACAGCAGCCAACGCTCGTTCTCCGCACCTTTCCAATCCGCAAAAACACGATCCAACGATCGAGAACGAATCGTTTGACCATTGTCACGACGATAATACCACGCTTGAGACATTTTGATATTCCTTCGATTTGATATTCCTTCGATCTGTCACTTGTGTATCGGAAAAGATTTTCTCTACTTCTGATTTTTTCACACGGTCAAGTACCGCCACTTCTTCGTCCATCTGTCCACTCCCCCCACGTGGAACTCCTCCACACCTACGGGACACAGGCAGAGACCACGCACGAGAGATATCTTCCGCACGTGGCCGTGTTTTGACGAAGAAGTCGACGCCCCTGACAAAATCGATCCTATATGATCCACTCATCCAGAATGTCATCCCCCAACACCATCCTAAACGAATGTACGAGACTTCTTCCGGATATCGGGTTATTTGCCAAATTCATTACCGACTTTACGAGCACGGGTCGGATGATCGAGATCAATTCCGAGTTCGACTCCGACGTGCACCAGCAGATTCCAACCAGCGAGCAGTTGCAATACCGTGTCATAACCATCCAATTTTGGAACCATGATCGTTGGAATACCAGGCACTTCCCGCGACGCAATCGCGTAGACACCCATCCCCACACCCAGTTGGAGATTTTTGCGGATCGAATCCAAATCGCCCTCGAACGGATCGACGAAAACGACCACATCGTTCGCGTTCAGAACCTCTTCCACCCCATGCAAAGCGTAGGTACCTTCGAAGAAATCGCTCTTTTTCCGCGTAATTTCATTTGTTTTGAGCGTCAATTCTTCCGCAACGCCATTATTCCGGCCCGCAAAACAGATCGTACCGGCCGCAGCGACACGTTTCACCATCTCCGCACAGAGATCAGACGTCAAAACCGCCTCGCACGCCTGGGCAGCCGCTTGTTGATTCTCCAACATGGGCGACGATTCGCCTTCGTAAGGAATGAGGAGCGAGCGATAAAACAACGCCTGTTCGACCACGCTCTTCGTGGCGGCAACCGCGTCTTCCTTACCGCATTGGAGCACGAAACATTCGTTACAGTATTCTGCCAGCTTCGAATCTTTCGCGGCGGTCAAACCATAGCGCTCTGGGTGTCCTTCCTGCCCCAATTTGTCGAACAACGTAATCAGCTCCTTCGTCCGACCACTGTTACTCGCGCCCAAGACGACCGCGTCACCCAACATATATTCACACGCTTGGCGTCCACCTTCCGTCGAAACCGCCACTTCGATACCCTGCTTCAGAATTTCAGAAATGCAGTTTTTCGCCGGGAAAATACGACTCGAACCTTCGCCCGTCAAAAAAAGACGTCCCATTGACGCAATTCGTTTCGTCACTTCCACGCCGCGAGTCATCGACATAGAACCGACAATCGCCGGCGTTTCCAGCATTTCTCTTACAAGAGCAAACTTACCAAATTTCGCATCCGTCAGATTCATCACACTTCTCCATTTTTTACTCCCCCAAAACGACGATCGCGTACGGCATAATCCCGTACCGCCTGTCGCAGGAGAGATTCGTCAAAGTCCGGCCAGAGAACTGGCGTCACCCAAAGCTCGGCGTAACTGCACTGCCAGAGCAAAAAATTACTCAACCGCATTTCACCCGCTGTTCGAATCAGCAGATCGGGATCCGGCCGCCCTTTCGTATAAAGATAATCCGTCACCATTTGTTCATCAATCGTTTCCGGATTTATCTCGCCTCTTTTGGTTAAATTTGCGATCTGTCGGGTCGCATCCGCAATCTCCTGCCTTGCTCCATAATTAAACGCAAGACAAAGATTCAACTTCGCCCCACCCTTCCGCTCGCAAGATTCCGCCGTCACCGCAACGGCCGTGTCCAGCTCCGCAAGCGTCGCTTCCGGCACCCCCGTCCGACGCCCAATCCAACTCAAACGTACCCGCTGATCCATCAATTCAACTCGCTTCTCTCGCAAGAATTGACGAAAAAGCTCCATCAAAAACTGGACTTCCGCTTCCGGTCGCTTCCAGTTTTCACTCGAAAAACAATAGAGCGTCAACCACGAAATTCCCAGCCGCACCGACTCTTCCACTACACGCTGCACCGAACGCGAACCGTGCCAATGCCCTTCGCTACGCGGCAAACCACGCTGCTGTGCCCAACGGCCATTTCCATCCATCACAATCGCGATATGCTTCGGACGTCGTTCCAACGGAACACCCTGCAACACATCCAGAGAGCGATCGGTAACATCCTCATGGACCTGTTTCTCCATATGCTCTCCTTCGTATTTTTCCATCACGTTCGCAGACACCATACATTCGTAACGATATCGGCACAGCTTATTATGGATGGCGATTCCACCTTATCGAAACCGCTCGCCCCGTACCGCCCCATTCCTGGACAGCCACTCGTTCCGCGAGAACGGCCGCTCCACAAAAATTGCCGCCATTCCGCAAAAATCGCCACGCGAAGGCATTTTATCCGCATACGGCAAACTATTTGACCATGATCGTCTGCACGCGATCCGGTCCCACCGAGACGATTTCCACAGGTTTGCCGATCAATTCGGAAATACGAGTGATATACGCCTTCGCATTGAAAGGTAATTCGTCAAACGATCGAACGCCACTCACATCCTCGTTCCAACCTGGCAGCGTTTCATAAATTGGCTTCACACGTCGCAAATCATCCACATGGCTCGGGAAATGCGTAATCGTTCGACCATCCAATTCATACGCGGTACAAATTTTCAGCTCGCCCACCGTACTCAACACGTCGAGCAACATCATCGACAACGTGTCGATACCACCCAATCTCGCGGTGTATCGAACCGCTACCGCATCAAACCAACCACAACGACGCGGCCGCTTCGTCACCGTACCATACTCGTTGCCACGATTTCGAATCAGCTGGCCGATCTCGTTATCCTGCTCCGTTGGGAATGGCCCACCCCCTACACGGGTAGTGTACGCCTTCACAATACCGATTGCCTTCGAGATAAAACGCGGCGGAACCCCTGCCGCCGCCGGAATTCCCACGCCAGAACTATTGCTGCTCGTCACGTAAGGAAATGTTCCATGGTCAATATCCAACAACGAACCCTGCGCACCCTCGAACAATACAGGTGTGTCGGCATCAACCGCATCAAGCAGCAGAGCCGTCGTGTCGGTCACCATCGGAGCAAGCCGTTTCGCATATTCGGAATATTCCGCAACAATCGCCTCAGCATCCAAAACCACACGATCCGCCGAATCCGTACAGAACGCATCCAGCGTCGGTTGCTTGGCAGCGACGATAAATCGCACTTTATCCGCAAAATCAGAACGAAGCATATCTCCTAAACGGATCGCGAAAGAGCGTCCCACCTTATCTCGATAACAGGGGCCGATACCACGTCCGGTCGTTCCGATCGCCTCGCCACCGCTACACTGGACATTGAGCAGACGATCTTCCTCAAAGTGCCATGGCATAATCACATGTGCGCGGTCGCTCAATTTCAGATTTTTTTCGCCCACACAAATGCCGCGTTCGGTAATCGCATCCATTTCACCCAGAATGGATTTGGGATTGATGACGACACCACCAGCGATCAGACACAAAACGCCTTCGCTGAAAATACCACTCGGCAAAAGCGACAATTTATATTTCTGTCCATCACGAACCACCGTATGTCCGGCGTTCGCTCCACCTTGATAACGAACGACGATTTTATGTTGCGACGTCAAAACATCAACAATTTTGCCTTTCGCCTCGTCGCCCCATTGCAGACCGATGACACAAGTACCGGACATAGTGTATCTCCCGATTCCAAACTCCAAAAATTCACAGACCATCCTGATTCTCAGGAAGCCTCCATTTTACTATTTTTTCACCAATACTCAAGTCAATACCAATTTCATTTGGAAACGTCCCCAAATTTCCATCTTCTTACCATCGAATCATCCCTATTTTGTACAATATTGGCATAAGTTGAAGAGTTTTGATGATTAGGCCAACTTTACGAGGAACACGAAAATCTCCGTTCGCAAGAAGTATCGGAAAGGAGCGGCATCGAGGTAACATTGCCGGTGTCGTCGGATGGATTCGGCAGAAAGTTAAATATTTTTTCATTTTTGCTCAAAATTGATCTGGAAAGATCAAACCGAATTTGCTACAGTCTCCCCGATCCTTAGGACGTCTGGTTTTTCCACATTCCGTGGATGAACGTCGGCGCGTTCTCTTCAAGGATATTTCAACAAGAACGAAGGAGGAAAAACTTGGCACGCAACTCGTGTTGGGATTCCTCTGACCTATGAGTTTGTTTCTAACCACCATGGCATCCGTAGGTTGTCGCACGGGGAAACATGAACCAGATCATTCTAATTGGAACAAGTATCGCTCCGGAGGAGTACAATGAAAATGCCACGTTACCGTTCGTTATGTTTATTAGTCGGGATGATTTTCCTACCATTATTCGCAAGTCAAACCGCCCAATCGCAGGGTTTTTCCAAACTCGGTAGTGTAGAAGCCGATCCGAATAAGACGTATACTATGTCCCAGGAAAATGGACCTTGGACGATTATGGCGTGTAGCTTTTCGGACGAAAACGCCAAAGAGTTGTCGCAAAAGCTCGTTCTCGAGTTGCGTAAGAAATACAATATGGAAGCGTATGTTTACGAAAAGAGCTTTACACCGGAGACCACCGTGATCGGTCGTGGCATCGATAAATACGGTAATCCGAAAAAAATGCAATATCAGAATCCGGATACGATTCGTCCTGAATACGCGGTATTTGTCGGCAATTACAGCACGCTGGACGATCCGCAAGCCAAAAAAGATCAGGAGCATCTTCGTTTGATTCGACCGGAATCGCTCGGCGGCGAGGGTACGGATCAGAGCGAAACGAAAAGTGCCTTTTTGGCAGACGTCGAGAAGCTCCGACTTTCATTTGTTAAGCCGAACGAAAAATTCAAAGACAAGGGACCAATGGGCAAGGCGTTCATCACGACGAATCCGCTTCTTCCGAAAGAGTTCTTCCGTCACACAGAGCTTTCGTCGTTCATCATTGACGCGAACAAAGATTTGCCGTACAGTTTGTTGAAATGCCCGGGTAAATATTCAATCAAGGTGGCGACTTTTACGGGGCTGAACTGCATTGTGAACTCGAAACGGCATCGTGAGATTGAACAAAAGCAGCTGAAAACATCCGAACTGGAACAGGCGGCGCTGCGGGCTCACGAGCTTTGCCGGGCGTTGCGAGCGAATGGTTACGAGGCGTATGAATTCCATGACAATGGTGAAAGTATCGTCACTGTAGGCAGTTTTGATCGGGTCGGCACCATGGAAAATGGCCTTTTGGTCGAGATGGACGCTCCCATTACCGTACTCATGCAGGAATTTATGGGAGTCCCGTCCGATAATCCTAGTAGTGGAGTTCCTTACGTAGGTATCGAAGTGCCCGGTACGCCGATTCGGCCTGACATCCAACCGACGATTATCAACGTCCCCGGAAAATCGGCGGTTGCTCAAGCACTAGGAAATGGAACCGTCCGTCGGTAGTGCTATGAGCCTATCGGGTGATCAAAATAGCACAGGGATACGATCCTTTTCGAAGCAGGTTCTTACCTCCATGAAAACTCGTTATTCCATAGGAATCCTGTAAGATACTGCCCAAGCCTTGCATCCTCCGCAGGAACAGGTATAACGGTGTTTATACTTGTTCCTATTGTGTTTATAGCGGCTCTTTTTCGGCGCAAGTTTTCGTGGAGATGAGGGGGTTGGTTTCCATGGGTGTGTACGCTTGACGTCTTCAGCTTTTGAATGGAATCCACCCCTCGTCAACGTCCAAGGGAACGTAATAAAAGGTCGCGAATCCGAGTCCAAGATTCATCAGGCGGGGCGGCATATTAGATATCCTTCCTGCCTAGAAAATGAAACGAATATCAAAACAAACCATCCACGTATTATCGTA
Source organism: Thermoguttaceae bacterium (assembly GCA_028694795.1). Lineage (GTDB taxonomy): Bacteria > Planctomycetota > Planctomycetia > Pirellulales > Thermoguttaceae > JAQVKF01. The sequence continues at coordinate 4,218 of JAQVKF010000099.1, read as the reverse complement.
TCAACGCACTAGGGTGTGTTCACACAAATTGCCACCCCAATCGGAGCAACGTCTGTGCCAGTGTCAGGCAAAAAGTTCAAAAAAGTTTGCGTATTTTCTACGAAAATGCTTTTTTCGTCAAACTTTTTTGAGGCGAAGAACCCATGAGAGGAAACTTTTTGCAAAAAGTTTTCCCCAAAACTCCCCTTCCAAAACATTTTACTGGACGCACAAACTTCAATACCAACCGACATAAACCACCCCAATTGCTGTTATTTCATTCATGGCCATCGGTTTTTACCACGCGATTATATGTGAACACGCTCTAGTTGACTATAACACGGACGCCTTGCTTCCGGAATGCGAAAGCTCGTTGCAAAAAGATGAGGTAGTATATGAATCAGCTGGCTACTATGCCCCTACAGACTTTTCGACACGCGGCATGGCAATGGTTACGTGATCATTGGGATATCATCACCGATGTAACTGGAGTACTGGTTTTAGCGGTTTGTGGTTTGTATCGAAAATACGACGGTTTTGCCGGTTTTTTTACGAATCCACTTACAGGGTTTGTATTACTAGGAACGTTGTTGTCCTTAGCTTCGAAGTATGAGCTGCGCGGCAAAAAAATTCGTAAACAGGACCTTCATGCTCTGCAACAGCAAGTCCAGTCTCTGGAAGCACAGCTTGCGGAAATCAGTGACGATCATTATGACATGGTCTGTCGTTATCTTTCGAGTCTGTCGCCTCATCTAGGACTAAGGCATACCGAACGCATCAGCCTGTATAAATACTCGAATGGAAAATTTATACTCATTGGACGATCTTCCCCCAATCCGGAGTATGACAAACGTGGTCAAACGAATTATTCCGCCATGCAAGGCTGTATCCGAGAAGCGTGGAAGCATGGCGAATTCACGATATTGAATCTACCGAATCCACAAACCGATTTGGAGAAGTATAGCCAGGAACTTTATGAAAAATATGGGATACCCGTAGAAATATCGCAAAGTTTCAGAATGAAAAGTCGAAGTTATTATGGGTTAGCTATCCATGACAATACACGTATGGGCAAATTGCGTCGCGCGGTCGTCATAGTGGAAAGTCGTAAAGCCTATCGTAGTGTCTGTGGATGCCGGCAGATGCAAGAAACGCTGAAAAAAGAGGAACTTACCATTGCGTGCTTTGTACAGTCCCATCGTGATCCGAGTATGGGTTTAACAATCATGGAACATGACGTTCCATAGAGTAGATACCACGAATCAGGAGAGCCTCGGATGTGTCCTAGTCGACGCATGCCGCGGCGGCACGAACCGCTTGAACGGTCATTTCCACATCATGCACACGAATCGCCTCCACCCACGGAGCCAAAGCGACGGCGATTCCTATTGATGCTCCCGTTCGGACGCACGTTCCGTTGTGATTTTGCGTAAATCGCGTTAAAAAGCGTTTTCGCGAGACGCCGACGAGCAATCGACAACCGAGTTCACGAAATTGGCGTATCTGTTGAATGAGCAAGATATTTTGATCGGGCGTTTTTCCGAAACCAATCCCCGGATCCAGCCAAATACGCCCACGTTCAATCCCGGCATCCACGAGCGAATCACGTCGACGCTGAAGAAAGCCATACACCTGCGCGACGATATTTTCGGCATCATTTCCATTGACATTTTTTTGGTGTTCCGCATAACCGTGCATCAAACAGATTTCGACATGGGGATAGGTTTGCAGCACATCGGGCATTCCCGGCGTGAGCGCGGCGTTGACATCGTTGATCATCGTTGCGCCGGAGCGAATCGCCACCTCGACCACTTCGGGGCGATAGGTATCGACGGAAATCGTTCTCTTCAGAGAAGGTACCATTTGAAAGAGCTCGCTCAACTTCTGGACGACTGGTTCGATTCGTCGAATTTCTTCCGCGGCATCGACCGGTTTCGCTCCCGGACGCGTACTTTCGCCGCCGATATCGAGGATATCAGCCCCTTCCGCGATCAATCGTCTTGCACGCAGAACCATCCATTCGGGATCAACCACATTCAAACCGGGCAAGGAACCACATCGAGAGATCCCGTCCGAAAAACTATCCGGGGTGACGTTAAGAATTCCCATGATTTGAACGGACATGCTGACGCACCCTAGGGTTAGCTTCGAAATTTACACATTAAAATGGTTTCCACCGATCGTACGCAGTACAGGCGGGAGATTTTTACGATCCAGATTTGTCATTATGCACGATTCGTTTAGAAATGCCAGTCGTCATTCCGATAATATTCGTAATCATCCATTTCGGTCACCCCATTGTCGATCCATACGGCGGTGCCATCCTTGCCATTAGTGTCCAGAACGTAGAGAAGAACGGTACTGGTCGCATGGAACAAAACGGATAGCATGGTGTTCCACTGATTTTAGGCTGTGTATAGGCATGAAAACGATAGACAAAGGCTTGCCCTGTAAATGGATCGACCGGAATTTTGCTGAGTAGTCCCGTATCGACGAGAACATCGAGCGTATCAAGATTTTTCGCCTGAGCGATTCGATATCGTTCAATCACCACCCCCACGCGAGCTTAGCGTAGAGTGGAATCACTATGGTCCAAAACAGTTTGTGCGGCGTCTACATCAGGAACATACAAAGTGAGCATCACGTCGGCTACTTGTTCCAACTGTCGTTTTTTCGAAAGTAGAACATGTGCCGCCGCGTTCCATCGTTCCAGAGTTCCGCTTCCCACCACGTTACGAGATTTCAGCTGATCTTTCTACCTTTTCATCCTGCGTAAGCGCTCTTGACGATCAGAAAGGGCGGTTGTTTCATGCGGGAACTCGTCATGCTGGTGAATGATCTCTCGGATTTGTGCCTGCTCAGCACAGTAAAATAGCGATTTTCCAAATTTTTAAGTGTCTCCTCATCAAACAAATTGTCAGACAGATTGGAAACCACGTCTCCGTCTTGCATGGAAAGAAACAAACATTGGCGAGAATCCAATGCTAATAACTCCTCACAATGCAAAGTTTTTTGCAAATCAGGCATCGCCGGGAGTGATTCGAGAAAAAGTTGCAGTCTTTCGAGCTGAGCGGCATTGGCACGGCCCCGTCGCGTGAGGTGAGTCACCTTTTCACATCCCGCGGCCCCAATCCAACATCCATGCAATCGAAAGATAAGGGCGGAGAGCGGGGTGTTGTCGAAAATGCCGCCGTCCTACGATCAGTATTGTTTCGATATCGTCGAGCACGGCATCCACTATGGGTATCCGTTCAGAATCAATATCAGGCATCAATGGCGGCGAGCTACCGCGTATACGTGATGTGACCGCACACGTCAACGCACGGGCGATCCCTCTCCAACTTGAGTCACAATCAACAACGTACGAGGATAACAGTGAGAGTAATAGTAAGGCTTGCGCACGGCAGTCGCCCAAAGCTGGAGCAGAGGTTCGAACTTTTTACTAAGGCGTGTTCACATATAAAATCACATAGTAAAAAGTTGATAGCCAAGAATGAAATGACCGTAATCGGGGCGGTTTATGTCGGTTGATATTGAGGTTTGTGCGTCTAGTAAAATATTTTGGAAAGGATGTTTGAGGGGAAACTTTTTGCAAAAAGTTTTCTCTCATTGATTCTTCGCTTCAAAAAAATTTTACGGAAAATATTTTCGCAGAAAATGCGCAAACTTTTTACCTGACGCTGGTACAGCCAATCGCTCCGATTAAGGTGGCAACTTGTGTGAACACGCCCTAGATGGTGGTGATTCCAATTTGGTGAACGGACCTAAAAACCCGTTCGGACGAACGTCTACAGCTTTCGGTCCTCACTTATCGAATATTTCACCTGCACCTCCCCTCCGACGGCCCGTAGGACCGGGAGGGTTCTTCATCAAAATCGCGGCGTCAACGTCAAAGGATTGAGGAGACACTCATTTACACTGCGTGAATTAGCGGTAGCGGTACCAACGTCGGGTAAAAAGGGGAAACCGACGAATGCCGGAAGCGTAAGCGCCCGCATCGTCGGTAGCAATTCACCGAGTTGGTACTACCAACGTCAGGTAAAAAGGGGGAACCGACGAATGCCGGAAGCGTAAGCGCCCGCATCGTCGGTAGCACTTCACCGAGTTGGTACTACCAACGTCAGGTAAAAAGGGGAAACCGACGAATGCCGGAAGCGTAAGCGTCCGCATCGTCGGTAGCAATTCACCGAGTTGGTACTACCAACGTCAGGTAAAGAAGATGGATGCGACACGGAAGGA
>JAQVKF010000289.1 GCA_028694795.1 Thermoguttaceae bacterium | reverse complement strand
AAACGAAAAGTATATGGAGGGAGAACTTTTGAAAAAGTCCCCCCCAAACCTCCCCAAAAACTTTTTACCATACGCACGAGCTGTAGCGTCGGTTAAAATGAAACGACATTTATGTGAACACGCCCTAATTCGGCAATGGCAACATGGGGATATCTTTGCTGCAAAAGAGATTGCTTTATGATGCCGCCGAATACTTGACAGGATATGCAAAATTCCGGACGATGACGCAAAATTTCATTCCATGCTTGAGGAGAAAAGTACAGAACAACATGCTTACCACGACCACAGCTGTCGGTCTGCATATGCTATGGACGTAACCGAACAAAGGCCGCACGTAGGAGTAAAGTGCAGCGTCGGAACGGCGATGTGTCGCTTTTGAACAGGCAAAACGTCCATGTGGTCTTAGCGAACAGGCTCCGTTCCCTTTAGAGAACAGATTTCCTACCGCCATGGCGGCGTTATGCCACGCGAGCGTGGGCTAAATTGGTCGCACAACGGATCGCTTCGATCATACTCGTGATTTTAGCGGTCCCTTGCCACGCGATATCAAATGCCGTACCATGCGCAACACTCGTCCGAATGATCGGCAGACCGAGTGTGATATTGACCGCGCGGTGCATTCCGATCAGCTTGAGCGCGATGTGACCTTGATCATGATACATTGCCACTACCGCGTCGTATTGACCGTCGCGAGCGTGGACGAAAATCGTATCGACGGATAGCGGACCATCAACGCAAAGTCCTTCCCGGCAGCAACTTTCGACGGCGGGACGAATCACACGAATTTCTTCATCGCCGAATAGTCCCCCCTCGCCATTGTGGCAATTCAGCGCGCAAACGGCGATACGTGGGTGTTCACAGTGCATTTTTCGCATAAAATCATGGACTAGATGGGTCTTTTCTCGAATCGCGATGGGCGTCATTTCTTCGAATACATTTCGCATCGCGGTATGGAGTGTCACATGGACCACGGCCAATCCTTCTGGGGAACGTACAATCTGATCAGGTCCCAAATAGAGCATCATGGCGAAATCGCGAACTCCGCACATCTCCGCCAACAGCTCCGTATGTCCCGGATAATGGTGGCCGGCCAAATGCAACGCTTCCTTATGCAGCGGAGCTGTCACAATCCCGTCGATCTTCCCCGCAATTGCCGCGCGCGCCGCCGTGGTCACCGCCATAAACGCCGCGTTACCACTTCGCGCATCGATACGACCGTGTGGTGCGTCAATCGCGTCTTCCGGTCCCGTCGCTAAACAGAGAATATGATCCGGAGACGGCGACTGATTCGGATCGTTACAACTCGCCAAAAAAACGGCTTCTTCAAGCGTGTCAACTGCCACGATCTTCGGGGAAATACCACGTAATCGTGCCGCATAATGCAAAATCTCCGGATGACCAATCGCGATGGGACGACAGATCGACAAAACCTCCGGCAAAACCGCCGTGGCCGCGACGATCTCCGGGCCGACACCACTTGGATCGCCGAGGGTTAACCCAAGAATCGGAAGTTTTTCCATCTTTTGTACGTCTTTTTTGTCCGTAGATTCCATTGTAGAAAAATCCATGTACCCACTTCCTTACATTTTCACCGTTCGAAGCGAAAAAACACTTGCCGTTCCATGCCTTCCATTCTTATCACATTGCCCCAAATTTGTCATTTCCCCAAATTCGAACGAAAACGGGGCAAAATTACTTTCCGAGGCCAACAGCTTTCAAGTATAATACAATCTGCGAAGATAAAAAATGCCTCTCGCTGTGGAAATGGACCGAAAACAGAAGCGAGAGCCACGCTGTCGAAAAGAAGGATTCTTGGGAAATGATCGGATGTATTCAACGGGTTCGTCGCGCGGCGGTCACCGTGGACGAACGTGTCGTGGGCGAAATTGGGGTAGGGCTGTTGGTTTTGCTTGGTGTCGGACACCATGACGATGAGCGTGAAGCGAAACGGCTCGCGGATAAAATCATCCATTTGCGAATTTTTGAGGACGAGGCGGGTAAAATGAATCGTTCCGTACAGGATGTTGGCGGTTCCTTACTCGTGGTGAGCCAATTTACGCTGCTGGGCGATTGCCGTAAGGGACGACGTCCAAGTTTCACGGATGCGGCGCCGCCAGAGGAGGCGAATCGACTGTATGAATATTTTGTACAGTTAATCTGTAATGCGAGTATTCCTGTTCAGACTGGTATTTTTCACGCGATGATGCAAATCGAATTGGTGAATGACGGACCGACCACCTTTTGGATCGACAGTCAAACGATTGGAAAAGGATGAATATATTCATGCGATATGGGAATATCAAACGATTTGTGCTGGCTGCGATTTTGTGCTTTTGCTTGAATATTTTTTGCGAGACGCTTCCGGCGGAGGAACTTCCAATCACCTCAACGGTTGAATGTGACGTGGTTGTCGTCGGCGGTGGAACGGCGGGTATCGCTGCCGCAATCCAGAGCGGGCGTGCCGATGCTCAAACGATTCTACTTGAAGCAACGCACCAGCTTGGTGGGAATATGACCAGTGGTGGTGTGAATTTTCCGGGATTATTTCACGCTTGGGGAAGACAGGTCATTTCAGGAATCGGTTGGGAACTGGTGGTCAAAACGGTTGAACTGAATGATGACACGCTTCCTGATTTTACCAAACCGACAGGTTCACAACATTGGCTGCACCAAATTCGGATCCACGCACCGCTTTTTTTTGCTCTCGCCGAGGAAACGTGCGGTGAGGCGGGGGTGGAAATTCGATATTACGAATCGCCTGTTCGAGTGTCGCAAATGATGGATCAACGATGGAAAATAACCACCTGTGCGCAAGGTGAAATCAAACAAATTATCTGTCGCCAGATGATCGATTGTACGGGGAATGGCTCGCTTGCCCGATTGGCGGGCGCGGAACTTTTACGGGGGGAGGTGACACAGCCTGGAACGTTCAACTATACGATTGAACATGCGATTAAGGTGAGTCAATTAACCGATGAGCAGAAATCCATCATCGAACAAAGGTACGACGAGGCGATGCAGCAAGGATCGCTTCAAACGGGCGACTCGCGGCATGAAATTTTGAATTTTTTGGCCGATAGCCAGAACAATTACGTTTTTGGCGCAGATAATTCGACTGCGACGAAACGGACGCAAACGAATCTTCGAGGAAGAGCCGCCATGTTACGAATGTTAAGATTTATTCGTACACTTCCCGGTGGCAAAACGGCTCGGCTGAAAGCGATGGCTGCTGAGGTTGGCGTCCGTGAGACCTATCGTGTGGTCACGGAATATTTGATTACTGCCGA
>JAQVKF010000098.1 GCA_028694795.1 Thermoguttaceae bacterium | reverse complement strand
GAGTATGATAAAATCCTTTACAAACGCCGCAACGAGGCAAAAAGTTTTCGTAGACGGTTCTGACGCCTCGTCGTGTTTTTACACGTGATGATAAATTGGATGTTATGTATCTCGCTTTTGTTCACCTTGCTATCATTAGCGAATTGCTACGCCAAATTATGTGAACACGCCCTAATAACAATCCGGTATTCATGACCAAATTGATGACACCGGCGATCACGGTATACATATAGGCTTGACCATATTCCAATTCGGTGTCACAGACGAGACTCACCGCCGCTCGCAAAACAATCGCTCCAAGCAACGCCCCGCCAGCTATACGAATGAGAGAGAAAATGAACCACGCAACCATAAGTATCTCCTTTTGAGTAAGCCGAAAATATTCTTGCCTAGGTACTTTCGAATCCACAACATTTCGTCACCAAATTCCAACCAGAGCCTTCTCCGGGTGAGTTCGATTCGCATCTTGCAGGCAACTTTTAGAAAATAGTAAATAGATAGGGCAAACCATATTCGTGGAGAGCCTCGATTGCCTCGAACCCCGCCGGAATCCACACGAACCAGATCGCATTCATTACATGAATCCGAATAATTTTGGCATCCACTACATAATGTTCATTTTCGCTCAATTGCGACCACCTCGGAAAAAACGTGGGAACTTGCCGGCAATATTCGCGAAAAGGTTCACCATGGATCGCGGTTAATCGCCGTTCTTCCGCATGAATAACGGACGGATAATACAACGCGAACAAAAGCACAATCGCCACGGGCAGCAGAATCGTTTCGGAGGTCAAACCGACCCCAATACCACCGACTAAGCTAAAAAAATAGAGCGGATTTCGACAAACGGAATACGGTCCTTCTTTGACCAACGTATGTGTTTTGTAACCAGCGATATAAACGGAACACCAAACACGGCCCATGGCACCGATACCGACCATAAAACAGCCCATGCAATAATATGCCGATGCAAACACTTTATAGCCGGGGGTATGATCCCACCAACTACTGAGAAAAAAACAGGATACGATCATGAGCAGACCGAGAATCCGCGAAATCAGCGTCCGAATGCGTTCGATCAGGAACTGACGCGAGCATCCATGCGTGACAGAGGTTTCCAAATGGGAGTTCATCAAAAAGTTACCTTATAAAAAAATCGGATTACCAAACTCTTGCTCGGTAATCCAATGGAAACGTGATCCTATTTAGTACAGTCGCGACAGCTCCGGCAGCGGTCCGATGATGGGGCGTAGATATTCCAACGCCCTTTCAGTGACACCGAAGCCGTCCTCGGTAATGAAATCGTCTGGCATCGGTTTTTGCTTACCGGAAACATCGCATAATGGAATTGTTCCCAGTGAAGTACGGTATGGCGAGTTCGAATCGCGAACGATGGTTACCATCACGCCGCTCGTACCGGCCAGCGCGAGTTCCACGGCGCGTTTACCGCAAGCGTACGCCTCCTCGACGTCTGTCGCCACGGTACGGTCGGCGGCGCACATCGGCAGAGATTCGCAAACCTGAAATTCACCACGCCAACCAAAGCGACTGCGGATCATTTTGTGCAATTCCATCGCAATGCTGGCGCCGGCCATCGCGCCCATTTCCGTATTGCCGAATTTATCCGCCACGGTGGACGCGGAGACTGGGTTGCCATCTTTATCGCAAACGCCCTCACCCACGACGATACTGCACCAACCATATTGATCGTAGCAGGCCTTCACTTTGGCGAGGAATGTTTCGGTGTCAAACGCACGCTCCGGCATGAGTAGAATATGCGGCGCGTCATCCGGCGATTTTTTGGCCAAGGCGGCCGCTGCCGGTAACCAACCCGCACTGCGTCCGACTGTTTGGTGGACCACGAACTGATCGACTCGTTTCATGTCACGAGCCAATGTGCCGGCCTGTTGAACGGAGAGGGCCACATAACGGGCCGCCGACGGAAACCCCGGCGTATGGTCCGTACCTCGCAAATCGTTATCCACCGTTTTGGGCACGCCAACGCCTCGCAATTCGTAACCGACCTCGCGGCATTTTGCTTCGACCTGATGGATTGTATTCATCGTGTCGTCGCCGCCAATCAGGAAGAAATAACGAATATTGCGCTTTTCAAGCTGCGCGAGAATCATGGGAAAATCGGCTTCCTGAACTTTGTGCCGGCAGCTTCCCAACGCGGAACCAGGGGTCTGACGCAAACCTTCGATCACTTCGGGAGCAATCGTGCTAAAATCGAGCAGATCGTCCGACATTAGTCCCTCGATAGCTCCTTTCATTCCGAACACGGTTTGAATTTCCGTTGCCGCCAGTGCCGCTTGAACGACGCCGCACAAGCTCGCGTTAATGACACTCGTGGGGCCACCACTTTGACCGATAATCGCATTGCCCTTGAGCATGTTGTAACTCCTCAATTCTCTCAAATCACGTCCCATGAAAATGTTCGTCTGATTCTACTTTCCAACCCATCGCGATGGACGATACCGCTGTGAATCCCCCATCGCGTCTATGATTCTGTATATCTTAACCGATTCCACAATAGATTCAACGGCGGCAAATCGCCACGCTATGTCGATGAAAGAGCCTGCTGAGACTCCCGCTGGAAATTATGGTACGATGGTGGGCACGAGCATCGGACGTAATGGCTTCAAGAAGCGTTTGGCCGTCGTTTCGTTGAGGTTGAAAATGGTGAACCCCTTGGCTCCACATCGGCGGGTCGCGTCAATCTCCGCGGCCACGATATCGGGCGTCATCGCGATTCCGGTCGCCGTCGCACCGATGCCGGGATAGACCGGGATTTTACCCCCAACCTGTTCGATTTCTCGTTCGATCCAACCCTCGAACGCCACCGGGTTGGCGTTGTAGCTCATCGGACAGAGAAAATCGAGATAGCCGGCGGTGACCCATTTGGGCCAATCTTGCAACACACCACGTCGGCAGCTGGGATAAAGGGGAAACACGGCGGCGGAAATCTGAACTTCCGGTCGAATCTTCTTCGCACGCTCATGGACTGCGGCGACCACTTTGGTGATTTGATCGCAGCGCCAATTGGTATACGCCTCTTTCAATGGTCCGCTTACGCAATCTTGCGGCCAATGTTCGACTTTCACGCCCGTCTGTGCTTCGAATCGCTGACGACAACCGTCGCAAAAACAAACGTCTTCGCCAGGGTAACGAATGTAATCGAAATGGATTCCGTCCACTTCATATTTTTCGACAATCTCGCACATCGTGTTGATTTCCAAGGCAATATTTTCCGGATGCGATGGGCAGAGCCATTTTTCCGGCGTACCGTCGGCCTTTACCTGGGTACGATCAGCGGCGGTCATTTGATCGACGAACGCCTGTGGGGCGGTCGCAAGATTGTAACACACCTTCCAAACGTGGACTTCGACGCCATATTTTTTGCCGGCGGTCACCGCTTGCGCAATCTGATCGCCATACTTCTCGTATACCGCGTCGGACGGCAAATAATCGCTGGCGTAATGTGCCGAACCGGCCCACAGCATATTCGGAATCACATGCGTAAAACCTGCCTCCGCAAGCTCCTTCATCGTTCGATCCCAATCGCCCGAATAGATTCCCGTGCCGGCGTGTTCCCACCACGCGCGCACTTCTCCCGGATTCGCCGCGAGTTTAGCGTCCCATTTGTATTTCGGAAGAGAATCGAAAGAACGAATATACACATCCATAAAAAGACGTTTTAACGCTTCAGCTCGCGATACAATATTCCGCAGTTCGAGTTGCCGCGATTGGCATTTTTCCCACAACCCGATACTTCCCATCCCGACGCTATCACCGAAATCTGGAGTGAATGTCTCCATAGCCGTGTTCAATCGGTCATATTCCGTCAATGCCGCGTCAAGCGATTCAAACGCTTTTTGTTCACCAGAGGTCAGGCCCCGTTTTTCCGGTGGTAGTTCTCGCAACCATTGAACGTCGCGATACGTTCCGACTTGGGGGGCCGAGCGTACGGCATCGCTAGCCGCTCGCAACCAGATTTCCGGCCACAACTCGCCCAACATGGCCGTTACCATCCGACGTTGCTGTTCCGGATCTTGATTCATCACAATGTGCGAGAAGAAAATAGCCCGATCACTTGCCACCGCCGCCGCATAGCCGGTCGCCGCTCCAGACGCGTTGTACCATTCACCCAGCAGACGATACGATTGCGATTTGCCAATCTCGCGTCCATTTTCCGCCTTCCCCGTATTGGCCGTTGTTGGTGAATCTGCCGTAGGTTGCGGAGCGATCAGAGCCGTAATATTATGGGACGATTGACGAAATTCAACCGGATAACCATACTTTTGAACATCGTTCATGTCAAATCGAACGTAGGTGAGAGCGTCCGTCTCGGTGGTCGGTCGAACGTAGCGAAACTCGACGTCGCCCAGCCCCGCCGCCTGCCGCACCGCCTCCGGAAGTTGATAAAAAGCGATCAATCGAATCGGATGATCACCCTGGATTACATTCCGCAATATCGTAACCATGGCATCGCTTATTTCCGGATTGTACGGAAGAACGATCACCTGTCGCCCTGAAACGATCCGGTCTCCATCCTTCGCGACCTGTGATTCGCTGATCATTCCGACAGGCAGATTTTGCGAGCGTAACTGTTCGAGCATTTGTTTAGCACACGATTTGGCTGCAAGACTTTCCGGCCCTTCTGCCGCGGATTCGATGATCAGAATCGGATTGCGATTTGCCCTTAGCCGAATTAATTTGACCGACGCGTCGACCGACGCTCCACGCCAGAACGCGATTCGGAAACCATCCACCGAGTTCAATCCCACGGGGGTCCCCTCGCTGTGTTCCTCGCTCACCGAAAAAACGAGTGTCTGACGTCCATCGCCCGTGAGATTTTGCGCCATGCTGTACCAACCACCGCCACTGCGAAGGTAAAGCGTAACGCTCCCGATGGCCGCCGGACGGTCCGTTTCCAGCGTCAATTCGAACTGATCCACCGTGGTACAATCCACGCTATTTCCCTCATAACGCGGGGCTTTTCGTAAATCGTAATCCATCGCGCATCGTTCTAAGTCTGGATTCGAGGCGAACGGTAGCGGCAGCAGTCCAACATTTTGAATTGCCAGAGTGTGATCACCTTCCGGCTCCGCGGTTGGTACCGTCACCGCTTGAAATGCCGGCGTTCCGTCCATACCGTACCATCCGTTGGTTCCAACCGGAGACGCAAATTCCCACTGATCTGTATCTCCTAACCGATACGCCGCGTTCGATTCCGCGGCATGTCCCACCGAAACGCCCATCGGATTCACCGCGTCGCTACCCGCACCCATTATTCCCATCCCAATAGTAAGACTTCCCCAAATGCACCACACCATCGCTATCTTCCAGCCGGTCACACGAGGGGACGGGGACGCCCAAAAACCGAAGCTATCACCCGTTACAGAGGGATTTCGAAGCGAATTTTTTCTGTAAAACATGCCAAATTCCTTTCTCTTAGGGGTTACGTGGAAGGATTCGAATCGTGGACAACTCTTCCGAGGCGAGTCGGATTTTCTGTGGCGGCTCCAGCGGTTCTCCCACACGTTCGGCAATATCGCTCGAGACGATCTGCCACGCCGCGTCCAGACCAAGGATGGCTGTTTCAACCGGTTTGGCCGCCGCGTTCCATAACCGAACGACCACACCGCGTCCATCATCAGCCGGTTTCATGGCCGTGACCACCACCGAGGGATTTTCAACACGAAATAGCGACATTTCCGACTGAGTCGATTCCTCCGTGTCTATTCCGCTTAGGCTATATCGCAATGGCTGCGATTGATCAATCCAGAATCGTTGCGAGGCCACCGCGTCATATCCGCCATCATGCGGACACAGCACATATCGGAAGCAAATCACACCTTCCTGATCGGCTCGATAATTCGTATACCAGTGGTTATTCATTACCCACGAATAGATGGACTGGGCGCCAAGCTCGTCACCCGTCGCAAGCTGTGCGAGCCATTCCGCGGGAGCTTCTTGCATCGCCGCCGCGGGTCTCGCTGCGATTCGGTCCGCCGTGGTCCCGCCGATCTCCATCAGCGGAGCGTCGAGCGTCGCCCAACGCACACCCTGCTCGTCATTCGATACATCCGCTCCACGTCCGACGCTGATCCAATTTTTACATGCTCCCGGGGCTTGATCATCATTCACGCGGCAAACCGCATACGGAATGTCATATCGCACCACCCCGCCTGGCACGTTCATCGGAAACGCGAAATGGACGCTTTCCTTCTCGCGTACCGCTCGTTTGGCAAGCATGTTAGAAACATAAATCGTATCCTCTAGCGAACAAATCCGTATCGAGCGTTCCCAGGAATCACATCCCGGAGCCGTTCCACGAATCCACACCTCGGCGATGTACGGTGACCGTTGTCGCAATTCCAGGGTCACCGACGCGGCATTCGCGGCTTGCGTATCGTCCGCACGTTCCACGTCCCCACGGTTTGTCTTTTCAGTATCTTTTTCGGATATTTCTTTTTCGGAAATATCCATCCGATCGGCCCATAACGTTCGCGTCGGATCATTGCCTTCGAGATAGGCGAGCGTGTTCCATCCCGCCGCCGATTCAAACGAAAATTGAGCGTTTGATTCCGATGTGTTGACGAAGTTGTGATCACTTCCAATCCTCCGCACTTCGGTAATCGCCCCATTTTTCCCATTGATTCGCACGGAAAGAACTCCGTTCGTCATCGTCATTCCATCATCGTCCTGCGCGACGGTCACCTTCGGAAGCGTGTCTAACGGTACCGCGTCTGGCAGCGATTCGGCCTCCGCTTTCGGAACCCACCGTAACCGCGTCGAACCGAGAGCGGGAACCGATTTCAGATAAATCGCACACTGATGCTCCGCAAATTCCTGCGACAGAATTTTACGATTACTTCCATCCACGAGCGTATATTTTTCGAAAAGTTGTCTCGGTATACCGTCCGTGAACGTCAACCAGTCGCCACGTTCCCACGACGCCGTGTTGTAGATGGTCAGTGCAGGCGGACGATTCGAATCGGGCCATTTTGCCTCGGATTCACTCTCCGCTTCTCCTTCGTTCACTTTCTCTTGTTCCATGGATATCGGCTTGCCGTGGATTAGACAGGATATCCATCGGTCGGTATTCGCTGCCGCTTGATCCGCGAACGCCTTTTTGTACGCCCACTGATCGCGTACAAAGGGTTCGTCCGGTTGTGACACGCTGTTGTGCGCGCCCCAGGTATGTTCGTTGTACAGAAGAATATCCCGCCAAATTCCCGTAAAGGAAGAGACGTTTGAAATTTGAGCGACCGCGGGATTCTGAGCCGAATTTTGATCAATTTGGGCATTACCACGGATCGCCAAAATGGCTTCGAGCTGAGCGAGTTTTTCCGCCGAGTCCCGCACCGCGGCCGTTTCCGCCGCTGACGACCCGACGCCATCCTCCCAATATCCCGTCAGATCGCCCCGAACGACGGGAATCTGGTCGGCATATTTGGCTTCAAACGCCGAAAAAGCCTCGGAGGTCGTCGCGATGACGAGGCGTGGTGAGGCGTGACCGGCGTTCCAATCGCGGACCACATCACTAAGCGTCGCGTCTGGATGACCGTTGTCACCGCCAACCGCCCAACGAATATACGTTATATCGTATGGAAAACCACGTTCTTCCAATTCTGCCAACGCTTGCGGAATATATTTGAGCAAATCTTCGCCATAAATGAAGCCCACGGCGTATCCCTGGTGATTCATCCACGACAAAATTTTGTGGTTTCCATCCGGAGCGAGCCAATAAAACGGTTTATCGGTATGGTTGGCGTTGAGCGAACCGATTCGCGAAGAGGCGTTCGGACTGAACGAAAAATATCGGACTCCCGCTTGAGCGAAAATGGGAACGAGTCCCCACGTATATCCTGGAACGTCGGAAATCATCGCCGAATCAACCGAAACGCCCAACCGTGTGGAGAGCGTTTGCGAAAATTTTACGAGATGGACCAACTCCTCCGGTCGGCAGCATCCGGTCAGTTCATTCCCATACAAAGCGTCAATCGAAATGGCTCCAGACCGAACGGCATTTTCAAATCGAGTCACATCCGCTGGTGACGCGGTTTTCAGAAACGAATCGACCGCCCACAACACCTCGCTATTCCAACGAAAACGTGAACCTTCCGGATAATCTTTCGTCTTGTCGATTAAATCGAGCGCGGTCAAAATATTTTGAATCTGCTTCTTTTCCACCACCGTTTGACGCTCTGTATATCCAATATCAACGTGGGAATGCGGTAGAATGTACACCGTCATTGGTCGAACGAACGTACGTTCCACCGAAGCGGAATCAGCCAAAATTCGCGCATTCAGATTCGTTTTCCGGTCGGATTGCGACGTAAGATTCGCGTGGTTTGACGGTAGCAAAAACAGTTCCACACGTGTCGTCACCGTTCGTGTCGTTTCTGAAACCGCGGGCAATTCCAACACGACCTCATTCATTCCCGGTCGCAACCGTGTCCGTTCTTCCACCGTCCCATCCGCACGGACCGCCGCGTCACATTCCTCGCCATCGTGGCTGATCGCAAGACGGATCCGCTGCGTGAATTGTCCGGCCCGCTTGTTCAATCCCTTATCCGCCGTCAGATGGGTGATCACCGTGTGTGGAACCGCGGTCAGTGCCGCGTCGCCATTCCCAGTCAAACGCACTTGATCGAAAAGAGTCCACGAACCACGCTCATTGACCAATTCGACCCGATTCACACCGCTTACCAACCATTCGGGAGCGATATGGACCACCCCGACAAACTCTGTACCGGCGGTCGGATTCCCCATAATCGTCGCATCGCCATGGCCCGCTGGCAGATTGAGTGTCGTGGGGTGTCCGTTCACGATCACATTCACTTGCGGTGGAGCGGTAGCGTGACGATCAGCGAAATCAAACACGAGATCATATTGGCCGTTCGTTGGAACTTTCCGCAACGCAAAAAGAATCGTCGCCGTTCGACATTCCGGAGCTGCCCAGCTGTCCGACGGTCCGGGAAGCACATAGGACCAATCGCGACCTGGATTGGATTTTCCCACGATAAAGCAGGATGGCGAACGCATCTGAGCGTAAGAACTCGGAGCCAAAGCAAACTCCGCCGTACTATCGTCCGCCATGCCAATTTCCCAGAGCGAACGCACAGGCGATTCTGCCGCCGTCACGACTGGATTCCAGTCCGAACCCCCCGTCGCTCCAAACGCGATCGCTAAAACCAGACTCCAACATATATTCCAAAATCTCATCAACCCATCTCCCTGTCGCCCATAGATTCCGAATCAACGAATTCTCATCCATGTGTATATATTCGTGAAATGGTTCCGAATCCGTTTTGATCCGGCGTATCTTCCATATTTCACGAGAATCCATACCGAGGCATACCTTACGCTGACCACTATCGTAACGGATCGCAAGCACGAAAGAAAGTGTTTTAGGGTGTGTTCACACAAACGTCGTAGCAATGTCGTTGCTTTAATCAGGGAACGTCTGATTTTAGATCGGCGACCGCTCTAGGTAAAAAATCCAAAAAATTTGCGTTTTTTCCGCGAAAATGCTTTTTCGTAAAACTTTTTTGAGGCGAAGAACCCATGAGAGGAAACTTTTTGCAAAAAGTTTCCCCTCAAACACCCCTTCCAAAACTTTTTATCTAGGGCGTGTTCACATAATAATTATAGAAAAACAGCCAACTAGCCGATGATATCGGTATGAAAATGGCAAAACAACCATTTGAAAAAATCAAACATGTTTTTCCTAAGTCTCGTGGTAGTGTACAGATTGATCATTTTACGATGAAATGTTTATCAACGTCGGCAATGGTTCGGATCAAGGCTTAGGAGTAGAGCGATTTTGCAACGAAAAATCGCGAGCGTAAACGAATGTTGACTGGGATAGGCAAAAAATCCTGCTCTACGTGGTGGAAAACGGTTGCAAATGGAGTGCCTTGCCGAAGGAATTCGGCAACTGGTACACAGTGTACATGCGTTATGTTGTAGTGCACATGCGCATGCGTCGATGGGCTGAAAACGGTCTCTTATTCCATCTTTTTAAGGCACTGCAAAATGGCTGAAGCTCCATGTGGACACCTCCGCGTTGTCACTCGACAGCAGCTGTATTAAAGTCCACCCTGATGGCACCGGCGCATTAAAAAAACGGAAAACTGTCCATCGGCAAAACACACGGCGGCCGGGAACGCCCGGATGCGAATTCGCACTGCCGTGCGGTTGGTTATGGTCCGCAAAAGCAGTCACTACATTCCTGGCTTTTGCTTATTTTAATTCATACAATGTATTATTCAAATATACACTAGGTGATCGTCGCAAATGGCATGCTCCCGGTCGCGTTGATGCTGTCGAAAGGCCATCTGAACGGCGGCCCGCAGGGGCGAATTTTGCTTCGCAAACTGGACGGCCAGTTCAATGGATTGATGTGGCCCGCGGGCGAGCCGTGTGAAGTCGCAGCACCAATGTCAGGTAAAAATCTTATAAATCGACGCATGCTGGAAACGGAGTGACCGCATTGGCGGCCATTTTACCGAGTTAGCAGCACCAACGTCAGGCAAAAATCTTATAAACCGACGCATGCCGGGAACAGAGTGACCGCATCGGCGGCCATTTTACCGAGTTGGCAGCACCAATGTCAGGTAAAAATCTTATAAACCGACGCATTCCGGGAACGGAGTGACCGCATCGGCGGCCACTTTACCGAGTTGGCAGTACCAGCGTCAGACAAAAAGAGGCAAAAAGTTTTCGTGGACGGTTCTGACGCCTCGTCGTGTTTTTACCCGTGATGATAAATTGGATATTATGTATCTTGCTTTTGTTCACCTTGCTATCATTAGCGAATGGCTACGCCAAATTACGTGAACACGCCCTAGTGGTGTGTGATTGATATATTTGTGGGTTTCGATGATTCCTAAAAAGTTCAAATAAGTTTGCGCATTTTCTGCGAAAATGCTTTTTCGCCAAACTTTTTTGAAACGAAGAACCCATGAGAGGAAACTTTTTGCAAAAAGTTTCCCCTCAAACACCCCTTCCAAAATTTTTTACTAGACGCACAAACTTCAATATTAACCGACATAAACCGCCCCGATTGCCGTTATTTCATTCTTGGCTATCGGTTTTTACTATGTGATTATATGTGAACAGACCCTAATTAACGGACGGGATACGCTTCAAATAAAATTTTTTGGTGGGGAAAAGGCATGGAGAGAAAAACTTTCGAAAAAATTTTTCCTCCAAGCCTCCTTTTCAAAACTTTTTACCATACATACGAGCTACAATGTGGGTCAACGTGTACGACGTTCACGTGAACACGCCCTAGTTGCCGAGCCTGTCAATTTTGCGATATTTGTCGTTTTCGTCGGTTGGGGGGTAATGGGTTCTGAAACTACGATCGGATAAAGCTTCCGGTCGATCCCATAAGTTGCGGACGTATTCGGCCGAGCCATTGCCCATCATTGCGATACATACCTAATTGCACACATTGCTGGCAATATCAACACCCGGTACAATTCTCCCGAAACGCATTATTTTCCCTCTCGAATCTTCGCACGATCAATTGAATCAGAGTCGATAAAATCGAAATCCATGTGATGGCGATACAGAAGAATTCCGATCGTGGCAGTTCGGCCGTTTTCGTTCGATCTGTTCTCTAAGGCGAAAATCAAAGGTCTGATGCTGTAATATGGAACCGACGATTTTCCGGATATGCGGTGGGTGTGTCGTTTATTTCCCCAATTCCGAGAGGGTAATCGCCTAGGCTGATTCCGTACCCTGTTTTTGAACTTCTTTCATGAACCATCCGTAGAATGTCCACCAGTCGTCTGAAAAGAGACGCGGTTCGTTGGGGTAGGTCGGTCCGCAGACAGTCTGCCGCGATGGTGGTAGGCATAGTTGATGTTGAGGTCGCCGAGCTTTGTCCCGTGAAGTTTTTCGAGTTGCCACGCCGTCGCTCTTTCGTAAGCAGATTGCCAAGTCACCGGTAACATGCGACATAGCGCCATATTCTGGTGCGGACTTTGGAAGCCTCCAACACCTCGAACGCCAGCTGCGTTGCCGAATCCGAGGACTTGCGGTGGTGGCGAAATGGTCCGAGCGAGATCGGCGGTAAAGTTTGTGTCCGCTGGAGCAGATGGTGTTAGCAAGTCGGAGAATGCCATGGCTGTCCACTTCAGTACTACGGAGGCCATTCCCAAAGAGAACGAAATGGCCCAAAAATTCGTCCAAAGAAACGAGGTGGACAGGGACACGATGGTACCGCTGATGGGGAGTGTTCTGAAGGGGGCCGATTAAGCGGATGGGAAGTGTCCGGCTGTGGGAAAGGGCTAAACATGGGGGAGGTACCTAAACATCGGATCTATGGGGGGCCGATTCCACCAGTTTCTTTTGGGTGAATTTTGACAGTAGATCAGGCGAAGAATTGGCGATTTCATGTTCAGACACCGTTCGTGAGGGTTGTTCGAACAGAGACGGCCCTTGGAAGTCATTTGAACATCGCTGACAGTGGGACACCATCGACGGTTTGGGGAAAAATTAAAAATAGATAAAGGTTAAGCAGACGGAAAAAGATGAACGAGTCGGAAAAACGAAAAAACTTTTTTCCCCCCTTGAATTTGTTTTTATTTTCAATATACTTTCGCATGTTGTTTGAGAGCAAGTGACGCATTTCTTTCGGGCTGTGAGACTCGTGGTGAAAACTGTAGGTTTTCGGCATTGAGTGGGAGTGGGTTGGTTGTGGAAGCTCTCTAGCGATCATGTGGAAAGCTATCGGTGAATGCTGGTTTTACGAAGCCGGAAAAGTGTTCAGCGAGGGTTTTTCGTGAATGCCCCGATAGCTCAATTGGTTAGAGCGACGGACTGTTAATCCGTAGGTTCAAGGTTCAAGTCCTTGTCGGGGCGCTTCAAAAAGATGGAAAAACACTTGCTTCTGAGCAAATATTCCAGAAGATCCCACTACACGTACAAAGTCAAAAGTATGTGTACACATACAGAAGTGGGGCTGGCATGAAGAAGCTTCCGGAAATAAAGTATCACAAGACGCGTAAGGATTATTACCTCTATCTGGATCGAAAGTATACGTATCTTGGCAAGACGCGGAGGCCGAGCGTCGTCGTCGGATTCTACTGTCTGATTTTCTCTTAGCCGATATCCCGAAAGACGAAGCCACGGTTGCGGACCTGTGCGCCCAATTCTTACAAGTCCATCAAGACTCAACCACGTTCTACAACTACCGGCGCGCGTGTAAGCACCTGATTGAGACGCACCGCATGACATTGATATCGGATTTCGGCCCGAACGCCTTGCGTCAAACACGTGAGGCTGTTTTACGCTCCGGGAATGTCTCTCGACAATACGCCAATAAGATCATCAGCTTGGCGAAGACGATCTTTTCATGGGGAGTGGCCCACGAGCTGGTTCCCGAGACGGTGGCGGCGGTCTTGCGTTACGTGGAACCCTTGCCGAAGGGGATTGCACCAGAGAATCCACCGGTCAAGCCTGTATTGATGGAGGACGTGTGGAAAACGATTCCTTATCTTCCGTCGATTGTGGCTGACATGGTGAGAATCCAGTTATTCACCGGAGCGCGACCATCGGAAGTTCGATTGATGAAGCGGTCTGAACTCGACATGACCGGCGAGACGTGGATTTACCACCCGGGACACCATAAAAACGAATGGAGGGGAGCGGACAGAACGATCCCTATCGGCCCGCAAGCGAGAGAGGTATTGAACAAAAGGTTTTTGACACTTCCCGCTAATCGCGACTATCTTTTTTGTCCAGACGGACGCGATCAACCATATCGCCAAGAAAGCTATTGCCGAGTAGTGAGAAAAGCGGCGAAACGAGCCGGAGTGACACATTGGTTCCCGTACCAACTTCGTCACACCCGGGCGACAGAGATTCGAAAGCGACACGGGATTGAGGGTTCCCAAGTGATTTTAGGGCACGCGACCATTGACGCGACGCAGATTTACGCCGAACAGAATCTTGCCGAGGCAATCCGTATTGCCGAGAGCGAAGGGTGAGGATACAATACACGATCCATATACAGAAAGACACTACTGAGGGTATAATCATTTAATTTAGCAATTTCCTCGATGAAGATATTCCATCATCGCATTTTCGAGATTCGGTGAATGTGGCAATACATCCACTAACGCGAGTTTCCTATTCGCCCAAACTTTTCGATGGGATTCAAATCCGGACTATATGGTGGCAAAAATAATAGATGAATTCCATGTCTACGAGCAGATGACACAGTCTCTTTTTCGGATGAAACGAAGCATTGTCCATCATGACAGTCACGT
>JAQVKF010000288.1 GCA_028694795.1 Thermoguttaceae bacterium | reverse complement strand
CGTCGTGGGATGATCGAGATCAATATTTGGACGTAAAAATGCGGTCACAGGGAAGCAGCATGAGGGAGGCAGGTATTTGTCCGCACCTTGACGATGCTCGGGCATTTTACAAACCGCGATTAACGGAACGCCTAAACCGTAGGTGCGATGATGGTTCTTTAGCCCTTCGAGCTGATAATCGGATACGAACTCAAAATGGTCAATTTGCATTGATTTCCATTGCGAATTCCGCAAACGCGACGTGATCGTCTGACGTTCGCCGAGCACTTCGACATCATACTGACGATCGGGTAGCAGCTGACTTCGTTTCTGAATGATACGCAGCGATTTTTCTAACGAACTGTTATAAATGTCGCAGGCACTACGGAACTGCGGATCGTAGGGATTACTATTGACAACAAATTCCGGCTGAAAAAGATATCGATACGCGCTCATCGTTGAGGCGGTGAAGTACTCGATTGCCTTACTGGAACCGTTGCGTTCTTCACGGCATCCCGCCACGTAACTCAGCTCCGTGTAGTAATAGACATTTTCGGCAGTGGGTTGACGTCGCAGAATCGTCCGTATCTGTTCCAGCGCACTAGAGGGATCGTACTCAAACATCCGCTCTAAATCAACCATTCGCAGAAACAGACGCGTTCGTTCGCTTGGTTGCGGTCCACGCCAACTACTGATACTCAGAAATTCGTCGATGGGCAGATGGGGAGTGGAACGAAACTTCACCATCTCGGTCGCGCAACCGCAAAATAAAATGCAGAACAACAGACCAAGGGTGCCCAATATCCGACACAAACGGCTCAAAAGACGCTCCAGCCGTTCATCTTGCGATGAATTTATGTTAGCCATCCACGCATGGGGTGTTGTTCGAGAAAAATCCACTGCGATACGCTCCGTAAAACGACAAAATTACAGTTCGCAGGGTAATGGAATTGGCCGAAAAAATCAAGAGCGTTTTCACACTTTTCCATAGAATGTGTCGCAAATCACAACCCACCGGGGGCAAGATAATCTGCGGGATCAAAGCGTTCAGTCCACGCCGCACCGGCAGAAGACAGACCGACGCCAAACCCGATCATAATATTCTTCATACCTGGGCGTAATTGTCCCGTTTCTCGCAGATGATGAATCAAAATCGGAATGGTCGAAGAGACCGTGTTGCCGCACTCCGAAAGATATTGGGGCATTTTTTCTTCCGGCAATCGCATATACGCACGAACATTTTCCAACATAAACGCGGTCGCCTGATGCAATAGGTAATACGACAGCTCATCCGCCGTCCAGCCGCTCCGCTCCAAAAGCGAGGCAACACTTTTGGGCACTCTCGCCAACGTGAATTTCACCAGCCCCGGCCCCGCCAGGGACAAATCGCTCGGCCAACGCTGGCGTTTTCGCGGCACAATCCGATCCGTCTTTCTCGCACCACCATCCGTGACGATCAGCAGATCCGCCCCGCTACCATCGGTACAATAATCGAAAGCGTGCAGCGAAGGCATCTCGGTCGCCTCAATCAAAGTCGCCGCCGCACCGTCTCCAAAAATCGTACGCAACGAACGATCCGACGGGTGAATATACTTCGTGTATGTCTCGGCGGTGAGCAAAAGAACACGCTTCGCACCCGCTCGAATGAAGCCATCCGCAATGCCCAGACCGTACACAAACCCCGAACAGCCTAAATTAAAATCGAACGCCCCGACCGTTGTCGGCAAACAGAGCCGACTCTGCAGCACACACGCAGTGGTCGGCAGAATATAATCGGGTGATTGCGTACAAAACAGCAGAAAATCAATTGATTGCCGATCAATATGGTACGTTTCAAACAGCTTTTCCGCCGCACGCACCGCAATATCCGACGCGCACTCCTCCGGCCCGCTAATATGACGTAGACGAACACCCGTTTTTTCCCGGATAATCTGCATATCCCAATTAGGAAATTCTTTAGCCAGATCATCAATATTCTCTTGACGATCGGGAAAAGCTACGGCAATCGGACCTATGGAAGAGCAGATCATGCGGATACTCGGAGTACGGCTTGCTGCGGAATATTGAAAACATCAACGATGGCACCACAAACAGCTCTCAACGGAATCCGAAGAGGAACGATTAACCACGGTGTCACACGCTCATCACGCTCGAGACAGTATATCCGATTTTTTCACTTTCTAAAAGGTCGAACCACAATTTTCTTGAAATACATCTCTACACTTCTATGGATTTTAGCCATGAATAAAGGTTAAAAAATTAGCCTAATCGAAAAATACACAATGTAGGTCAACTGGAAAAGAGAGGAGTTGCAGAATAGAAATATTAAGAATAGAGTGCCGTGAAGTCGAAAGAGAAAGAGTGGGGATTTGGTAACGATTGGGGCGCTCTCTAAGGGACCGATAAAAATGAGGTGAAATGAATTCTTTTCGGTCCCTGTTTTTCCAATCGCGATCACGCTCCGCAAAAATTGTTGAGTTTCAATGGCGATCTGCTCCTAATAAATGATCAGAGACGAACATGAGTACTATCCTAAAACCCGTCGAAAACGCCGCTCCAACGGAGCCAACCTCGTCCAATAAAAAGTCGTCGTCCGACCAACTGGTCGGCGAAGAAGAGGAAAATATTTCCGCAAAGGTTAATTTTTTAACCAGCCTAAAAGAACGATGGGAATTGTGGCGTATGGAGCGTGAGGAGCGGATTGGTCCGCAACGCGAGTTCGAACAGATTCTACGTCGCAGTAAACCAGTGGCGAACCGTGGTGTTTACGCCGCAATCTTAGCTCACGATTGGAAACGTTTTTTGGAAATCGGGGTCCGTGACGGTTCGAGAACGAAACAGATATTAAAATTGGCCGCTTCGCGGTCGCCTAAGGAAACATTAGTTTACACTGGCGTGGATTTGTTCGAGGCTGCAGGTGAAACGAATCCGCCGCATTTATCATTAAAAGAGGCACAACAAGAACTGGCTCCATTGGCGGGTAAGGCCCGTTTTTTGCCAGGGGACCCACTTTCGGCACTCAAACCGCAGCTCAAAACACTCGGTTCGTTCGACGTGATCATCTTGTCGAGCGGTTTGGATCTGGAGGTGATCCGGAAGTGTTGGGATCTGTTTATGCAGTTGATGCACGACAACTCGGTGTTATTGGTAGAGCCAGCGGCAACGGTTCGACGTCCGCGTTATCGTAAATTAACGAGTGAGGACGTCTTGGAAATTGCCGATAAGGCAACGAACTAATACGTTCGAATATACGTTTCCGTCCACACTTCCTATATCGCAGCCCCATCGGTCGATTGGCGGCACAGATTTATCCACGACAC
>JAQVKF010000097.1 GCA_028694795.1 Thermoguttaceae bacterium | reverse complement strand
CGACGCTCTTCCGATCTCTTCACATGCCAATGATCCGGCGTACCAATCGTGACCGCGTCAATCGACGGATTCGATAAGACCTCACGATAATCTTGAAACGCTTGACATCGCCCCGGGAAATAGTCGGCAAAACGTTTGGCAAACGGAAGATTGGTATCTGCTACCGCGATCATCTCGCCCAATCCCGCCGCCATTCGACCGATCTGTGAACCACGACCGTCAAACGGTTCAGATTGATCCCAGACTCCCGCACGGTACTCACTCGTACCGATAGCTCCGAAAGTCAATCGTTCCATGGGCAAATTCTTCTCGGACATCTGTTCAGCTGCCAGCAGCGATGGTGCCCAACCAAGCGAGGCGAGCGCGATCCCTCCATGTTTCAGAAATCTTCTCCGACCGTATGTTTGTCTCATACCTCCCCCTTTTTTCTTTCG
The DNA here is from genome assembly GCA_028694795.1 of Thermoguttaceae bacterium. Taxonomy (GTDB): domain Bacteria; phylum Planctomycetota; class Planctomycetia; order Pirellulales; family Thermoguttaceae; genus JAQVKF01. The sequence continues at coordinate 13,945 of JAQVKF010000097.1, read as the reverse complement.
CATCCAGCTGGTACAATAAAAATTCGACAATGACGAAGTATATTCACTATAGATGAATAGTATAGCCTTGGATATGCGCTCTGTCAAGCATTTTTCCGCACGTATTGCGGAGAGATGAGAGCGTCTTTTTCGGGAGTTTCCGTATCGGATGTCCGTGATGAAAACGATTCAGTCGATTGATAAGGCGGTATGTATTCTGGATGCCATTGCGCAAAAAGAGGGCGGAATGACGCTCTCCGAACTTGGCCGAGAGTTGGAGATGCCGCTGCCGACGCTTCATGGGTTCATTAGATCATTGGAAAAGTGGGATCTTGTATTTAAGACCTCTGAAAAGGGACGCTATTTTCTTGGCAGTAGAATTCTACAGCTTGCTGGTTGTTGCGATCGTGAGCGTACATTGATTGGATTGATCCACCCTTATTTAGTTCAGCTTTCGGAAAAATATGAAGAAACGGTTCACATGGCGGTTCCGACGGAGCATGGGATTCTTTATCTCGATAAAGTGGAATGTCAGCGCCCGTTCCGAATGACATCAATGGTCGGAGTACGAGAGAAATTTTCGGATTCAGCCATTGGTTTGGTGTTGGCCGCAAATCGGAGGGACATCCCATGGACCGAAGCCGAACGCAAGATAATCGAAGCCGCTGGGGATGGAATGACCGCCTCACTTTACCATCGTGATGTTGGCATCCACTGCCTTGCGGCGGCGTTGTTTCACCGATCAGGAGAGGTCCAAGCAGGGATCAGCATTGCCATTCCTGAGCGGCGGTTTACACCGGAATTACGCACCTCGGTCTTTAACGATCTTCTTGAGGTGGCTGAGACCATCCGTCAGCGTAGCTAACACGGAACCTGATATCGCATGATCATCCCAAATGTGGAAAATATACACTCGATTTAAAAGTCTCCGATCAGTTCCCTTTCGTCACAGGTGACCGAGCACCTTTTTCTATCAAAAACAGAAAAGCCGTAGATGTTAATATCTCAACATCTACGGCTTAGATCCAAAAAATACCCCCTCTGGGACTCGAACCCGGGACCCGCTGATTAAGAGTCAGCTGCTCTAACCAACTGAGCTAAGGAGGCACGTTTTCCGTCTCAATGACGGTAACGGAAATGATATCCATTTTCGTTACCATTGCAACCCCTTCACGAAAAATTTTTGCTTTTTTCGCGATGATCGCGTACAATGAGACGACGTTCGTTTTCGATCCCTCCACCTTAAACGGTTTTCGGTCGGTACAGTTCCCCGATAGTGGCCATCCACAGAAGCGGATATCCATTCGCATCAGCCGCCGCTCCATGGGTTCCAATATATTCACGTGGATATGATGCTGTAAACGAATCCAACCTTGGTCTGTGACGGTAGTCGATATCGTCCACCATGCATTTGCCCTCGTTCCTTCGATTTTTGAACGGAACGAAGGTCTCCATTTACCCAAAGGCCACACATTCCTTATGGAATCCTATTATCCCACCGCACCGTACCACGACCATATGGACGAGACGGAAACAGCGTTTTATCTTCCAAACCAGCGTGAACCGTCAGTGTTAGACCGTGCTTACCTCGATATTCTGGCTTCGGACCAATTTGGGGACGATGGCGGAACTCGCTATATACGTCGTCATATCTTAGGTGAAGGTGGCCAGGCGACCGTTTTGCTCTGCGAACGCTCGGGCATTGATGGGTTCGATCATCCTTTCGCGTTGAAAGTTTTTTCGCCCAAAATCTATCGGACCCAGGAAGAATATTTTACCGACATGCGACGGATGGGCCATGTTGCGCTTCAAATCGCGGACATTCAACATGATAATTTGGTTAATGTGAGACTCTGGACCGCACACCAAAATATCCGAATGCTCGAAATGGAATGGGTCGATGGTTACGATCTGGCGCATCTCACACGTCGAGAAACTTTTGAACGACTGTTACGAAATCCGAATCGACCGGAATGCGATTATTTGACGCAAGTGGTGGTGCAGGAAGGACTTCAGCAGTCGCGATTGACTCCTGGTGTAGCGGTGGCGATCATTCGGGATTGTCTGGCGGGATTATCCGCCCTGCATCATGCCAATATCGTGCATAATGACGTGAAACCGTCTAACATTATGGTCAAAAAGACAGGACGAGTCAAATTGATCGATATCGGTTCCGCTGTCTCGCTCAACGAACCACATTTGACACGACCGCTTTGTACACTTCCGTATGCCGCGCCTGAATTGTTGGAGAAAGGACAGTATTTTCCACAGTCGGACGTCGCGTCATTGGGATATGTGTTGGTCGAATTGCTCACAGGCAAACCGCCATTTTCGGCCAATTTGACCCAAGAAGAACAGATTCGAGCAAAGAAGCGATTTGCGGATAATCTGGAAAATATTCTGCCACAACCGGTCCTAGCGAGCCGATTACTGTCGACGTTTATCCGACGTATGGTGGCCGCGGACCCCAAGGATCGATTTCCCGATGCCGAATCGGCCAATTTGGAAGCCCAAAATGGCGCGGCAGCGTTTTTGCGTGAACTGGTACGAAGCAATCTGGCGACTGAATATGATCAAGAACTACGGCGTTGGCTCCAAGCGATTCGTGGAGAAAAATGATCGTGAAACCAAATGACCACGGGGCCGCGACGGTCGCTTCGCTTCCGGCATTGGCCCATGTATGCGCCACTCCAACCCGATCGCCCGTAGGGCCGGGAGGGAGGTAAAAAGTTTTTGGAAGGTTTTTTGGGAAAAATTTCTTCAGAAAAATTTCCCAAAAACTTTTTTCTTTCGTCTTCCCTACTTATTCAAAGACATCCTTTTTCTCATCCGCTAAATTTCCGAGTATTTTTCCATTTTGACAAGTCGAAGATCTATCGGGATGAAAAAATATTCATGGATGTCTGCTGGAGGGGTACCGCCGGAGTTTCCGTTTGAACACGGTTGGAAACCGCCTCAGTACCGACTTCTAGGCGGTGGACAAGCCAACGAGCGAATTCGCGGCACCAATGGCAGGTAAAAGGTAAAAAGGCCGGGAATGCCCGGCGGTGAGTTCGCGCGATCGTGCGGTTTACTCTTCTTCTTCCTCTTCCTCGACCTTCGATTTCTCGACGATCTCTTTCACCACGTTGCCAGGTACGACGTCATAACGACTAAACTCGATCGTGTATGAACCTTGACCACCAGTGATACTGGCGAGCGACCTCGCGTAGGTGGAAACCTCCGCGAGCGGAACTTCCGCCGCAATTGTTTGTAACTCACCACCCGCAGACGCCATGCCCAACACACGACCACGACGCCCCGACAAATCGCTGCTGATATCGCCCAATTTGTCGCCCGGCACCGTCACCTCCAGTTTGACGATCGGTTCAAGCAGCGTTGGTTTCGCTGTTTGGAAGACGTTGCGAAACGCCATGGACGCCGCCATCTTGAACGCCTGTTCTGAAGAATCGACCGGGTGATATTTACCAAAGTGCACTTCAATACAGAGGTTCTGAACCTTATAACCCGCGATGACACCACGTTCCAATCGTTCACGGAATCCTTTGTCGATTGCGGGCATAAAGTTGCCAGGAATCGCTCCACCTACGACTGAGTCAACCCATAGGAAGTGGTTATCTGGATCATAATGCGTCTCTTTGAGTGACGGAAAACGATCTTTTGTCGCAAAACTTTCGGCGGTCTCTTCCAGCGGGAACGGGAACATCCGAATATGAACCTCACCAAACTGGCCACGACCACCAGACTGTTTCCTGTGACGATACATTCCCTCGGCGTTAATCTGGATCGTTTCGCGGTACGGAATCTTTGGCTCACGCGTCTCGAGTTCCGCCTTGTCGCGTCGTTTGAGACGTTCACGCAACACGGTCAGATGCAGCTCACTCATACCGTAAATAACCATCTCTTTCGTCTGCGGATCCAACTCACGACGGAACGTGGAATCTTCCTGGGCGAGTTTTGTTAACGCAGTGGAAAGTTTCGCCTCGTCACCACGAGTCTTCGGTGAGGCGGCCAAACCGACCATTGGTGTCGGGAACGGAATCGGGGCAAACCGGTATTCGCCAATCGACATGTTGACGCCCAAATCTTCGCACTTGGTGACCGCGACGATATCGCCAGGCCCCGCTTCGTCAACCGGAACCGTTTCACCCGCTTGGACGAGATACAATTGCGCAATTTTGACACCTTTACGGTTGCCAACGATGCTCAGATTCATATCTTTCGTCATTTTACCGGAGAAAATCCGCATATACGACAAACGTTGGACGAACGGGTCAATACGCACCTTAAAGACTTGCGCGGCCAGCGGCCCATTCGGATTGGCGGCGATTTCCACCATTTCGTCCGAATCTTCCTTTTCCGCCTTCATCGGATGTTGCGTCGGATTCGCACAGCAGGCGACCAAGCCTCGCAACATTTCGTCAAAACCCACGCCCGTTTTTGCCGAAACGAAGAAGATCGGAACCAAATCGCCCTTCTTGACCGCTTCCACCATCAAACGTTTAATTTCGTCTTCCGACGGCACTTCACCTTCGAGATATTGCATCATGACTTCGTCGTCTGCCGAGACGATTGCCTCGATCAAAGCACTGTGAATCTCTTCCGGATCAATCAACGCGCCCGTCATATCGCCTTCCGGTTTGAGAGTGTTAATCACCGCTTTGAAGTCTTGACCGGATCCCACCGGAACGTTCATCGGGACGCAACAGGAACCGAATAATTCTTGAATGTTGGACAAAATGGTGTCAAATTCGATATTATCGCCATCCATACGATTGACGACAATGACGCGGCCCAAACCTTCTTTGCCGGCTTCATTGAAGACGCGACGTGTGTTGACTTCGATGCCAGCCTGAGCGTTGATCACAATGGCCATATTATCCGCCGCGCGGAGCGTACCGATCGTCTGACCGATGAAGTCTGGATAACCCGGCGTATCGAGAATTTGGAAACGGGTGCCCTCAAAATCAAAATGTACAATCGATGACTCGATCGTGTAACGATGCGTTTTTTCTTCTTCATCGAAGTCGCAGATACTCGTTCCATCATCCACACTAGCTAAACGACTGACCGCTCCCGTAGAAGTGAGCATCCGATCGACGAGCGTTGTTTTTCCCGCCGATTTGTGACCACAAAACGCGATGTTACGTATTGCATCGACTGTGTACTTTGCCATGATATTATGTTTCCCCTGTGCATTTTCTACCCGACGAACTTTTTGACGTTTCTCGCCGGAAAGACGATTAGGCACCGCATCATTTCCATCAAGGCGGGAACCTTGCTATGACGTTCAAAGAACATGAACGTCTGGACTATGGAAAACGGTACGGGCCGTAAGCCTTAAACAATGATCTTAACTATAAAATAGCACCCGACTATATATTAGAGCATCCAGAAAGTAGATTCAATCATTGGCAGAAAAAATTTTTCGATTTTCATTTGCATTCGCATACGGTTGAGAACGCCCTTGCGTTGCCGGTCGCATAGCGTTCTCGCCCGGCTTATTATCTACCGCCTGGATGTGCAGAATTGGCTCATAGATACGTGATGAATCGGATAAAGCCGATCTGGGAACAAGGTGACCGCAATTGACTGTAGCTTACGAACAACACCGCGGTAGTGACAACTCGTAGCGGCACTCCTGGCCCCCGCGTTGCCGCTGCCGGCAGGCTGGTTATGAATAGTTCGTCTCTATTCCGTATTCGTGCGGTCTCTATTTCGTGGTTGCCGGTACTTTTGCCGCCGATGTCCCACCCGCCGGAGCTGTCGCTGGTGTGCCAGCTGTTGCTCCCGTCGCTGAAGTGCCGGTTGCTGTTGGACTAGCCGCCGGAGTACCAGCCGCCGATGTACCTGTCGCCGGGATCGCACCACCGAGTTCTTTCAGCATCGCGGTCGCGGCTGGATGTCCCTGCTGCGCGGCTACGGTGAGATACTGTTTCGCTATTTCGACATCTTTAGCGATTCCCTTACCGTCGGCCAAACACGCCCCCACAGCGGCGATCGCGTCCAAATAACCTTCCTGAGCCGCTTGGTTGAACCATTGCAAACCAACCGTTTGATCTTGGGCGATACCGATACCATCAAAGTAACAGACGCCTAGATTGTACATCGCTTCCGGAAGACCATCATTTCCCGCGGCATCCGCGAACCATTGGACCGCGAGTTGCGGATTCTTCTCGACGCCATCGCCATTGAGACAACAAACGCCTAGATTGCATTTCGCCTGGGCCTCGCCACGTGCCGCCGCGTTCTGATACCAGCCGATCGCCTTCGCCAAATCTTTTGGAAGGCCTGTTCCCTGATGGTACGCGACACCTAGATTAAACATGGCCGTCGCATGACCGAGTTCCGCCGCTTTCTGATACATTTCGAGTGCTTTGGTTGAGTCCTGCGTGACACCAAGACCACCCGCGTAGCATAATCCCAGATCGAAATAACCTTCTGGAGAATTCTTTTTCGTCGCATTGGTATAACAGTCGATTGCCTTGGTGAGATCTTTCGTCACGCCAATCCCTTCTTGGTAGCAATTTCCCAATCGGCAAAGCGATTCCGGATCGCCGAGTTGCGTACCTTGCTCGTAAAGCTGAGCGGCTCGCTTTGGATCGGGTTTATCCATCCCCAAACCAAATTCATAACACAACGCAAGATTGTAAATCGCGTCACGATCGCCATCCGTAGCGGGTTTTTCAAAATATTGGATCGCCTTTGGATAGCTCTGTTCGACACCACCGATGCCAGCTAAATAACAGAACGCCAAGTTGCACATCGCGTCCTGACACCCGGCTGTGGCCGCTTTTTGATAGGCCTCGACCGCTTTCGGAAGATCTTGTGTCGTTCCAATACCGTTGAAATAACACGCCCCCAAAGCGTTTTGCGCTTCTGGTGAGGTCGCCGCCGCTCGGTTATACCATGCCAACGCCGTCTCCGGTTTGCCATCGCCCGCCACGCCAAACAGAATCAGTTCACCCAGCAAATATTGAGCCGAACCATCGCCAGCCGTCGCTTCCTGACTCCATAGTTTCACCTGATCTGGCGACGCCGCTTGCAGGAAGACTTTGCGCGAATACTGTTTACGCTTCCATTTGAGGTATTCCGGCAATGTCTGTTTCGCGCTCGTCGTACCACTGAGCAATTGCTTGGCCGCATCAACGGCTTCCTGCGGTGCCGGTTCTGCTCCCACGAGCAGATCTTCTGGTTTGACCGGCTCTTTTTGCGATTGAACCGCTTTTTCAGCCGCCGTCTGTCCCGTCGCCGTTTTGCCCGCCGCCGCTACTTGTCCCACCGCCGTTTGCCCCGTCGTTGCTGTTTGCCCTGTCGCGGCACTTCCGGTTCGTGCGGCACCGACTGCTGTTGGGGCGGTGGCGGTCGAAGTTCTCGCTGTCGGTTGACCCGTTGCTGGACGTGTGGTCGCGGCACTAACGGGAGCGGCCGTGGCTGCGGCGTTTAGCCGTGGTGCGGGCGCATTTTGCGCGGATAACGATCCCGTCCAAAACAGTGAGCCGATTGCCAATGAGCCAATCGCCAAACTGCCCACGACTGTGTGCAAGATGGAAAGCGTTTTGTGACCTGCGTTACAACGGTAAGAATCGAACTCGTGGATAATATCCATCGACATGTGTGAACCTCTTCCCTGATTTTTTTGTACAGATTCGTCCTGATCGGCCATTCGAAGGGACCATTTTGCCGCATGTTCTCGTTCGTTGGACTCTCCGCCCGACAAAAACGCTAGGATGATCTTTCCATGCGGACAAAAAAAATCGCTTTGCCAGCATACCGTTTTTTAGAAAATCAGACAAGAGCGAATCCGCGAGGGCCGTCACTTGCTTCAAGGCTTTCGCTTATCGTATTCGCTCAATGCGCACACGAATGAGTCTCCGACAGACACCCGTCAGCGGGCGAGTCTTATTTGTTCGGCGTGTTGCCCGTTCGGATAACCTTGCTGGCATCATCGATATCCCAATCACCATGAACATTATTTTTGAGCGTGTTGTTGCGGAAAATTCCCACCCCATTTTTCCACACAAAAACACCAGCCCGTTCATTCTGGTATATTTTACACTTTTCGACCACGGGGTGAGTACCGCGATTACGAACCCCTAGGCCACAAAACGTATTTTCGTACATCTCGCAATCGGTGAATTGGCCCTCGGCACCGTTCGATACCAAAACGCCGGCGCGACCGCAATCGTGTATTTTGCAATGACTCACGCCCGGATTGGTTTGATCTCCGGTGACCTGAATGCCATCTGAATTGCCCGTGATCTCACAGTTGACCACCTCCGAAGTGCCTCCCGGAATGTATAACGTACAGGCTTCCGCTCCAATGCTTTTGGCTTCCGCCCCCAGATTTTGGAGCGACAGCCCTTGGATTCTGGCGTTTGCTGCTTTCAGAATGATCGCCGTGTCATGTTTCGATTCCAGTAGGACGTCTTTCGGATTGCCCGTCGTACTGGTCACCGTGATATTTCGCGTGATTTCAAGGGGCTGCGTGAGCCGGTATGTACCCGGAGTAAACCGCAAACGTCCACCCTTTTTCACATGCTTCAACGCCTCGGACGGCTCCGTAAAATCGTCCGGTACCGTGACCATGCTGCTGTCATCGACCATCGTGTCACTCGTACCAGACGGTTTATCAAGCCCACTTACCCCTGTTATCATGCCCATCAATATCACAAATACACCGCTGAAAATCCCTCTGAACAGTATCTTGTTTCTCTCCTTTGGCTTCGAATCTCGAATTGCCATGAACAAAGACTCGGTGCATCACGACAGGTTTCTCCCATGCTCGGCATGTACGTCGTGAAAATCGAATACACATTCCCTTCGTATATATCATGTCCAAATGTACTCGCGATTGCAAGATATTTTGGCAAAATTCCTGCAAAAATGAACTGATCGCCGAGCGTTTCCGGCTGCAAGCGGGCATCCATATTCATTTTCCACCCGGTAAATCTGTGACTTACCAGAATGGAAAAATGGTTATCAAATGAAGGGGTGAAATGGTTGTTTTGCAAAGCGATGTTTAGAAGGAAAAAAGGAAAACAAATGGAGAGGAACTTTTGCGAAAATTCCCCTCCAAACCGTCCCAAAAACTTTTTACCTGACAGCGGTAGTATCAACGTCTAATAAGAAACCCTTTCGGCTTGCGTTGCAAGCGGTCGTGGGAGCAACTTTTCCCCGTGATTATGTGAGCCTGTCCTAGATGTTGGAGTTTTAAATTCACACGGCACACTTGTGGGAAACAACCTTTGAGATGAAGTTTTAACGGTAGATTCGACCAGTGAGGGCCGGGGACGAAGTGACCATCCGAATGGCCCGTTCGTGGTTGCTCACCAAGTTGGCAGTATCACCGTCTGGTAAAACGGTCAAATTTTCCGGGACTTGCGACGCGTTTGCTACTATGCTATGCTCTTAGTGCGAGGTTGCCGGAAGTTGGATGGCGATATTCCTCCGAATCAAGCGGAATCGGAGAAAACGCGGGGGTTCCCGACCTAAAACACAGTACAAGGAGTCGCACCATGTCTGGAAAAAAATGGGTATTGATTGATCAATCGAGGAATCATTACGAGGAATCGTTGACGATCACGCCTTTCGATTTTAGTACGCACCAGCCGATGATATCCGGCTGGTCGGTGACGAAACATCGGTTAGCCGGCGGCCGTCAGGATGGTGTGGACGCGATTCTTGTCGATAATGGCGAAATTCGATTTACGGTTCTGCCGACCCGTGGTATGGGCCTTTGGAAAGCGTGGTGTGACGATCTGGAAATCGGTTGGAAATCGCCCGTGCCAGGCCCGGTTCATCCCGCTTTCGTCGACCTTTATGAACCGTCCGGAATCGGTTGGCTGAGCGGATTCGACGAGTTGCTTGTGCGAGCGGGATTGGGCAGTAACGGTGCACCGGAGTTCGACGTGAATGGCGTCTTAAAATATCCACTCCATGGAAAAATCCAAAACACACCGGCTAATTATTGTGAGCTCTCGGTCGACAGCGAGCGAGGCGAGATCGAGATTACGGGTGTTGTCGAGGAGTCACGCATGTTTGGCAACAATCTGCGTTTACGAACGACCTACACGACACGTTTAGGTGAGCCGTGGATTCGTGTCGTCGATGTGATTGAAAATATTTCGAGTGTCCCGGCGGAATTCGAACTGTTATACCATATTAACTTCGGTCTGCCGCTGTTGGAAGCGGGACCCAAGGTGGTCTTGCCGGTCAAACGGATGTCGCCGCGCAATGCCATTGCCGCCGATCCAGTGCGATATCAACGATGGGAAACATACGAGTCGCCGACGCCGGGAATCGCCGAAGTCTGTTATTTATGCGATTTATACGCCACGGAGGAGGGACGAACGAGCGTCATGCTCCATGATGCGGCGGCCAAACGCGGCGTACAGATCAGTTTTTCGCGCGATCAGCTTCCGCTTTTCACGTTGTGGAAAAATCCCGTTGCCGAAACCGATGGTTATGTCACCGGTTTGGAACCGTCGATCAACTTCCCGAATACCCATTCGTTTGAGAAACGACAAGGCCGTGTCGCCACACTCGCCCCGGGACAATCGCGGTTATTTGAGTTAAAGCTATCCATTTTGCCGCATGAGGACGCGGTTGCTGCGGCAAAGCGCAACATTCTCGCACTCTCCGAAGGAAAGCCAACTGAATTTCTGCCTCATCCCGATCCGCGATGGGCCGAATAATTAGGGCGTGTTCACGCAAGTTGCCACCTTAATCGGAGCGACCGGCTGTACCAGCGTCAGGTAAAAAGTTCAAAAAAGTTTGCGCATTTTCTGCGAAAATGCTTTTTCGTAAAACTTTTTTGAGGCGAAGAACCCATGAGAGAAAACTTTTAAAAAAAGTTTCCCGTCAAACTTCCCTTCCAAAACCTTTTACTAGACGTGCAAGCTACAACACGGGTTAACATGGTACGACGCTTACGTGAGTCCTAGACTCACAAACTTCAGTACCAACCGGCTTAAACCATCCCGATTGCGGTCATTTCATTCTTGGCCATCGGCTTTGACTATGTGATTATATATGAACACACTCTAGAACCGTTGGGAATTGGAAATAATCAGGCCGAATCCCCTGATCAGGGACCGAATCCTCTGGCTCGGCAAAATTCGTGCGGAATCAGCGGCATAAAAATTGAAATGGATACGTCGAATGCGGTATACTACGTATGACGCGCGGTATACGCGCGAAAGATGTACGAAAGATACGAACGAATCAAGAAGGAGTTTTTCATGTTACGTCAATGGGTAGGCAGTTTGTTCGCGTTTGCGATGATGTGTGGATTTTGTCTCGCCGAGACGCCCGCGTGGGTGGAGGAAGGCTTTACCCCGATTTTCGATGGTAAGACGCTGGACGGTTGGGACGGCGATCCGAAACACTGGGATGTGGACGACGGTGCGATCCACGGCCATACGGCGGGCGATCTCAAGGTAAACCAGTTCATTGTTTGGCGTGGTGGCGAACCGGGTAATTTCGTCATGAAGCTTCAATTCAAAATGCAGGGCGGCAATTCAGGCGTACAGATTCGTTCACGCGAGAATTCCGATTGGGGACGATGGTGCATGGGCGGTTACCAAGTCGATATGGACGCGAACGACACCTACACGGGCGGCGTTTATGAAGAACGTGGTTCACGCGGTGTGATGCCGTTTCGCGGTAAGAACTGTTTTTGCGATGCGGATGGAAAATTCCACTCGGATGACGCTTTTGCCGATGATGCCGAGTTGAAAAAAGTGATCAAAAATGGCGATTGGAACGACCTGGAGATTACAGCGAAAGATTTCGAGATCACGGTCAAGGTCAACGGGGTGGTCACGGGGCATTTTTCCGATCAGACGATTGAGCAGCGTGTTGCGAAGGGGTTGATTGGTTTCCAGATTCATGTCGGACCGGCGATGAATATCTGGTTCAAAAACATCCAACTCAAAACTTTTTAGTAGACGGTGATGGTACAAACTTGGTGAGCAGGTACAAATAGTCCGCCGAATCTGCCGTCGCTATTCCACTCCAACTGGCAAAGCGAGGGCGTTGCCGGTAGGCGGGCTTCGCTTTGGAAATCAGTGTATCAATGAATACAGTCGCTTATCGAGCTAAATGGATCGCGACGGCTATCACCGAACCGTTCGAGAATGGACTGCTGCTCGTGCGGAACGGTGTGGTGGAACGCTGTGAACCATTCGTTCGCTCCATCGCAATCGAGGCGGATCGCCTGATTGATTTGGGCGATTGTGTCATCATGCCCAAACCGATCAACGCTCATACTCATCTCGATTTAAGTGACTTTACCACACCCTTCGGGCGAGGGCTGACGCTACCCGAATGGATTCCACAGGTGGTCGCCGCTCGAAAAAAAAACGACTCTGACGATTCCTCCAAATCTTCCAAAAACGCAAAATTACCTATTATTCCTCCTCTATTGCGTGGGGTGATGGAAACAGAGGTGGCTCAAACGTGTGCCGTGGCGGATTGTACACAGTCCGAAGCCGATGCGGTGACACTTCAGCAGTCGAATCTCGGTGGTTGGACCATGCGGGAGTTGATTGCTCCGGATCGTTCGCGGTTTGACGCGGTCATCCAACAGGCGACCGATTTTCTGTCCTCTGAGCTGGCTTGTTCGCCATCCTTGTCATTTCCGTCCACACACCGCTGTCCGATGCGACGTGGCCTCGCTCCGCACGCAACTTATACGGTACCGCAGCTATTTTTAGAAAAACTGATGTCTGTCGCCACTCGCTCGCCCATGTTGCTGGCCATGCACTTGGCCGAATCGCCGCTCGAAGAGGAATTTTTGAAAAATCAAACAGGCCCATTTCGCCAACTTCTCGAATCATTAGGAATATCTGATTTCTCTGGCTTTGCGCAAAATACCCATTTTATTGACCTGTTGGGTGTATTGAGCCGAGCTTGGCGTGTGTTGGTGATCCATGGAAATTTTTTAACCGAGGTGGACCTTGCCTTTCTATCGGAACATCGCGAACAGATGGCGGTTGTTCACTGTCCGCAAAGTTTTTCACATTTTGGCTATACGGGGCCGCTGGTCAGTCGGTTGCGTCGTGCGGGAGTTCGCGTGGTACTTGGGACCGAAGGTCGTGGTTCCGCCGCGTCGCTTGATCTATGGGACGAAATGCGGACGTTGCTCCACCGTGAATCGTCGCTTTCGTTCGCGGAGGTGTTGCGTATGGCCACGTATGATGCCGCGGTGGCCATGGGCGTGGAGACGTATTGCGGAGCGATTTTGCCAGGACGAGCAATCGAGACGATCATGGTACGAAATTTCGCCAATAACCAGAGCGGTCCACTGGTACCGAAGGCGAGCGAAATAGAATCTTATTAAAATGCTGTCACCATACGTGAGTAATTGGATAGCACAAAAAACAGACTGGATTCGTACCAAACCTGATGGACAAACGGATCACGATTTCTTGAAATGGTCTTGGGCATTTCCATGCTCCCAACATCCATGGTATCGTTTTTGGACTTTTCTAAGATGCGCACGAGCCAATTCAAACGTCATTATGAAAACAAAACAGCTGGGATGTGTTCACATATAGTCACATGGTAAAAACCGATGGCCGAGAATGAAATAACAGAAGTTGGAGTGGTTTATGTCGGTTGATATTGAAGTTTGTGTGTCTAGGGGTGTTCACGTCAACGTTGTACCATGTTGACCCACGTTGCGGCTTGTACGTCTAGGGCGTGTTCACGTAATTTGGCGTAACAATTCGCTAATGATAGCAAGGTGAACAAAAGCGAGATACATGATATCTAATTTATCATAACGGGTAAAGACACGACGATAGGCCTTGATGCGGCGGAAAAAACGCTCCACCTCGTTGCGGCGTTTATAAAGTATTTTATCATACTCCCACGGCTTTTTGCGATTCGATTTTGGAGGAACGATCGGCCGCATTCCGAGCGATTCGACCAGTGAACGCGTCGCGTTGCCCTCGTACGC